>DAIUED010000149.1:0-8117 GCA_036845295.1 Bacteroidota bacterium
AAATCACCGACTTTTCTCTAATTTAGTTCTGCACAGTTTTTCGGGAGGAGGTCACCGCTGCATTTAAAGGGCTTATACTTGGTAAGGATTATTCAAAAGATGGAAAAGCAAGCACATACAGGATTATTAAAGATTAGCCTTCTATTCTTCATAACCTTTATTAAAGTCATACCTGGCATAGCTCAGAAGAATGTCCGGCTGCTCGCGGGCGCAGGCCTTAACCAGGTGTTTTCGAATAAGGCAAATGCAAGCGATCTAAAGAATGAGGGACAAGGAAGAGATGCCTATACAGTAGACATTGATGGAACGTTTACATTTAGCAAGCATTTTGGAGTATCGCTTAGTTACATGAAATTTAAAAATAATCTCTTCGTCAGATTTGAAGACGTGGAAGTGGTATCTTTTGACTATAAATCAACAATTGGTTATATCACTTTTGATGATAACTTGTATCTATATGGAAATCAAATAGGAATAAATTTCAATTATGAAAATCCATTTAAGGAAAATAACATAGTGTTTTCATTAGGGATAAACCGGGCATACTACAATTCAAAGCAGAACTATGTAGATCGCCATTATGAAAGTGTTCCTGCCAATTCCAGTTTTTCAAATATCGAGGCAAGGCAAAGTTCCCCGCTATCAGGGCCAAAAATAACAGCGCTCAACGCAAGCCTAATGTATGAACGGTTGATTTATAAAGACAAATTCGGGTTATCGGCAAAAGTAAATTTCATCTATAACTTCATTAGCTCGTCTTACCAATACACTCACTCTGACATGGATTGGGAGAACCGCTATCACTATACTTTTGGTACTGGAACTATCTCATCAATGCGTTATTACCGACTTTCATACAACACCCTGAATTTTACTTTAGGTGTTTTTTACAAATTAAATATTGGAAAACATGAAGATCGTTAAACATGTTCTGTTCTGCTTGTTGGTTATAGTTGCGTTTGGCTGCAAAAAAAGAAAAGCTGCCGGAAGTTACACCGCCGACCTGTACTGAAAGATGCAATTACATTAGCGATTTCGTCGGGCACCATTGGAAGCAGGTCGGGGACTGTGAAGATTCGAGTACATATGCTCTGAATAATATTGGATTGATGCCTTTGCCAACCTCGTATTCTTACACCTTCAATGCCTGTGATACTGATAATGTTTGGATCATAAACTCGAATGGCTCGTCGTATGTGCCTAACTTGGTAAAATGCAGCTCATCAATTACGACCTTTGCCAAAAACTTGGCGGAGAACCAATTACGAAAGACTATGCGGAGGACTTAAAAAGAGCCTGCGAACGGAAAAAATAGAAGTGAAATCTAACATACCGCTCTGCATTCGAAGTGTTCTGGCGAAGCCACATCTTGACAATCGAAGTGCTTTCGGGGTATGCGGAAAGCGTTACACAGTGCGATAAACTCGCGGCTATTTAATAACTATTCAAAAAAATGATTGGCCAATGACGGCAACTTGCGATCTTTATCATGCAAATTGAAAACCCATGCTTCAAGGACCATACGAACACGAACGCTTCGAAAAAATTGACCTTTCGGAACAAGCTGTTGTTAAACAGGAATACCATAATTGCCATTTCAAAGGCTGCCAGTTTAGCAAAACGGTATTTACCAATTGTAACTTCATCGATTGTGAGTTCGAAGAATGCAACTTTGCGCTGGCCCAGTTCAATAACACAGGCTTAAAAACAGTGCATTTCTCGGGTTGCAAACTCACGGGTATCAATTTCAGCCATTGCAATGATTTCCTCTTCCAGGTAGGCTTCCGAAACTGCCAACTCGACTACTCCTCGTTTTTTAAAAAGAAAATGGCCAAAACGGTTTTTTCGGGATGCTCGATGAAAGACATGCAGTTTGAAGAGGTTGATTTGAGCCAGGCCGTGTTCAAAGACTGCGATTTGCCGGACACCAGTTTTGTGAATACGATTCTGGAAAAAGCCGACTTTCGTTCGGCACGCTATTATTCCCTCGATCCTGAAATCAATCGCCTGAAGCGCGCCAGGTTTTCCCACGAAGGCATTGCCGGACTGCTCGTCAAATATGAAATCGACATCGAGTTCTAATTTTTCCTAAAAAAACCATATGCAATTTATCCAACGAAATAATTGTTTACTTTCGATGGTTATGTAAGTCTTAGGTTATGCTCACAAAAATTACCCTGATGATTCTTGGTTCTTGGATGCTGCTGAACTCCAATATCCTGTCCGGACAAACGGTTTTTTCGGGTGAGGGCGCTACCTGCCCGGAGGGCATCAACAGGCAGCTCGATAGCCTGATGAACCGCCAGCCGGTATTCGGAAAGACGGTGCTTATCTATTTCAACGGGCAACGCATCATTGCCGATACCGTTTACGCCAACCGTTACAAAATACAGCGCGACGATTCATGTATTGTTTTTCGGGATAAACATAAGGCCGACTTTCGTGTGAAAGCAACCGATGTGTGGGGCCTGGTAAATGATTATGGCGAGCGTCGTCGTATTTATAACGGCCACTCGCTCGTGCTATGGCGTACGGAAGCGCCCTATGTTTACAAAACAGAGAATAACCTGAACGTTTTTTACTATTTCAGCGAAACACTTTGTGGAGAGGTTTACCCACTCAGCAACGATCAGGCAGAAACGATCCTGCACGATAAATCGGCTAAAGACAGGCTGTTTTCGTACATGGCCCTGCACAACATTCCCGGAAACGGCATCGATAAAAAACCAGCACATGAATTTCTTTACGCTACGGCAGATTTTTTGCTGAGTTCCAGTGTTAGCTTTACACGTCTTATCCTGGAATGCATTGTCATGTCGGTATGCCGTTAAAAATGCTCTTTATTTATTAACCTTAAAAACCAAATAACCTTTATGTCAAGCAACACCCTTACCATTGAAGCTCTTGTAAACGCACCTATCGAAACTGTCTGGAAAGCCTGGAGCAGCCCGGAAGACATTGTAAAATGGAACAGTGCATCCGACGACTGGCACACCACCAAAGCCGAAAACGACCTGCGTGCCGGCGGAAAATTCCTCTCGCGCATGGAGGCAAAAGACGGTAGTTTCGGGTTCGATTTTTCAGGGATTTATACCCATGTTAAACCCCACGAACTTATTGCCTATACGCTTGACGATGGGCGAAAAGTATCTGTTCATTTTACTTCCGAAGGTCTGAGTACACGCATCCGCTCAGAATTTGAACCCGAAAATCAAAACCCGGAAGACATGCAGCAAGCTGGCTGGCAGGCTATCCTGAATAACTTTAAAACTTACGTTGAGGGATAATCACAATTAACACTCAATTTTATTGGCCGGATAATTCTTTATCCGGCTTTTTTAGTGGATACCGGCAGAAACCCGGCAACTTCTTCCTGAAAAAGCAGGTAGTCTTACGCTTTTTTTTTGCCAAATGCGTCATGCTCTTTATGGCGCCGTGTTATTTATGTACATTTAGTTATCATAACCACCAGCCATGAAAGCGATCGTAATGAAATACAGCATTTACTTAGGGATGATGCTTGGGTTGATCTCCTGCCGCCAGCCGTCGCCCGCAGACACAAAAGTGGTTCCCGGCCGCATAGCCGATGCCAAATGGTTTTTCTCCAATGGAGACACGCTCCTTTGGTTACATTCATTGTTCTACACCGACCACAGCGAATATTCAAGCAGCTCTATAGATCGAACCAGCACCTATCAGCATGAAAACAGTCTCTTCACGGTATTGCGCATAAAAAACGGCAAGCCCGGCCTGGCTTATCGCCAGGAAGCCGCTTGCATCAACCACCAGGCATGCGGCACACGCTACATGGATGAAGTGATTGCCTTTTCTTCGAATTTGTTGGCGTTTAACTGCAAATGCGAAGGCAAACTGTCCATCATTGACATTGCATCCGGCAAAGAATGGGCAAACCTGGAATCGCTGAGTACCAAATTCGAAGGCTGCAAACCAGGCATTACACGATACAGGCGTGTACCCTCGAGCGTAGATATAATGGAGCTGGAGATCTCTGACGGCCAGGTACTTTATTTATCGTTGGAAGAAAAACGCATGACCGACAGGAAAAGCAGTTTCGATAGCGGGCAGGAACCCAATAAAGGGAGCCGCACCGGCGAAATAGCCGGGCAAAAAGTATATTTTGCCCCAAATGATGGCGATCACCGCGCGTTCCTGGTAGTCAGGCCACTCAAAAGCGGCACCAGTCAAGACTATAAACACCGCATGGGCAACGGCTATTGGCTAAATCCCATTTTGTTGAATCGTATCAATAGTAGCGACGCTTACGCCGACAATAATGCCTTTTATGTACTCCATTCGAAAACCTGGAATGAATATGAAGATCGAGACTTATTGTCGAAAGTAACTACCGGTGGGGAAACACTGTACACCATCGACCTGAAACCTTTGGGCGCTATCAGCAGTTTCGTACCAGGCGAAAAGATCATTTACCTAACCAATGCCACTGAATTGTATGCATTTGATGCTGCCAGCGGAAAAAAACTAAGTGCCACGGCCTACAATTCGATCGCTGTTCCGGGAACAAAATAAGGGCTCGGGCCTGCCTAAAAAAACGCCTACGGTTTTTTGGGGGTAGTGCTCACGAAGACTGGAGCATTTTCAAAAAATACGTTAAGACCGGCACTTTTCTAAAAAAAGACCTATATTTGCTTCGTTGAAAGCAAATTATCGCATATTTTTTTCTTCGTTTTTGCTGGCTGTTATTCTTTTTGCAGCTATTCCGAAAGTTTACATCCACTCGCTGCTAGGACACACACACGAGGCTATTGAGAACACAGCGAACGGGTTGTCGTTTAACAATGATAAGAATACCAAGGATTGTGACTTCGAAAAATTTGATGTATCGGTTTATTATACTGTTTTTAAATTTATCCTGAGTTTTCTCCCGCTGGGCGAAATCCGGGAACATGCTTTTTTCTACAGGCAGCAAGACACGCTTGCCCGACCATACGTAACGCCACCTTTGCGTGGTCCGCCCGTAGCTTAATTTATTCCGGTTAATAAATTAAGTTATTCATTAAAAAAAAAGGACTTATTGAAGTTTATTGCCCTGGCGTTTATTCGCTTTTACCAGTACAGCATCTCACCGCTTTTACGACCTTCCTGCCGCTTCACACCCTCGTGTTCGCAGTACGGGATCGACGCCATTAACAAATATGGCGCTTTTAAAGGGAGCTGGATGGCCTTAAAACGCATTCTGCGTTGCCATCCATGGGGAGGAAGTGGCTACGACCCGGTAAAATAAATTTCTTAGCACATTCCATTAGTTTCCACTGCCATGTTGAGTTTATGCCAACGCATAGCCTTTCTGGTGTTATCTGTACTGATAGCCACACCACTCGTTCTGACCGCACAGGCGCCTTGCAGCTATGGACTTTCCGGGCGGGTGATCGACCTTGACGATGGTCGCGAATTGGACGGAACGTTTGTGATCCTCACCAACGCCGACCAAACGCAGATCACAAACCAACACGGCATTTTCAAATTTACAGGCCTTTGTGCCGGCAGCCACACATTATTGATCAGGCATGTCGGCTGCCGCGACACCTTAATTGGTGTGCATCTGAAAAAAGACCTCAAACTCACCATTAGGCTGCCGCACAGCGCTATCGAGCTCGGCGAAATTGATGTCATGGACAAACAACCAGACATGATCCGTTCGCAAACGGTAAACGAATTGAAAGACGCGGATCTCGACCGCACCAGGGGCCAATCATTGGGAGAATCGCTAAAGCTCATCAGCGGCGTTACCACATTAAATACGGGAAGCACCATCTCTAAACCGATGATACACGGCATGCAGGGTTATCGTGTCCTGATCCTGAACAATGGCATCCGTCAGGAAGGGCAGCAATGGGGCAATGAACATGCCCCGGAAATAGATCCTTTTATTGCCAGCAAGCTATCGGTAATTAAAGGCGCCAATGCCGTACGCTACGGCAGCGATGCCATGGCCGGCGTGATTTTGGTTGAGCCTGCCGAACTTCCTGACACCGCTTCCGTAACCGGCGAAGTGAATCTCGTAGGCATGAGCAACGGCCAGAGCGGCACCGCGTCCGGTATTCTCCAGGGCTACTTCGATCAATTGAAAGGACTGAGCTGGAGGGCGCAGGGAACATACCGGAAAGGAGGCAACATCCGCACGCCTCAATACTACCTCAAAAATACCGGCGTGGAAGAAATGAACTATTCCTATACCCTCGGCTACCACCGCAAAAACATAGGCCTGGAAGCGTATTACTCCCAATTCAATACCAAAGTAGGCATTTTCACCGGCGCCCATATTGGCAACCTGTCCGACCTGAAAGCAGCTTTTGCGTCAGCCAAGCCGCAAGACAGCCTCGCTTCTTTTTCATACGACATTGGCCGGCCATACCAGGACGTGAGCCACGAGCTTGCCAAGGCAAAACTCCATATACACCTGGCGCCACGATGGCTGCTCAACGCACAATACGCCTACCAATACAACATCCGGCAAGAATTTGACAAAACGCCACCGCGCAGCACTTCCTATGTAGATCCTAATAAGCCCGACCTCGACTACCGCATCACGTCACAAACGGCCGAACTGGTGTTGGAGCACCTTAATATCAAATCGTTCAGAGGGCAGTTTGGTGCCAGCTACATGAACCAAAAAAACGTTTACCTGGGTCGCTTTTTTATTCCCAATTTCAAAAACAACACTTTCGGCGTGTTTGCCACCGAACGCTATGTAAGGCAACACCTGGAGCTGGAAGCCGGTTTGCGATTCGACCAGAAACACCTCCAGTCGTACTATTATACAGGCAATGTACTTCAAAGTCCCGACCTCCAGTTCAGGAATATTTCCTGGAACCTGGGAGCCATCATTAAACCTACCCAAACGTTTCATATTTTTGTCAATGCGGGTTCGGCCTGGCGTGCTCCGGCTCCCAATGAGTTATATAGCAATGGGCTTCACCAGGGACTTGGCTCCATCGAGCGGGGAAATCCCAACCTTAAAACCGAGCAAGTTTACAACCTCACCGTGACGGGCTTGTACCAAACGAAAAACTATGCATTTGAATTGACCGCTTACCATAACCAGTTCAGCAACTTCATTTACCTGAACCCCGGCAACCAGCCCGAACTTACCATCAAGGGCGCCTATCCGGTATTTAATTACATGCAGGCCGACGCAAGAATCAGTGGGCTCGACGGCAAGGCCAGCGCTGTTTTTTTCAATAGCCTTGAAATCACTGCTAAATCCATGCTATTGCGCGCTTGGAATTACAGCATTGACGATTACCTGGTGTACATGCCAGCCGACCGGTATTCGCTGGATGCTAAAGTATTTCGCCGTTTTTCAGGAGTTTTGCAAGAAGCCTATATACAGGGCGGTTACCAATACATAACCAAACAATGGCGGGTGCCAGATAGCACCGATTTTGCACCGCCACCCAAGGCCTACGGCTTGTTGAGTGCTGAGATTGGCTCAAGGTTCCGCTTCGGGAAACAGCAGATTGTGATCAGTATGACCGCTACCAATTTACTGAATACCGTTTACCGCGATTACCTGGATCGTTTCCGCTATTTTGCCGACAGCCAGGGCCGCAACTTCACGTTACGCTTAAGAGTGCCTTTTACAGCTTACGATAAATAAAAACCAATAACCAATAAAAAGCAAACCAATGAAAACAACCATCCAAACCATTGCCATTGTGGCAATTGCAGCCCTGGGATTCAGCGCCTGCAAAAAAGACAAGAAAACGGAAGAACCGATCGTAGAAACGCCTATTGCGCCAACCGATCCACCGGAAGTTATTACAACCCTGCGTCTGGCACTGAAAGATTCGGCAAGTGGCATCACAAAAACGTATGCTTACAAGGATCCCGACGGAGACGGCGGAACAGCGGGCGCATTTTTGAATGAAAGCGGCACCCACGACACACTCGTTATCAATGCCAACACAACCTATTTCACAGAGGTGTATATCCTCGACGAGTCTAAAAACCCAACCGATAGCACGTCTAAAGTGATAGCAGGTGAAGAGTCGAACGAACACATGCTTTTCTTCAATGGCAATCCTGCCGCTACCGGCAATAACGGAAACACGATTGTAAGTAGCATTGTTCCTTAC
>DAIUED010000150.1:0-8031 GCA_036845295.1 Bacteroidota bacterium
CGGGGATGGATCTTCCTTTAATTTCTAACACACCATTCGGGATATCGAACGAAATGGTTGGTGTTTTTGGGGTGCCTTCGATAGCGTATTTTTCCATAGGGCTTAATTTATTGTATGAGTTGTGGTTGTGTTACTTTTATGATGAGTGTAAAGAACGAAACTTTATTATCAATTTCCAAAAAATTGTACTCTAATTTTTCACCTGTTTTGCGTGCAATATCAATCATTCCCAAGCCTCCGCCGCCTTTTAGCGACATCTCTCCGTTGTTGAGTACAGCTTTGTAGTAATCCTTCAGTTGGTCTTTATTGAGTGAGTTTACATCGTCGAGACGGCCTTTCAATCCATGAATATTTTCGTTGAGGATGTAGTTGCCGGTAATGATGTTGTATGACGCTTTGTTTTTAGCGATCATAAAGATCGCACTCCTGTTTTTGTCGCCGTTCTCGTCGGTGGCATCGTCCATGTGGTGGTACAGATTCTGTAGGCATTCCACCAGCACGTTATACACCTTTTTTTTGGTCTTAGGCTCTTCCATCATGTTGTCCATCTTATTCTCCATGATCTGAAGAATCGACGTCAGCAATTCGGACGTGATATCACCTTTAAACGAGAGAAGAATGTTATTCCTCTCCATGTTATCATATATATTGAACGCGTCAATCATAGGGGCTGATTGTACTATATTTATTTCAGTTTAAAGGAAACGGTTTGCCCGTTTACGGTAAACGTTGCATCATCGTCGCAGGTGCCGCTGCCAAAATCAACAATGCGTGTTTTAAATCCATCGGGCGTAAGTTCAAGTGTACCTGAAGAAATATATTTACAAGAGGCTTTTTTGATAAGTGCGTTGGTGATATTGGTGGTAAAATTACGGCCTTCGCGGTTCTTGCCGCTGGAACTGCCGGTCATCGAAAACTCATCGTCCGAAACATCGCCTTTGGTATTGTAACCGGCAATTTGTTTGAGGGTTTTGGTGCAGGCATAGTCAATATTCCAGCTGCCGTCTGTGCAATGGCCATTCACCACTTCGGTAACAATGGTAAGAGAGTCTGGTCTTGTTACTTTGATCTGGCCCGAATAGGAAACAGTATTGGCTTTGTAATTTATGAGATCGATGGTTACTTCGTTATTGTAAACAGACCATCGTTTGGTAGTCGAAAAACGGATCTTACCATTACGCAGCACACCGTCGCTTCCCACGCAGCCGCTACCATAGTCGATCTCAAATGTTACAGGCCCGTTATCGTAAACTTTATCATTGTTTACATCCGTTGTATCACCAGATACGATGTTGAACGTTTCACAGGTATTGGTACGCTTCACGCCTTTTGAGCTAATGCTTTTGTCGTTCACGATCGGTTGGATCGACATGAACTGCTGCTCGCAAATAGCATTATCCACCACCGATTGGGTTTCGTTATCCACTTCGGTTTTCTTTTTACAGGCATTAAAAATCAGTAGAGAGGAAACAACAAGCGCAGAAGATAAAAATAATGTTTTTTTCATCGGTTGGGGTTTATGTTGGAAATATGAGCAATAAAGGTGCCAATTTCAATCTCAAATATAAAATAAATTCATTACAAAAATAAATTTATCGCTTTTTTTTACAGGTTTATCCCCCTCATAAGCCAATCGCCCGTCGATTCGGGCAAAAATGACTTCAAAAATCTTTCTTAAAAATAAATCAAAGCCTGATGCCTATTACCAGCACATCATCTACTTGTTCATAATTGCCTTTCCACGAATCGAAAGCACTTTCCAGGTTTTTACGTTGCTCGGCCACGGGTAGTGTGTGGATGCTCAATAACCGATCGTAAAAACGTTTCACCATAAATTTCTTTCCTTTATCGCCTCCAAACTGGTCGGCGTAACCGTCGCTGAACATGTACAGCATATCGTTTTGATCGAACCGAAGCTGATGGGTATCGTAAGTGCGATGCAGGTCGAAATGGGCTCCGCCGATCGGGTATTTATTACCTTCGGTTTTTTCGAGGGTACCGTTTTCTTTAATGACCACCAAATTTCTGAAGGCCCCGGCCCAAAGCCCCTCGCGGGTTAAGGTGTTTATGGCGAGTATGGAGATATCCATGCCATCATTCGTATCTACCTGGTTTTGTCCCTGTTTCAGCGCAGCCTGTACGCCTTTATGCAGCTCGTTCAGGATGATACCCGGATCGTAGTTGCCTTTTTCGGAAACGATCTGGTTAAGCAGGTTATGGCCGATCATACTCATAAAAGCCCCAGGCACACCATGGCCTGTGCAATCGACCGATGCGATGATCTTGTATTGGTCTTTTTCGCCAAACCAGTAAAAGTCGCCGCTAACAATGTCTTTAGGTCTGTATAGAATAAATGCATCGTTCAGCTGCGAAAAGATAAGGTCGCGCGAAGGCAGGATCGCTTCCTGGATCCGTTTGGCGTATTCGATGCTGCTCGTGATATCCTTGTTTTTTTCCGCAAGTTCGCGGGTGCGCTCCGCCACTTTGTTTTCAAGGATCTTGTTTTCTTTTTTTACGGCATTGGTGCGATAGCTGGTAAACCCAATTACCAGCCCAAAAAGCAGGATGATAGCGGTGATGTAGAACCAGGTCGTTCGCCACCAGGGTGGAATAACGGTAATTTTCAGCTCAAAGGGTTTCTCGCCCCATACGCCATCGCTGTTGGTCGCTTTTACCTTAAACGTGTAATCGCCGCCGGGCAACTCAGTATAAGAAATAAAGCGCACGTCGGAAGGTGAAGACCAATCGCTGTCGTACCCTTCGAGTTTGTACATGAATTTGTTTTTACCCGACGATTGGTAATCGAGGGCCACAACCTCGAATGTGAAATAATTTTCCTTGTGTTCGAGCTTAATGTCCTTGATGTAAAGAATGCTGCTGTCTGTACGGATCTCTTTACCCTGCCTCGAGAACGAGTAGATGAACGTGTTGGGCGTGATGCTGCTTTCCTTAATGTCTTTCGGGTTAAAATAATTCAGGCCCGAGATTCCACCAACCAGCATCGCGCCGTCAGCACATTTGTAATAAGCACCCAGGTTGAATTCGCGGGCTTGAATTCCGTCTTTGGTATTGTAGTTCCTGAAAGCAGAACCGTTTTCGTTAGGTATGTTCGGGTTAAATTTGGTAAGTCCGAAATTGGTGGGTAACCATAAATTACCTTGCTCGTCGGGTAATGCTGCATAAATGTAACTATTCAGGAGACCA
The DNA here is from genome assembly GCA_036845295.1 of Bacteroidota bacterium. Taxonomy (GTDB): domain Bacteria; phylum Bacteroidota; class Bacteroidia; order B-17B0; family Aurantibacillaceae; genus UBA4416. The sequence continues at coordinate 3,205 of DAIUED010000150.1, forward strand.
TCTTTTTCGGTATAAACCAGGAATTGTTTTTTGCCAGCGTCAAATTTGTTGAGTCCGTAGTTGGTCGAGATCCAGTAGTAGCCGTTCGGGTCACGGAAAATATGGTTAACGCTGTTGGAGCTGATCGAGTTCTTGTTATCCTGATGCTGGTAAAGGGTAATCACCGGCCGGTCGATGCTGGTCACAAAATCCAGCACGCAGAGCCCGCCGCCGGCAGTGCCTACCCATAAGCTGTTATTCTTAGGATCTTCGTATATCGTATTTACCTTATCGGAAGGCAGGCCCTGGTTGGTTGTAAAACGCTTTACGGTGAGCGTATTGGGGTTAATGGCATACAAGCCATCGCCATATGTGGCTACCCAGATTGCACCGCTTTTGGTTTGGATCATTTTAAGTACTGTGCCGCCAAGGTTATTATCGCCTAACACCATTTTGGATGCGTTGCGCTTAGGATCGTAAATAATAATGCCCTGGCCAAACGTACCGATCCAGATACGTCCGTCGAGGTCTTCCAGCAGACTCAGAACGGTGGTTGCCCTGTGCTTTTTTAGTACCGCAGTAAGGTCGGTGAAGGTTTTGTCTTTCGGTGTTTTTTTGTAAAGGCCCTCTGCCGAACCCACCCAGAATGTGCCGTCGCTACTTTGCAGAATAGCATAAATGAAATCGTTGGTGAGCCCGCTATGCGAGTCCCAGAGGGGAAATTTGTTCGAAGAAATAAAGTAAATATTAACGCCCTTATCTTCGGTTGCTATCCATAAGTTTTTTAGCTTATCCGTAAAAAGACAGGATATCTTGTTGTCGGAAAGGGAATTAGGGTTTGATAAATCGTTGGTGGAAAAGGTATAAGTTTCACTATCGAGTGCATAATCCACCAATCCGCCCCAGGTACCGATCCACAGATGGTCAGGTTCTTGAGAGGAGGCAAACGAGCGGATGCGGTTGTTTAGGCTATTCAACCCGAAACTAATGCACTTCACAAACTTATTGGTGCCGGGGTCAAATACAAGCACACCAAGATCAGTTCCACACCAAAGCATGCCGTTGATTTCTGTCAGGCAGTTCATGCCGTAAGCTGCGATATCGCCTTTCGGTAAACCTGCAATTCTCTCACTGAGAGGATGATGCATGAGTTTTTTGGAGCGCGTATTGAATTCATACAAACCGTTATCGATACAAGCAAGATATATGCGCCCCTTAGAGTCTTTAAAAATATATTTCAAGTTGGCGGGAGCCAGCGAATCTATGCAGGAAATGACTTCGAATTTCTTGGTCGTTGTATTGAATAGATTCAACTCATTTTCGGTAGCCAACAAGAGTTCGTCATGGCTTAATTTGATGATATGGCGAACCGAATTATTTGAAAGTGCATGCTTGCCTGTGCTCTGGCGATAGTTCGTAAACTTCTCGGTGCGTTTGTCGAGTACGGAAAGGCCTCCATCGTCGGTCCCAACATATAAAAAATCGTTTTCATCTTCATACAGGCAGTTGATGTAATTGGATGAGATGGAGTAGGGATCATACTGATCGGTTTTATACGTTTTAATGTGGTAGCCGTCGTAACGGTTCAACCCATCCTGCGTACCAATCCAAATGAAATCCTGTGAGTCCTGGAATATTGTTCGTACGCTTACGGTCGAAAGTCCCTCGTCAATACTTAATCGTTTGAATTTAAGGTTTTGTGCAAGCAACAATTGTGGCAACAGCCAGGCAAGAGCCAAGACAGGAAAAATCCTCCCGAATGTATTTTGGAAGCGTCGAATCATTTAAGCGATCTAAATTTAGTAAATAATGTATCAACATCAATGGATTTTTCCTAATCTTGCAAAACAAAGTAAACTGGGTGAATTTTAAGAGCAAAAAAGACCTCGTATTTCTGGTATTGGCAGGATTTTTCATCACCAATGCTATCGTAGCCGAACTCATTGGTGGCAAGCTCGTTCAGTATTTCGGGCTGTTCACCCAAAGCATCAGTATTATCCTATGGCCCATTGTCTTTATTTTAACCGATCTTATCAATGAGCATTTCGGAAAAGACGGAGTAAAGAAACTAACATACATCACTGTAGGCTTGATCTCGTTTACGTTCATTCTTCTCAGCATTGCTATTCATACCCAGGCCACGTCGTTTTCCCCTGTTTCCGACGAAGCCTTTCAAACCGTATTCGGGCAATCGCAATGGATCATTGTTGGCAGTGTCACGGCGTTTTTTGTGTCGCAACTGGTTGATGTCTATGTGTTTTGGATCTTTAAACGCGTCACGGGCGACAAGCATATTTGGCTCCGGGCAACCGGAAGTACAGTCGTGAGCCAATTGATCGACACATTCATCGTTCAATTCATCGCCTTTGTTATTCCCGGAAAATGGACGCTAACCGAATTTGCTACCAACGCGTCCTGGGGTTACGCCTTTAAATTGCTTATTGCCCTGGCCCTTATTCCGTTAATCTACTTCGGGCATTTTATGATTAATAAATACCTGGGCAAAGATAGCGCCACGCAGCTTCGCGATTAACCGTTTTTGTTAGGCTTGAATTCCACCCGGAGCACTACTCGATGAGGCCGTAACGGGCAGCTGCTGTTTGTTTATTGGTGGCATTAAAATGCCACCATTCGGTATATATCATGCTAAAGCCAGCTTTTAACATAACCCGTCGTAAAATAAGCCGGTTTTGATAGGCTTGCTGGCTCAAACGACCGTCTTTCAAAAAACGATCTTCATACTTTGGCTGACTCAATTCGCTAAACGTATCGAAACCTGTGCCCATATCCAGCAGCGAATCGGTATCGGTAATAAGGCCTACATCCACCGCAGCGCCGTAATTATGAAGAGAATACTGCGATGGGTTAGCCAGGTAGTTTACTTTTTTCCAGTCGGGCATGTCTAATTCGTCCCACATTTGTTGCTGAATGTGTAGTGGCCGCACAGCATCGAAGATTACCAAATGGTAGTTTGGGTAATCGCGTTGCAAAAAACACTCGGCATTGGATAGCTTAGTGGCTACCTGGCATGGCAGGTAACAGCGGCTGAGGCCTTGATACATGATTTTATGCAGAAAATTCTGATTGGTAGCATAGGCAAGCGCCACACGGATATCCGGATTTTCTGTTTGTACATTCACCAGTTGGCGGCTTAAGAGATACCGTTCCAGTGCGGCAGTGTCGCTTGCGAAGTCAGAAATTGCTTTTCGGGGGACTTGAAAATCCTGGACACGTATTTGTAGCGAATGGGCAGGCAATGATTCGTTTTGGCAGGCAATAAGAACGGCCGTCAGCGGCAATAGATAACGAAAACGCCTATAACACCGGGTAAACCACATAATTGCGCGGTGTTTCGTAAAGCGTGATCTCGAGGTCGAGTGCCATATCAACATGAGGTCGTAGCAATTCGTAAATGACACGAGCAATGTTTTCGGCTGTTGGGTTAAGGTCCCGGAACTCTTCGGTATCAAGGTTCAGGTTCCGGTGGTCGAAGCGCTCGGTAATTTCACGTTCGATCAGCTCGTTCAATAACTTCATGTCGTAAACATAGCCGGTTTTGGGATCGACCTCGCCGGCAAGTCTTACAATTAACTCATAATTGTGGCCGTGGTAGTTGGGGTTGTTGCACAAACCAAACAGCTCGCGATTCGTATCAGCATCGAGAGCCGGGTTATGAAGACGGTGTGCCGCGTTGAAACGGGCTTTTCTATAGACTGCGGTGCGCATACGCAATGGAAGTTGTGACTGCTAATATACAACATATCGAGCGGATGGTTCGGTAAGCAGGCATACTTTAACGATAAATCACAAGCAGTCGAACGGCAATCTAGTATTTGCAATACCGTTCGATGAGTTTCACAGCCATGTCGTCGCCAAGGCTGTCGGCTTTGTTGAGGTCTTCGCAAGCACCGCGCTTATCTTTGCTGGCAAACTTAATAGCAGCCCGGTTAACAAAAGCTGCTGCATAATCGAATTTTAGCTTTATGGCATAGTCGAGGTCTTTCAGGCCTTCCACAAATTGCTTGTTTTCGCCTTTCGCCACGCCACGGTAGTTATAGCTCACCGGGTTTTTAGGATTAATCTTAATTGCGGCGTCGAGATCGGCGATAGCGCCACTGTTGTCGCCCGATTCAATTTTGCAGGCGCCCCGGGCAATCAGTGCATCTTCTTCTTCCGGAAAAGCCTCAAGGTACACATTCCAGTCGTTTACGGCATTTTTGTAGTCTTTGGTTTCAAAACGCGCTTTGGCGCGGGTTTTATAGGCGCTGTAAATAGGTTTGTCAGCAGGCATAATTTTCATTGCCTCATCAATTTCGCGGATCACGTAAAGGTATTCCTTTAATTCGAGCCTCGCATCAGCTTTCAGTAGCATTGCCTCCAGGTATTGCGGGCGTATATCGAGGGCTTCGTTGGCAGCCTCCTGTGCTTGTTTATAGGCCTTTCCGTCGTACATGAGTTTGCCGCGGTAGTAAAAGAGTTCGGCATCGTCCCTGCTTACCGATAGGGCAGAATCGATGGCCGTTTTGGCTTCTTTAAAACGTTGTGTTTCGTAATACAGAACGGCCATGTTTTTACGCGCTTCAAAATTGTCGGGAGCTATTTTCAGGGCAGCTTTCAGGTCTTTTTCCGCGCCTTTGTAGTCTTTGGTTTTCAGTTTGGCAAGGGCCATCTTATTCCAGGCTTCAATATAATCCGTTTTTATCTTAACGGCTTTCTTAAGCGGTACAATGGCTTCTTCGTATTTTGCAGAATCCATCAATTTCATTGCTGCTTTATACAGATCAGCTTCAGGATTGGATCCATTAGCCGTGTCTTTTTGTGCAGAAAGGGTTATCTGCAACAAAATCA
>DAIUED010000151.1:0-8017 GCA_036845295.1 Bacteroidota bacterium
TCCTCGCCGCCAGGAAAAACAGGGGGAAGATCCATCGGATATATACAGATAAAGCCACTGTCAACCGACGTTTGCGCAAATACCGAAGAGGCTGGTAAGAGGCAACTGAACATCAGTAAAAACTGCAAAATGAAACGCCTTGTCTTCATTAGTATCGTATTTGTAACCTTTATGGAAATACCTCCACTGTCATGTTTTTAACATACACCGGCGCAGGTTTCGCATTCATCAGAAACAGCGCCAGCGTATCACCAGGCTGCAAAACACCCAACTCAAAACCGTAAGGTATTTTTTCCCACTCGTCGCTGTAAACCAAATACTTGTTAAGCGGGAAATACTGTAGTACCTCTGTTCCGTCGGCGTGCCTGACCTGGCAAACAACATGAGCATCTGAAAAACGACCGGCTTTAAGGGTTACATAGCCATACACATCTGACCGGCCATTGGGGTTCACTTGAAGAGTAACGGGCACCGAGTATGGATTTTCGTTACCATTCAGCCGCAGCGCAAAGCCTTGGGCTGCTGTTGTATCGATAAATGTCTGCGGACGGTAAGTACTGTCAAAAAGGATGTGATGAAGCACCGTAGTCTGTGCGTTCCGTTTTGCTGCAAGCTGCCCATTCAATTGTTGTAGTTCGGCACGGAAGTTACCGGGATCAACGCCCAGGGCAAATAGCAATTCTGGGCTGTTGTAGTAATTATGCCAGTTGTAGCGGATGTTCCTTGGTTGAACACGGTTAACAGACTGCAGGCAGGCAGCGATCTCTGATTTGGTATTGAAATCATAGTAACGCGTTGATGCCGAAAAATCGTAGGTAAAGCCATTTCTGACTTCTCCGTCACGCGGACTACGCCCGTAGAAACGGGCAGTCAAACCCGTAACACCCGCCAGAAAAAGCAATACAGCGACTCTTTTATGCCGGCGCACCATGCCTGATTGTATAATAAGAACAGAACACAGCAATACAAGCATGGTGTAGCTTACCGCAAGTACTCTCCTGAAACCTGGATTTTGGTAAGTGAACGTGACACTGTGTAGGCCTTCAGGAACTGCGACCGACATCAGCAACCCTGCATTGAACAAAACCGGTTGCGCAATACCATCTACCTTTACTTCCCAGCCGGAATACCACGATTGCTGTAGGTTGAGGATAACAGGCGTCTGCGTTTTCACCGTGAGGCCGATTTTTTCGGGCGAAAAAACGGTGTACTGCATTTTGGCAGCCGCCGTTCGCGCATGAAACGTACGCTGTATGAAATTCCCTGCGGTATCTACCGGTAACCTCGCTGGAATTTCTGCTAGCCCGGGACGAGAAAAATAAACAAACGGATAGCTGAGCAGGCTGTCGCGCAAAGCAGGATAACGATCGTTGAGGGTATTGTAATTGGCAAAATAAAACGAGGTCCAGGCATCGTTGTTTACCAGCTGTTTCTTAAAAGCTCCGGTATTTTTCCAGAAAGGCTGCAGGTAACCAAATTTATACCCGACATCGCTGGTGGCATCGAGCGATGGGAAAGGGAACCCTTTCTGCATGTTCGAAAAGCTGGTTTGCAATGTTGTTGGTGCCGGCGTGCCAAAGGCGGTAAATTGGCCGTATAACCAAACCACAAGGGTCAACTCGGCGATACTTAGAAAAACAACCTTTCTGAACATGCTGGAAAAGTCGGCGGTGCGCCTCCATAACAAGAACAACACAAACAACAGAATACTTTGGGCGAGACTAATGTAACCAGCAATTTCCCAACTGCCGGCATTGAGAATGCGTTGGTGAAAACCCAGGCCGGAAGGTTGGAAAAAAGACAAATGGCCGGCTTTTGCAAAACAGATAAGCCCTGCAGCCAGGCTGGCAATGCTCAGCGAGAGCAGCGCAAAATGGCGCATCGGTTTCCGCTCCTGCAAAAAGCGCAGACTCCAATCAAAATTCAAGGCCCAGTAACAAAGTAAAAAAAGCAAGGCCACCACCCGTAACAACGACGGAAAACGAAATAGTTTAAACCCCGGCAACAAATAATAAAGTGCTGCCCTCACTGGGATCACATCACCAAGGGATGCGAGCAAATACACCAGCGCAAAAGCGAGCAGTAGCAACTCCACCTGGTTTTTACCGCGTTTGAAAAGCGAAAAAAACAGCAACATAAGAGGAATAAGGCCCATAAAGGCGTTGCGCATGGTCAGTTCCGTTTGGAACCAGTCATCATGACCGAGTGTAAGCGCCGGATTGAAAAAGGAAAGCGCGCTCAACGGTGAAAAAGGGTTCATCATGACCTCCTGCACCGACATCCCATTGAGCCGGCCCACAAAAGGTTTTGCCTGCAATTGGGAAACGATGACCGGCGCCGACAAAACCAACAGTGCGAACAACCCAATGCCTCCCGTAAACACAAGTTTGCGGAACAGGCTTTTGTCTGGTAAACGGTATGTAGTGTACAGCCGCCGCAAAAAAAGACACGCAAATAGCGGCAGGATCATGAACACAAAGGCCTGGTAACCGTGAGTAGCGAGCAAATAAGATGTGAGGCAAAGCACAACGGCTGTTGAAATAGCCGGCTTTTCGATCCAACGGAAAAAGGCCCACAACACCCAAGGCAAGCCTACGAGCCCGAGAATGGTAACGAGCGACTGGGTGTGAGCCGTGAATAAACCGCTGAGCACATACACGCAAGCGAGGTAAAAGCCGGTTCGCGCCTTGCCCGACAAGTGTTTGAAAAGCAGGAATGCACCAAGAGCTGCCAGGAAAAGGTAAGCGATAAACAGCACATGCAGCAGGCGGTAATCGTAGCCATATAGAATGCCTGCCAGTAGTGTTTCAAGGTTCCAATTGGTGTATTGCAAATCGGCATGAGCCGGGAAGCCCCAGATTTGGTAGGGATTCCATAAAGGCAGGTACCCGTTCTGAAAGCACTCGCCTGCAAAATACTTAACCGGCAAGGCTACGTCAATGTCGTCGTTGGGCAGGCTGGCTGCATAAAAAACAAACGGCACATAAGCGATACAAACCACCAGCAGCAGGTACAACTGGTACTTATATGTTTTCGCAAACTTCAAGGCAGGTCAAAAAGACGCAAGTAATCTGGTAAATGTATCAAATAACCCGCACTAATTCCTGGAAAACTTAAACTCAGTTCTCCGGTTGTATTCATGTTCTTTATCGGAACACTCTACCCCATCCACACAGCGATTCCTGATCTCTGCCTCGCCTTTTCCAACGGCTTTGAGACGATCGCGCGCAATGCCTTTGGCAACGAGGTAGTCGATCACGGCGTTGGATCGGTTCTGAGACAATTTGAGGTTGCTGGCGTTATCGCCTTGCGAATCGGTATGCGAGATTACCTCCAGCTTCACTAGTGGATAGTTGTTCAGAATAGCGAGCACCTTGTCGAGCACGATTTCGCCTTCGGTAAGGATATTGTATTGAGCCGATTCGTAGTAGATGTTTTCTGTAACTACCAGGTCTTTTTTGCCGGTAGCATCGAATTTTTTATACTTCACGGTGATATCGTCGTTTTCCTCTAATTCCGTCAAGCGCTCCACGTCAACTTTCAACAACCGGTATTCGCATTTTTCTTGAACTCGGAAACCAGCTCACCATTCTGTTTTGCAAGGTAAACTTTCGGCCCGCCTTTGGTTTTTGCGTTTTGCTCGATCCGTATGCTCAGGTTCTGTGTTGTATCTACCTGGCGGAACCTGAAATCTCCAAAATTATCGGTTGCTGTTTTGTGAATGGTATCCCGGTTTTCCTTTACCAGGTAAACCTGATGGGCTGTCAGCGGAGCCTTTTTCTTGTCGCCAACCAATAATTTCCCTGATATATCTGCCGTAGAGTACGAAGCATTGACGCGGCAAATATTTTGAAATGTTTTTTCAAGCAGCTCAAAGCTATCTGTTTCCAGATAAAGGCGGCCCGTGGGGTTCACCAAAAAAAGCGCCGGCATGCTGGTTACTTTAAATGCAGAAACGGCTTTGTCCTTCAGGCCGGCTTTTGCCTGGTAGTTGGTTTTTCTGCCGGTAAATTTCGATTTATTGTAATTAGTCTCAGAAAGTACCTTTATCCATTTATCGTAGTCTTTTTCTACACAAACGGCTACGTACTCAATCTCCCCTGCCCCTTTGCAGCCATTATTCTGGTACTTGTTCAGAATCCTCTCAACATCATTGTTAAATGAAATGAGTTCTTTGACCGGTGTTGCTGCTGAATAAAAATACACCAATACAAAACGCTCAACTCGTTCTTTGTCGTTGGGCAGATCGATGTTCGTTGCTTTTTTATCCTGGTTGAACACAGCTACCCGCGAAAAAGGAATCTTTTCGCCAATGCGAAGTTTGTTGCTTTTCTGTGCGGTAGCCAGGGCTACACACAAACATAAAATCACACCGCTAAGATAGTGCTTCATACGTTTGGTCGTTCTTTGGTGTTCTAAGATACTAAAAAAGCGGTAAAAACCAGTTTTTATCCGTTAAATCTGATTCCGGCACAAAAACAGCCCGCGTGAATTTACCTGAATCCAAGTATTTCCGTTCCGTTCAACCGCATTTATCTTTATAAGGAAAATCAAGGATGAAACGTTTACTTCTCTTAACAACGGCACTTGCCTGTTCCATCTGCCTCTGCGGGATAACTCCCCCCCGAAAGATTGTGCTTCGAAAGATCAGCCTCGCGGATGCCAGAAAAGCCGCTAGTCGCGAACATAAACTCATTTTTATGGCGATAAGCACTTCCTGGTGCGGACCATGCAAAAACATGGAGCAGAACGTATTTACGAACGACTCAGTTTCCAATTATTACAATACCCATTTTGTATGTATAAAACTCGATCTTGAGCATGGTGAAGGTATCGAAATCGGGAATCGCTTTCACATAACATCTGTTCCTTGTTACATTTTTTTAGACAGCACCGATAACCTTGCTTACAAGATGAGTAGCGCGATGAGTGCCGACTTGTTTCTGGCTCACGCCAGGCGGGCCAATGATCCGAACAGAAACTTGCTTTATTACGCGCAACAGTTCGAAGAGAAGCAAAACGATCTCCCGTTTGTTGAGGAATACCTCGACCTGCTTTACATGGCTCGCCTCGATTCAAAAAAGGTACTCGAACGCTATCTCTCGTTGCAGCGAGACAGCCTCATTTCTGTTAAAAACTGGGCCATTTTAAAAAAACATGCCCAGGACATATATTCACCTGAATTTGCATTCCTGGTAAAAAACCAAAAAGCATACATTGCCAAAATTTCAGACGAGGAAGAAGTGACTAGCGTGATCAACCAACGGATTGAAAAAGCTCTTGAAAGGATCATTGACGCGGATACCTTTAGCCAGACTGCATTCGACAATGCCAAAAGCTACGTGGCGTCGCTGGCGTATGACAACGGCGACAAGCTACTATTCGAAGCCCAATTAAAAGCAGCGATCAAACTCGAAAAATGGGAGGAATACGCGACGCTTTGCCTGGAAAAAGCAGAGTATTTTTACCTGAATAAGCCGGCTAATCTCCAGTATTTCTCGGAGATAGCCTACTACATCAGCAATCATTTCCCTCCAGGTCCTTTACTCGATAAAGCCGAGTTTTGGGTTAAGCAAGATGTCGAAAAGCAGCCCGGCTACTTTCCATGCATCACCTATGCCAGCATCCTCTACAAAAAGCGTAATTACGATGAGGCGCTAAAACAAGCCATCAGAGCAAAAGACTTTGCCAAACAAACAGGTTACAAACTGATCATTACCGAATCCGAAGCACTTATCAAAAGCATCCGGAAAGAAATCTATTCGGTTAAAAACTAAATCTGCACGTCAAAGGAACTGCTCGAGCCATGCTTTTGCTTCTGCATCGTTGGTAAACGATTTCATTGGGATTGGCGGCGGTTTCAGACGAAACAGGATGTTCATGATGAGCTTCGAAAGACCTGGCTTCGATACCATGGCCATGGCTTTGTACACCGTTGGTAGCTGCTCCGTGGAAAAACGCCGCGTTTCTTTATCCGGTACGGGCGAGTTACTGAGGTAGATCAGCAACGGAACGACCTTATTGCCGGTGATGCGTTTTACAAGGGTGATGTTCTCCGAAATGTTCTTAACCGTACGCAATGTACTTTTGGAATAAGAATACAAAATCCCGTCTTCGTAGCGGTAATCGGCAATCTCTCCTTGAATCAAAGGATCGGGCTGTTTGGATTGCATGGGCCAGTCACAATTTAATGAGTTAAATACCAAGGTCCATATACGACCTGTATGTTTTGTTATAATCTTCAATGCTCCGACGGATCACTTCGTGAGCCTCTGCCCTGCCGTATGTTTCGGTAATTTCCACCACCGCCTTGCTTTCGCCTGGTATGTTTTTATAGGTAAGAAAGTAGTGTTTCAGCCGGTTGATGATCTGCTCCGGGGCGTCGGCAATGTCTTTCCACTGGCTGTAAATCTCGTCTTTGGCCATCACGGCAATGATCTTGTCATCCGCTTCGTTCTTATCGATCATCCGGAATCCGCCAATCGGAATGGCTTCTACCAGAATATCGCCGCTGGTAATATTGCGTTCTGTGAGTACACAAATATCCAAAGGATCTCCGTCTCCTACGATGCTGTTTCGGCCGGTACGCATATTGGCCAGTTCGGCCACTGATTCTCCGCAAAAAGTTTGCGGTACAAATCCATAAAGGGCCGGGACGATGTTTGAAAATTTCTGTGGCCGGTCAACTTTCCGGTAGCCGGAAACCTTGTCAATCTCGTATTTGATGTGATCTGCAGGCACCATTTCTATAAAGGACGTGATGATATCGGGAGCGCCCTCGCCATAGGAGATGCCATGCCACGGGTGCGCTTTATTTAATTGTACTTTCATGAGGTAAATAGTATTTCTTATTTAAAAAAACGGTTAAAAAGCCAGTAAAACAAGAATAATCCCGCCAGTGAGCAGAGAAATCCAATGATGAGCTGGTTAGGCGTTGGTAAAATATTACGGTTCTCAACCTTGTTCGGATTGTCTTTCATCACGCGGTGCAAGCCCAATGTTTTTTGCAGGAATTTAAACTCTTCGTCATACGACACGCCGGTTGTTTCGGCAAAAAAATCTTCCTTGGCATTTTTGATGTACTTCCGGCTACGGCTGCAAAAATCGAGCTTTGCGTTGTCGATCTGGTGGTAGTTGGCATAAATGATCCACTCGTCACCAGGACGAAGATCGAGTTTACACACATCATCGTCGTCGAATAACAGCATAAATTCGGCCGCCACCACGCCCTTGTAGAGTTCACCGATACTGAAAACAGCCTCGCTTTTTTTTCCGGCGGGTTTCACCCGAAGGATCTTTCCTTTGAAAATAATGTCGTACTTATCCAGTTCAGTCTGGTTCAGGGCTGTGAGCGGGCACTGACAAGCCATCGCTGCCTGAGCGGTCAGAAAAATACCAACCAGAAAAGCCAACAGGTGTTTCATACAGGATATCAGAGACTAAGTGTTTTAACGAATTGCAGGGAGGCTTCCAGCTCCTGGTACATGATCTTATCGTCCTGCACAAAAGGAATAAGTTTCCTGTAGGAAGCCAGCAGCGATTCTATTTTTGGCGAAGACTTCAATGGCCGGCGGAATTCGATGGCCTGTGAAGCATTCATCAATTCAATGGCCAAAAGCCGCTCCACGTTTTCAATAACCTTAAAGCACTTGGTAGCGGCATTGGCACCCATGCTCACATGATCTTCTTGGCCGTTGCTCGACACGATGCTATCGATGCTGGCCGGCGTGCACCATTGTTTGTTTTGACTTACGATGCTTGCGGCTGTGTATTGTGGGATCATAAAGCCGGAGTTGAGTCCTGGCTTGGCTACCAGGAAAGCCGGCAGGTTACGTATGCCGGAGATGAGCTGGTAAACCCTGCGCTCTGAAATATTGCCCAATTCTGCCATGGCGATGGCGAGGAAATCGAGCGCCAGTGCCAAAGGTTGGCCGTGGAAATTGCCGCCGCTGATCACCTCGTCTTCTTCCGGGAACACGGTTGGGTTATCGGTTACCGAATTCAGCTCTGTTTCAAA
>DAIUED010000152.1:0-8009 GCA_036845295.1 Bacteroidota bacterium
GGCACCTTTGCCTGGGTTAAGGAGTTCAGACAATTGAATACGAGTGGCGGTGCAGCACTCATTGAAGATATTGCCCTCGACCAAGCTAATAACTTGGTGCTGACTGGCTTTTATGATCGCGTTGATCTTGACCCTTCACCAACCAACAACTTGAATATGACCAACAAAGGAGCCTTCCTGGTAAAGTTGAACGGGAACGGCGACCTACAGTTTGCAAAAACACTACCAGACGTCGGTGGTTTATATCCTTTGACGACTGCTCTAACGATTGATCACAATGACCAGATCGTGCTGCTTGGAAAGTTCGGTGGCACTTACGATTTCGACCCAAGCGCTTCTGCTACTTATACATTATCGGCAGGCGTGTCAGGAAGCTCCTTCATGTTGAAACTTGATGCCAATGGTAATTTTGTTTGGGTTAAAGGCATTCAAGATAATATTCCAGCTCATACCAATGCCGGGGGGTTTGCTTCCGATATCGCCTGCGATGCTCAGAATAACGTGTATGTATGTGGGCAAACTAAAGATTCGCTCGATTTCGATCCAGGTAGCAACACCTATTACCTGAAGGCGAAAGGCTCAACCGACATCTACGTAGCCAAACTGGACGCGGCGGGAAACTTTGTGTGGGCTAAAATGTTTGGCGGCACTAACATCGAGTCCGCTAATGCCTTGACAGTAGACACACGTAACCATGTTTACATTGAGACACAATTTCAAAGCACCGATATCGACTTCGATCCTTCAGCAAGCATGAGCTATACTGTCCAGAAAACCGCTTCGCCAAGTATGGCAGTGAATGAACTCGACGGAAACGGTGATTTTGTAACGATACACTATTTCAAGTCTAACGACAGCAATGCCAACACCTCAATTGAAGACCTCGAATACAATGCCTATACAAACGAACTCTTTATGAGTGGCCAATACCGAACGACAGGTAGTTTTTACAATGTCGATTTCGATCCCGGAACCACTGTTTCAACTTCACAATCAGCATCACCTTCGCTTGATGATGTATTTGTCGTTAAGCTCAGTGTCCCGGCGTCTACCACTTCATTGAGTGAGTCCTTGCCTGCTTCACAAAATCTGCTCGTTTTCCCGAATCCTTCCACCGGAAAGGTTTCCGTTCGTCATAATCCTGAGTCTGTTCTTTCAGGAAACGAGCTTGTTCAGTTATGTATTTCCGACATTTCCGGGAGATGCCTGAAGCAATTATATTCGCAAGGTACAGAAACATCCATTGATCTTTCCGATCTCGTGAAAGGCTTATATATCCTGACTCTAAGCACGGATAGGCATCGTGTTTCCCGGACGATCATCATTGAATAGGCACCGCAAAAAAAAGCATGCCTCGTCAGGCATGCTTTTTATTTTAGTTACCTTTGGTAGGTGAAGCGATTGTTTATCTTGTTATGTTGGCTGGGATTTAGCGGTTGGGCTTTTTGCCAGGAACCCGACTATGTCACTCAGAGGCCCCCGCGTGATTACAGCAAAAACCCGGCAAAAAATGCCATGTTCATCGAACTCGCCGGAAATGCCGGTTTTTTTTCGCTGAACTACGAGCGCCTGTATCTCTATCGCGAAAAGATAAAACTTGGAGCCAGGGCGGGCTTTGCACCCAGCTTCAATGGAATATATATCGAACAGATCTACCTGGTTGAAAACAACCTCATCTTTTTCCGGAACCCGCATCACCTGGAACTGGGTGTGGGTGCCACGCTGCAACGCCGGTATAACGAGCGGCCGGGAAGCAACGATATCTATTTTTGGGAAAATATTTTTTTTGGTGTTTGCCGCGCAGGCTATCGGTACCAGAAACAGGACGACGGCTTTTTTCTACGGGCCGGGCTCACACCCGTCGTAATGAGCCACGACGCGCTCGGCTCTCATCCATCTTATTTTACGTTATGGGGCGGTGTCTCCGTTGGACTCAGTTTTTAAGTCAACTTCTGGAAAGCGCCATTTCCAGCTGGTATTTCCAGGATTTGGCCCGAAGGTAAATGTCTTTCAGCCTGCTGGTATTTTTGGTGCGGCGGTAGGTTTCATTCATAACCCACTTGATAGCATGTTCATAAAATTGCCGTGGGTGCGTCCGGCGGAAATCCAAGTCGCGGTCGGTGCTGTTTTCCCATTTAACTTCATGCAAAAATGCTCCTTCCACCTCAGCATACAAGGGTGTACCTTTGATCGGGTAAGCGATGGTAATGGTATAATGGCTCGGATCTGCCTGCACGAGGTGTTCGATGGTTTCACGAATATCGTCTTTGGTTTCGCCGGGATAGCCCAACATAAGAAATGTTCCGGCTTCGATACCGTAGCGTTTTGCCATGCGGATCATTTCTCGCGTCTTCATCACATCCACGCGGCGATCCATGGCATCGATGATTTTCTGAGAACCACTTTCCGCACCGATCCAAATCCTGCGGCAGCCGCTGTCGCGCAACAACTGCATTACCGGCTCGCTTAACCGGTCGGCCCGCGAAATGATCTCATAAGGCTGCATTAACCCACTGCGCTTTACGGCTTCGGCAAATTCGCCAAGCCAACGGTGATGAATGGTAAATACATCATCTACAAACCAGATCATATCCGGCTTGTAGCGCTCGTTAAGAGCCAGCATCTCCTCTACTACCAATTGAGGCGACCGCCTCCGGTAGCTACCTCCGTACACCGCGCGGCTGCACCATTTGCAGGTGTATGGGCAACCTCTCATGGTGCTCAGGCTCATCATGCTGTAGCCATGACGACTTTTCCAAGCATGCAGGTAGGGCTCAAAATCAATCTGGTGGCGCGCAGGCAAGGGCAAACTATCAAGGCTTTTGATCAGGCCTCTTTCCGGTGTGCTCAGCTGGTTTCCTGCTCCGTCGCGGTAAACGATTCCTTTTACCTTGCTGTAATCGCCGGAACATTGCATTAACTCCAGCATCGTCTCCTCGCCCTCACCAAGCACGATCACATCGGCCCCATACTCAAGAAATGAAGCGGCGTGATGCCTGACTTCGGGTCCTCCCAGGATGACCCTGAGCGAAGAGAGTTCAGGACTGTTCTTTACAAACCGGATGATTTTGAGGACGTTGATCTTCGTCATCAGGTTGGTGTAGATGGCCAACACATCAGGCTTTTCTTGCAAAATATCCGCCGTCAGTACATCAAAGCTCGAAAACGTCGAGTCAAACACCCGGTTGGGAAACCCGTGCTGTTCCAGATAAGCGGAAATGTAAAGAATGCCGAGGGGAACGTAAGGCTTCATGATCTGAAGTTCTTTCGGATCCTCCGCCATGAAATAGCCGTGTGTGAGTAAAATCTTCATGAGGCTTTCTTTTTAAGGACAATCAGGTAGTGATCTGCATAATCGGCAAACAGACCGAAAGCGCCAAAGAAACGTTCGAAACTAAGCAGGACCCGAAAAAAAAACGGGTGCCTGGCAATCCAAGGCTCGAGATATGATGGCGGCACAAAAAGCCCGATGGGCCGTGTGCGCGCAAGCTCAAAGCCTTCACCTATCAACGTTGCCAACTCGCGTGGCGAATAGTACCATGTTTTAAATTCCTGATCGCCAATTCGCGTGAGAACGCCTGCCTGCTGCAACCGACGGCCTGCTTTTCCAGGCTCTTTTCTCCAGGTAAAAAATGTGCGTTCCCACACACAACGCCTGCCCATGACTACGGCAACAAAGCTGGCGTCCGGCGCAAGCCAGCGAAAGGCCTGGTGCGAAAACTGTTTTATTTCTTCAGGAGCCAAGCAGTTAAGCCCGCCGAAATTAGAGAACAACCCATCGTATGTTTGCGTACCTAAATGACTGCCCAGGTCCTGCATCGGTGCACAAATAAATCGAACATTTCTGTTCCCCGGTTTTTCCGATGCCACCCTGATCATCTCTTGCGAAATATCGCTTGCGGTGACGACGTAACCTTTAGCACTCAGGTAAGCGGCGTCTTCGCCGGTGCCGCAATTTACTTCGAGGATGTGTCCACGGCCTGTTTTTTTCAAAACCTTATCCAACTGGCGGTGGACGCGGGCGCGCTGTGCCCGTCCAATACGCGAATGGGTAAAATGCTGATCGTATTCTCCGGCATACCGGTCAAAGGCTTGTTGCAACAAGGGGTTCCAGTTTTTGAAGGGTTCTTTTTTTCAGCCAGGTCATCGGCCATAATTTCAACACCGATCCGGCCTCGCGGATATTAGACCAGCGAGGATGCGTTAATACTTCACGCGTTGCTTTACCAGCTTTTTTCAAGCGATAGCGCAAATGAATGTAGCGGTGCAGTTCTCGGTAAAATTCCTTACTATAAGTATTACTGAACATCAGATCGAGGTCATCGCTATCCGTCCAGTTGGCTTTACTTTTCAATTGCTCCTTAACAGTTTCGTAGAATTTTGTTCCAGGTAAAGGGTAAGAGACCGAGGCACCGATATCGTCCGGTAAAAGATCGTTTACCATGGCCATGGTTTGACGGATATCGTCGATGGTTTCGCCGGGATACCCAAATTGAAGAAATAAAGCCACGCGGATACGATGCTTCTTCAACAAAGCGGTTGCTTCGTAAATCTGCCCAACCTTTGTGCCTTTGTCCATGGCGTCGAGTATCTTCTGCGAACCGCTTTCCGCTCCCATCCACACCATATCGCATCCGCTGGCAGCCAGGTGCGCAATGTTGTCTTCTTCCAGCAGCAGATCGGCACGGCTTTGTATCTTGTAACGTATCCGAAGGCCTTCCTGCTCTGCACATTGCCTGAATTCTTTCAACCATTGGGGTTTCAGGCCAAAAATATCATCGGCAAACCATACGTGGGTAAATCCAAAAGCCTGTTTCCATTTCTTAATCTGCGCCACGATAGCCGCTGCACTGTGTGAGTTGTAACGGTTGCCATAAATAGGCTTTGCACACCAGTTGCATTTGTAGGGGCAGCCGCGCGTGGTTACGAAATTGAGTGAAAAATAGCCGTGGCAACGCATCCACATTTCCCGATAGGGCTCAATATTCAGCAAGTCCCAGGCAGGAGGTGGAAGATGATCCAGATCTTTCAGTACTGACCGCTTCGGTGTTGTGCGTACTTCACCGTTTACCTTGCAGGCTATTCCAGCGATGTGCGTCATCTCGCGGTTCTGGCTGAATGCCTCACAAAGCTCTAACACTGTCTGTTCAGCTTCGCCAATGGCCACGGCATCAGCTCCGTGTTGCAGGTATTCGGTGTAGTGATCGGAGGCATCTGAACTGGAAACGATGACGTGGCAACCTTTGCTTTTTGCAAACCTCAACATATCAAAACAGGCTTCGCGCATATTGGTGAGGCACATTTTGGTAAGGTAGTTAAAGCCATCGTCGTAGCTGATGAAAATATCGGGAGCGAACGACTCCACCGTGGATTCGATATCGGTCGCTGAGTTGCAAAACATGGTATCGAACAACCTGACCTCATAACCGTGTTCACGCAGGAAGGCCATCGCGTAGAGTGTACCTAGTGGTGGATAAGGCATACCGGTACGGTATTGCTTGTCGTCGAATTTTAAAAAATAGCTATGCGTAAACAAAACTTTCATGGCCGTAAACTTAACGCATGCGTAACTTCAAACAAACGGATTTTTTCTTCCCATGCAGTGAGCACTTTATTTTGAAAGCCGTGGGTATGGCGCTTACACACATTTTTACGTGAACGAAACTGCAATTCAAAATCTTCTTCGCTCATTTCGGGGTACTTTGAGCGCCAGCGCCGGAGGGTGTATGCCAACAGCCGGTCGTCGAGCCATGCGCCAAAAGCACCCGACAGCAACCACTCTATGGTGCGCTTGGTGATGCCTGAAGGTAAGTCAGCACTTTCGCCGGCCGGGATCCTGGCTTTGTTTGGGTAATCCCGCAAATACCAGGAATTGGCATTCAGCATATCTTCGTAAAATTGATAATTGACGGTAGGTATCAGGTGCGAAAGCTCCGTGCTCACAAAATAGTTGGTATCGGGTACCCTCAAGGCGGAAGCGCCTATAAAGTAATTGATGCACCAAAACCGTTTCCTGGATGCCGGCAATAACTTATAGCGGATGATCAATAAGGTGCGGCATACCCACAACCGATCGCTCCGCGTCATAATCAGGTAATCGATATCACCGTCTTTATCGTAATAATTTTTAGAAAGTCCGCCAGACAGGCAGATTCCCTCCACAAACGGAAAGGCTGCTATTTTCATGCTGTATGCCTGAGCTTCTGGCATCATGCGTGTCGCGCCCTCGTTTCCCTTCTGTCTTCGCTCAATAACCGAATCGTCGGTATGTGGCAATATAAGAAAACCACTCTGTTTCCTAAGGAGGCCTCTTCGTTCGAGGCAGTTTAGTGCGTCCCGAAAATCGTCTTCCGGTAAATCGACAGCCGCATTGGCATATAATTCCGCTTCGCTCAACGGGTAAGAAAAAACGTCGAAGTACAACAGAGTCCTGAGAAGTGCAACCTGGCTTTGTGTGAGTATGTCCTGCGCCGTTTCGATAGTCAAGGTCTTTTAAATATAAGATTTTTCAGGGAGCGGCCGGCTCTAACCGAAAAATATAATTTTCTTCCCACCAGATCCTGCGGCGGCTACGCTCAATAAGTTGCCAACCGTGGGTTGCAGCAAGACCCGAGATCCGTTCCAAATCGCAATTATCGGCCAACACCATATAAACCTCTGTGCCGGTGTGGCACACTGTTTCAAGCCCTGAGAAGAAGGCTGAAAAATATTCCCCTTCAACGCCACAATTCCAGGCATACTCACTTTCCGAAGTTACTTCTTTAAAAAAATAAGGCGGGTTCACCACAATCACATCAAAGGTTCCTGCACCCAATTCGGCAAAAAGGTCCGACAACAAAACGCGGTATCCGGGTGTGAGCTGAGCCTGGTTGAGGGTGAAATTCAGCTGGGCATTTTCCACAGCATCGCGGCTTATGTCCAACGCTGTCACCTTAGCTCCCTTCCGCGACATCAGCAAACTCACCAAACCAGATCCACAACCGATCTCAAGGCATGTTTTTCCACGAAGCTCCAAGCTATCGGTAAACGCAAACAAATATTTACTGCTGAAAAAAAAAGCCGGATGAAACACACCGGGGAAAACACGAAGGCTAAACCCCTTGTAGCGCCAGCGTCGTTCGCGCTTGAGGTAGCGGCCCAAAAGGGGTTTCACAAATATATCGGCCAACTTCTTCAGCATGCTCAAAAGCCTTCGATCTCCGGTTGCCTGTATTTCCAATGGTGTTGCAAAAATCGGATTTCTTTTGGCAGGTAATACAGATGGGTCGCATAGCGTATGGCACTGGCCAATCGCATGATCTGACGCTGCAATGGCTTGAGCCTCACATCAGACACGCTGGGATAATAGCCATTAAGTACAGTCTCAAAATTTTTGATTTTGTCGATCATATATGGCTTCAGCCAGGGCGTCAAGGGATTTTTCCGCAAATCAAAATTCTCCCACGCCGGGCTGATCCAGTCCTCCAGTCTCTCCGGAAACGAAAAACCACTTGCTTTTACCATTTCATACATGTCTGAGCCCTCGGTTGGTACAGGACTGTATGTATAAATAATGATCTCGGTGTCGGGATTCAGTTTTTTAATGCGACGGATAAATAAAATGTCTTCATCGATGCGGCGACTCACTTCTGCCTCGGTATCTGCCGGCGTGCCTAACACAAACGAATATTCGGGGATAATGCCAAAACGCCTGAGTCTTGTGGCAAAAGCGGCAATCTGTTCAGCCGTTTGCGTACCGCCTTTGTCCATCTGTTTCAGCACCTCATCGTTGCCGGTTTCTGCGCCGAAAAAAATCATCCGGCAACCCGCATCGCTGATCAGCTGCAGCGATTCATCACTATACCGGTCCATGGTATCGATGCGGGCTTCGCCCCACCAAATCATGCCTTCGGGTTTAATAAGCTGCGCAAATTCCACGACCCGCTTTTCCGAAACAAAAAAATTATTGTCGTGAAACTCAATGGCATCCCCACCAAAGCGTTCTTTAAGGTATTTTACATCTTTGTAGA
>DAIUED010000153.1:0-7964 GCA_036845295.1 Bacteroidota bacterium
TATCGGCAAGCCTGGCGGGAAGCCTTTCACCGGCGCATTCAAACCGGCTATTACCTGCAAGGCCTGTTTGGAAAAAAGATCGCGACACATGTAGCATTGAAGACCTTGCATCTCTTACCCGGCCTTACACAAAAAATTATCTCCATGACCCACGGGCAACCATTTTAAAAAATAGCATGAATATGAAAAAACTCGTAAGCATTTTTATTGTATTTCTCTCACTGGCAGGTTATGCGCAAAACCAATCCTGGACAGTCGTTAATTCTAAGATCAGTTTTAAGATCAGGAATGCAGGGCTTACCGTTGAAGGAACCTTTAAAGGTTTGGAAGCAGATATCCGCTTCGATCCAGCCAAGGCGTTCGGTAATAAAATCGACGCATCGCTCGATGTAAAAACGATCAACACCTCCATCAATGCACGCGACAATCATTTGAAGAAAGCAGAATATTTCGATGCGGAACATTACCCAAAAATCACCATGCAGTCCTCTACATTCAGTAAAGGAGCCGACGGCAGCTTCAAGGGCTTTTTTAACCTGACGATCAAAGGCACCAGCAAAACCGTTCCGGTAGTTTTTACATTTACAGAATCGCAGGGCAAGGCAACTTTTTCGGGTAGCTTCAAAATCAACCGTCTCGATTACAAGGTTGGGGAAAGCAGCTGGGTGATGTCGGATGACGTGACGGTAACACTGGTGGTGGAAGTGACAAAGTGAAGGATGCAAGCAGACCGCGGTGCAGCATCGAAAGCCGGCCTAGCGGAGTTACACCCTAATTCACTGTTAAATTGACGAATGGTGAAGAGGGCCATTTTATCCGTAAAATGGTTTCATGATACGCGCAATTTTCTGGAGAATCGGCGTCCTGTTAATATCTTCTTTCTAAAATACTCATTTATAGTGATACGATATCACGTTCCTTTTTCGTTATTTTGGTGTATAATATAACGGCTCCCCAACCTAATTCATTTATCTAAATACGTTTTTATATGATCCTAGCTTATCTGCGGAGATCGGGACGTCCAGTATCTGTGACCCTGCTCCTTTGTTTTGTGTTTGAATTTGCAGCTCCTCTTCATGCCGGTGCCGCAGGTTCCGGCGGCGGTACGATAGCTTCATCGCTGAGTGGCATGGTCGATGGTTATACGGGCGATTTTCGCTATAGCGTGCCCTTGGTTACGGTTCCTGGACCAAATGGCGAAAGTGTGTCTGTGACGGCCTCTTACCGGGCAGGTGTATCAGTGCATCAAAAGGCCTCTTGGGTTGGCCTGGGCTGGGATTATAATCCCGGAGAAATCAGCAGGCAGGTGATCGATGCGCCGGACGACTATAACGGTGCAAATGTAAACCAATATACATCCGAAAATTTGAATCCAGCTCTGAGTTTGACTAATCCGAACTGGCAGCATAGCTCAAAAGTGATGGCAAAATTCGGAAGTATTTACAATAATCAAATCAACACCAATGTAAATAATCCATACAGTGGTGCCACCGGTAAGGAGGGCGACAATCAAACGGTTTGGTATAGTCTCACGGCTTCGGAACGAAATGCAATGATAACGCAGGCCAATAATGGATACAATAACAGTTTGAGTTTGTACGATCCTACGGCTAATGGCACATACCGTTTCAACCGGCATACAGTTCCATATACGAGCCTGGCGTACGACCGTTATTCGGTAAGTGGAGAAGGTATCGGCGGATCGATACATCCCTACCATCTCGGCCAGGTAAAGATTCACAGTGAAATGGGCCCGTCATTAGGCTCGGAGCCGGTTGGTACAAAAAAATGCCAGTTCTATTTTGAAAGTTCCACAGCCGTAAGCGTAGATGAAAGTAACATTGGCAACGCTGCCGTTGTAAACCAAAGCACAAACCGCATCCATAGCGGAACGTTTGTGAAATATTTCACGAATGCCGAGATCAATAACAACAGTAATTTGTACGATGCAGCACACCCATCGGGCTATTTGGATTATCAGCCAATTGTGATCCTTTCGGCCACCAGGAGGCCCTCACCCGATTATCCGGCCGACGGCATTGGGGCATTTCAGATAACCAATCCGGCCGGCGTCACGTATCATTATTCTCTTCCAGTGTATGACTTGAAGAGCCTGAGTTGCAGTTTTGGCGACAACCGAAAACAATTGACGCTGATGAACCAGCGCTACGCCAGTAGTTGGAAGCTCACGGCCATTACCGGTCCTGATTACGAGGACACAAATGGAAACCATACCGCAGATGAAGGGGACAGCGGTTATTGGGTAGCGTACAATTACTCGCTCTGGAGCAGTGATTACGAATGGGCCAGCCAACGATACAACGCCCGAACGGATGCAATGATCTCTCCGAAAATGATTAACCTTATCACCAGTGCCGCTGTGGCCAACAAGTATGAGCGCAACAGCAGTCTCTCATTTGGTAACAGTCAGGTATATGTACTTAATTACATCCGTACGGCTACTCACACGGCTTATTTTGTAAAAAGCATCCGCGAAGACGAACAGAGTTACTCCAATATCATGAATACTTCTGTTAAGCCGGTTGCGTCCCTGAAGCTAGACCGTGTTGTGCTGCTTCCGAACAAAGATAAAGGTTTACTGATCAATAACATCTCGCTGAGCGGCGCCGACCTCGATAGTCGTTTTGAATACAGCACGTGTAGCACAGCACTTGCTGATCGGAATTTCGTGAACATCACACGCTATAACGCGTATAAAATGGCGATCGACGCGGCGGCTCTTTCCACAGCAGAGCTTAATTATAATTATGCGCTGGCAAAAAAATACACAGGTAACATTAACAACAGCTTTAGCTCGACAGCAACCCAGTTTAACGTTGTGAATATAGCCGGCCATGTGTTCGGTTCTAATGTAGGAAGCTGGTATAAAACACTTACCGGCTATACAGGCACCACGGCATCAGGCAACAATGGAAAACTAACACTTAAGAAAATCAGCCATTATGGACTGCAAGGTACTAAAGTTAGCCCGTCCGTCGATTTTTCCTATGATGAAGCCAGCACTACAAAAAATCCGGATTTTGATGGCGACAAAACAGATCTGTGGGGATATTATAAAAGCGATTACGTGAACAGCCACTATGTTACGGCTGTTTCAAAAGATCACGTGGATGCCTGGTCGCTCAAAGAAATCGATACGCCGCTTGGCGGAAAAATACAAATAAGCTATGAATCTGACCGTTATCATCGTGAGGGATTTAGCGGTGATCCGCCGTTTTACAAAATTCAGACAGGTGTTCAGATGACGGAAGCTCATGCGAACATGCCAAGCCTCATCTTTCCGATCAGTAATATTACCTCCGGAGGGGCAGTTTCTTTCTACGACCACGATATTTCTACGTTCGTTAACTTTGTAAACGAGCCCGTGGGCGATCCGAGTTATGAGCATCCCATGTATGCCATTTATAGCCAGATCGAAGAGTGTTTTCACCCGTTGGTAAGCTACAATAACGGAAATTCATCATACTACCCACCCGTGTACCGGCAGGTGGTACGCTACGGTACCACTTTTACAAACGGAACTACGGGCAGCGGTACAGGCCCTTACAATACAATGCTGGCGGGGTCGCAGCCGGAGTTTCAGGTAAACTGCAATCGGCCGGGCTATTCGCTTGGTAGTACCGTATCTAACAATGCAGGCGTAAACCATGCCGTGGTATTTCGCAGTTACCTGTATGGGGGTGGCGTGCGGGTGAGCAGCCTGAAGATTACCGACCCATTTTCGGGAAATAGCTATACCCAAAAATTTGAATATGGGAAAGGGTATTGTCCGGTTGTTCCGAAACCCAATGACTTTTCAACTTACAGCGGACCCTCAAACCACGATGTGGCTATGAACATGAGGCCAGCAACGGCGCCCCAGCTAACAGGTCTTGTGGGTTATGATTACTGCACCCAATACGCGGTAGATAACAGTAGCCACACAACCTCGCGGGCCACGCAGGAGTTTAATAACGACTTGTTGATGAAGCCACTACGGCTTGTGATAAGGACTCCTTTTATTGAATACCGTAAACTTTGTCAGGCAATGGGGACGCCGCTTGTAGGCAATTGCTACGCCAAGCCCACAGGGAGCTCGGATTTTCTTTGCAACCAATATCTCACAAATCACAAAATAGCTTTAGACCTCCGTCTTTTTAATGGTAGCTTACTCGGCAAACTTAAATCGGTTTCAAATGGCGTAACGACTACCAAATATACGTATGCGGCAACCTCGGTGAAAGAAAGCTATCTGCATCCCAGAACAGAGAGAGTGACATATAGCGGGCAAGTACTCTATCCTCCGACAGCTGTTCAGAACGCGATTCACGATCAGTGTTTATTTCCCTACGACTATTGGGATGAATATACTTACAACGCTTCCGACGTGTATAATGCTAGTTACTTCCTCGCTTCAACCGAAACGGAGAAAGATGGCATTACCATCAGGGAAGATATGAAGCGCCTCGGATACACAGCAGCACCTTACTACACCAAAACTACCGATCCAACCCGGGGTGTGTTTGAGGCAACAAGCAGTTATGCGTTCCTGGCTACGCAGCCTGGCAGCAGCACACGTTTATATCCGGCGATGGATATGAAATCTAAGAACGAGGACAACCGTAACCTGCTCACAGCGGTATGTGAAACCAGAACAGAGAAAGACGGACGCTATGTCATCAGCCAGTCGAAAGCTACCTATACCAATGTGTACACCCTGCGCTCGGTTTCAGGTTCCACCTCTACGGTTACCAAGCCCTGGTATCATCTTCACGAGTCTTACGAACGCTTGCTGGATGATGACGTACTTCTTTCAGCCATACCCACATCGGCAGATTGGCGCAAGACAAGCGTTGGGACCTTGTATGATAAGGGATATAATTGCATCGAACAGCAGGGGCTTAACGGCAGATATACGGCTTCGCGCTGGGGCTACGACGGGCTTTTTAAATTGGCCGATATCAGCAATGCCAATTACAATTCCTTTACGTTTTCCGGGTTCGAAGATCCGGTTACCGACCCCGTCAGTTCGAACCTTGTTTTTGGAGGCGAAGTGTTGAATGGACAGACCTCGGAGCCCGCATCGTTGGCGACGGTCAACCAGGTAACCGCTATGATCAGGCCTCATACCGGAAGCCGCTTGGCCGGACTTAATCCAAATGCAGCAGGGCCGGTATTTCAAACAACGCATTTTGATGTTGGAAGAACGTATGTAGCCAAAGTTTGGGTGCATAAGTTAAGCCCACCCACTGCGGCCCTCACCATTCTGGCCGACGATGGTTCTTTTAGCGATACCAAAACCATAACGCGAAACGACCCGTCTAATGTGCCTGTAGGCGATTGGGTACTCATGCGTGTTGAACTGGAGATACCGGCTTATTTCAGCACCGCTGGCGTGCACCAGCTGTCGGTAAGTTTATCGAATGCGAACGCAGCCGGTAAAGCCTGGTTCGATGATCTGGCAGTTCATCCGCGTGATGCGGCCATCTCAGGTAATGTTTACGATCCGAAAACAGGTCTGTTGATGGCGCAATTGGATAATGACCATTTCGCCACTTTTTATACCTATGATGACGCCATGCGCCTCAAATCCGCGTCGAAAGAATACAGTGGAGGCATCAAAAAAATCACGGAAAGCACATACCATTATGCAAAACCTTAATCATACCATGAAAGCGATGTTTCTT
This sequence comes from Bacteroidota bacterium, assembly GCA_036845295.1. Lineage (GTDB taxonomy): Bacteria > Bacteroidota > Bacteroidia > B-17B0 > Aurantibacillaceae > UBA4416. The sequence continues at coordinate 5,688 of DAIUED010000153.1, forward strand.
ATCCTTGCAGCAGTTGTTTGCCTGCAAAGCCATGCGCAGCGCGCCAGGCCGGTTCTTTCCGCAGGCAATCATGCCACGCTCGATAGTGTGGTAGTGTCTTATCGGAGTTTTTCAACCGATACACAACAGGTTCAAAGCATGTATGTGAAGCCTGATATACTGGTTGTGCTTAAGGGAGGTGCAACGGTTAAGCAAATTTTTGTTGATGTGAAAGATCGTCAAAACAATACGCTGCTATATAGCGTCAGCTATCTGCTGAGTATGGCTCCGTACACCAGTTCGGGCGAGCTATTGTTTTCAGGCGGAGAGAACCGCTACAGGATCTTTTGCCCTGATCTCCTTCCACTAGGCTCATATAATTACAGCATTCACACCGTCGATGTCCAAAACAACGCCAGCAGTAGTTTTAGCACCCGGCAATAAACACCTTCGTTTTTTTTAAAAGCATATACTTATGAATCCATATAAAATCATTCTTCTTTTCCTGACATGGGCACTCGGCGTGCAAGCGCAGGCTCCCGTGGTATCTCCTGCGTATGGTGTTACCTGGGCCAGTCATCGGAATACCGATGGCGACCATTGGCTCGTCTTAAAAGACAACGAAAATTGGGGCGCAGCAACCTCCAAAAATTACGTGTTGCCGTCACAAAACGAGGCAGTGATACAGTACCAGCTCGATCGCTATAACGACCACATGGCTTTTGGGTTTAATTACACCTCGAATGATAATAACTCAACCCAGGCTTCTACTTACCTGGAGAACATCGACCGGGGTTTTGTGCTACACCAGCACAATTTATATATGTATGAACCAGGCAAACTGTACCTGCTGGAAGAAAACATTGCCGAACCGAAATTGCTTAGCATCAGCTATGACCGGGATAAAGATAATGTGTTGTTTTATATTGGCGATGACCTCGTCGGCAGCCTTTCCTATACCGAGGACGATACCTTATACCTGACGGCTTTGCTGAAGCCGGGGAGCTATTTCGATCAACCAACCTGTAATTTTTCGTTTCCGCTCGGCTCGCCCGTAGCAAGAAGCCATGCCAGTGGGATGAGTCCCGCCTCCGGGATGATTGTTGCCGCTCCTGAGGGCGGCTTGCCCCCTTACCAGGTATTTTGCCAGGAAACAGGCAACAGTTCGGTCATCCAGGCAGGTCTGCAACCGGGCTTTTACCATCTTACTGTAAAAGATTCCCTGAACGACAGCCTCCTGGTGCGCATCGGCATTGGTTTTGAAAACACCTGGCGCATCGTGCGCAACATGGCTATTACCGACACCGCCTATGTAAAGACAGGAAGCGACACGACTAAAACGGGTATTCTCCTAAGCGACCACGTGGTTACCGAGGGCGACGATGGCTTTTGCGAAGTAACAACCACAGAAACCACACAAGGCCTGGCATTTGGCTTTTTCGGGTTTGATAGCGGCCAGGTGTCTGGCGATTATACCATGCCATTGGTAGAAGAAGAAGCCATTCATGGCCTGATGACTTATGCCGATAGCCTGCTCATTGAAAACCAAATCGACTCGTCGGCACAGAAAGTGTCGCTGGCTTATCAACGCTTGCACATGGTATATTTCAACGATGGGCTGGTAACGATCGGGTTTAAAGGCTACACGCTTACAGGCAACGGATCGTTGACATACCAACCCGGAGATGTATTTAGAATGGAGCGCAGTGGCACCGACATGCGTTTGTATAAAAATGATATACACCTGGCAAGCAATACTGTTACCGACCTCGAAACCCAAACCATGCTGAGCGCCCTGATGCTTAAAAACGGCGCAGCGCTGGTGCGCAATAGTGTTTCACTTAACCTGAGGCATGGGGTAATTGCAACGCTGGCGCCCGAGGCATTGTGTCTGGGTGTGCCAATGAACTGGGTACGGACGCGTACTTTCGATGAAAATGGCCTGGTGAAAAGCGATGGCATCGCGTACATGGACGACATTGGCCGTAATATACAGAACCAGGTGAGGCAATTTAGTACCGGAAATACCCTGGTAAGCGAGCCGCTGTTTGATAGTTGGGGGCGGGCAGTGGGCCAGAGCCTGCCAGCGCCCTCTTTCCAGCAAGAGCTTTGCTATGTCGATCATTTCATCCAGCGTTATTCCGGCACAGCATATGCCCCCGGCGATTTTGACAATGCGCCGGGTACCGGCCTCAGCGGCGACATCCTGAATGCCTTTGATGCCCTGGGCGATGTCAATCACCCGAAATCGGTGTATAACGGCACACAGGGTAAATTGGGCTGGTATTACAGCGATAA
>DAIUED010000154.1:0-7915 GCA_036845295.1 Bacteroidota bacterium
CAAAATCGTTGAGCCAATCCCAGGCTTGCGTTTTTTCGATATAGCCATACCAATTGGAGTTCTCGATCAGGTATTCGTGGACCTGTTGTAAGGTGTAATTTTCATCACCTTTTGCAAACGTAGCGGCCCGCTGCACTACGCCACCCTGGCTCAGTGCACTGCGATTGGCCGCATGCTGGAGCGTAAGGAGTTGCCGGACCTGCGGGCTGTTATTGGCAATTTCCCTGAGCTGGGTCGAAGGCGGTGGCGATGCCCGGACAAACGGAGACGGAGAAGCCTTGCTCAGACCACCCATTTGGGTAGGCTCTGCCGTCAGCTGCTGATTTTTTGGCTCTGTTGACTTTTCGGCATTGCTATGCATAGATCAGGTTCTTTCGGGAGTGCAAGTAACGGTTTATAAATATAAGAATTCCCTTCAATAAAACAAGTCCCCGATGGCCTATTTTGCTACGACTCGAGGGCGAGCCGCTTGAAACGAAAAAAAGATTACAAAGCCCTTAAGCGCCGCGCTTGTTCCTTGGATGGTAACTCAGAATATTGTCGCGCAAAAATTGCTGATCGAGGTGCGTATAGATTTCGGTAGTGGTAATGCTTTCGTGTCCCAGCATTTCCTGAACGGCGCGCAGATCGGCACCGCCTTCCACGAGGTGTGTGGCAAAGGAATGGCGGAATGTGTGTGGGCTCAGGTGTTTCTTTATTCCTGCCCGTTCTGCCAGGTCTTTGATGATGTAGAACACCATTTGCCGGGTGATGGGCCCGCCGCGCTTACTGAGAAAGATCATGTCTTCGTTATGTTTTCGGATATCGATCTTGCTACGGTGATGCGTTACGTACAGGCTGATGAGCTTCAAAGCCGAGCGCCCGATGGGTACGAGCCGTTGCTTATTACCTTTTCCGATCACACTGATAAATCCTTCCTGCGGATGCAGATCGGTGAGCTTAAGCGACACCAACTCGGACACACGCAGGCCGCAGCTATATAATGTTTCAAGCATGGCCACATTGCGTTCGCCCTCTGGCTTACTGCGGTCTATTTGAGCGAGCATCGCGTCAATCTCTTCTACTGTGAGAAAAACAGGCAATTTGCGGCGAAGTCTCGGCGTTTCCAGGAGTTCGGCTGGGTTGCTTGCGATGTAATTTTCAATGACCAGGAATTTAAAAAAATGCCGGATGCCCGCCACAATGCGAGCCTGGCTGGTTTCCGTGAGGTGAAATTCCGACAACCATTTCAGAAACTCCTGCAAGTGCTTTAGCGTAATGGATGCAGGCTGTAGATCAGGGTAATGCTTTTCTACAAAGGCGCATAACTTAGCAATATCTGCCTCGTAGGAGTGAACAGAGTTCTCCGCGAAAGATTTTTCTACTTTCAGGTAATAAATAAAATCCGCGATATTTGTTTTCCAGAGTTTCAGGCGAATGTCTAACTTTAGGACAGATTAAAACCCATCCCACGTGTTAAAGATAGCAATTATCAACGGTCCTAACCTCAACCTGCTTGGTAGCAGAGAGAAAAACATCTATGGCGACCAGTCGTTCGACGCCTACCTGGCAACGCTGCGTCAACAGTTCCCTGATGTGGCATTGCATTATTACCAGAGCAATGTAGAAGGTGAGCTGATCAACCAACTGCACGATCTGGGGTTTGACTATGACGGCATTGTGCTGAACGCCGGCGCTTATACCCATACGTCGGTGGCTATTGCTGATACGGTGGCCGCGATTTCGACGCCGGTGGTTGAAGTACATATCAGTAATATTTTTGCGCGCGAAGATTTCAGGCATGTTTCCTATTTGGGCAAACACTGCAAGGGCAGCATCAGCGGATTTGGTCTGAAAGGTTATGCTATGGCTATCAGCAGCTTCCTGGAAAAATAAGGGCCGGAAAATGGCAACCAAAAAAAAGAGGGCAATTGCCCTCTTTTTTATGTAATAAGCCTGCAATCCTTACTCTTTAATCATTTTCTTGGTATCAATAACTTTTCCATCCACCACAAGGCTATAGGAATACAGACCGCTGCTCAGATCGCTGGCAAACACGTTAAGGGTTCCTTTGCCTTTCTCCTTAATGTCCACCACCTGGATCACTTTTCCGTTAAGATCGGAAAACAAGATTTGAGCTTTTGTAAAATCGTTGGAAATCGCATAACTCACAACCGTGCTTTCTGCAAATGGATTCGGCACATTCTGATTAAGGATAACCGCATTGCTTCCGGAAAGAGTGACCGACTGAGACGAGCTATTCTTTGTTTCAACTGATGAAGCGCCTGCCATGGCTTTCACGGTTTCTTTCAGTTCATTCAACTGCTTTTGCAGATCACTGATCGTGGCAGTTTGTTCTTTTGCATTCTGAATCAAGATTGGGATAAGCATATCGTAATTCACGCTTTTGTAGCCCAACTCGTCGGTAGCAACTGCTTCCGGTACCACTTTCTCTAATTCCTGTGCAATAAGGCCGTATTGCCTGCCGGTCGAAAATCCCTTGTCCTTGTATTCATCTGCTTTCCAGAAATAAGTTTTGCCGTCGAGTTTACTTAATAATTCTGATGCATTGGCAATGGACTTGATCTCTCTTTTAAAACGCTGATCGGAGGTAGCAAAATAGGCAAGCGCTTTGGAAACACCGTTAATATTGAGTTTTACGGTACCGGATCCGGGAGGCAAGGTGCTGCCGGTGAGTCCACCCGGCCAGGTATAAGCGAATCCGGTATTTGTTCCGATGCCTACCGAAGTGCCGTCGTCGAATATCTGGCTACAGTTCAAATTGCCGCCTGCCACTGTTACCGGAACATAATTCGCTGTAGCGCAGGCATTGGAAATTCCCGCACCCGACACCAGGATCACATCACCACTACCATTCACACTCAGTACTTTATTATTAGCAGCTAAAGGCGTGGCTGTTGCAAGGTCTGTCAAACGCAAGCCACTCACATTGTTCACCTGCCCTTTGTTCACTTCGAGCAAATTGCCTGGCGTGCAGGCAACTACGCCTATTCCCACAAGCCCTTTTTCCTCAGTGCTTCTTCTGAAGACGTAATTGAAATTCCGCATCGGCACTTCCCAGGTGGTGGTCAAAGGATTTTTCATGGTGGATGTGCATGGATTACCAATGCAGCAGCTTGGAGGAGGGCAGCTCACGATAACCGATACCGTTGCTACAGAGGCACAGTTTCCTGTAGCCGTTGTGGCGGTTACGGTGTAAGTGGTATTAACGGTAGGGGCAACGGACAATGGATTTCCACTTAATCCGCTGGGCAGCCAGCTGAAATTCCAGGGGCCGCCTTGTGTCGGCACAATAGGACTGATCGCCACTGTGCTATCGGGTGAGGGGCAATAGGTAAAGCTGTTGTTGCCAAAAACAACCGGGTTGATGGAAATGGAGAAATTGGTTTCGCTTAGTGGCGGGCCTACAGCCGTACCATTTTTCTGAAACTGAACCATGCTGCCAGCATAGCTTTGCGGAGAAATATTATCCCCTGCCGCAAAAGTGATTATTTGAAGCGTTGCACCGGCGTCATAGCCCCTTAATTGACCGGAAACATTAGCCGAAAAAAACCAGTTGTGCTTAGCTACTTTCCAACCCGAGCCGCATAGATTAAACGAAACCCAGGGCCTGCTTGCAAAGCCATCACAGGCATACCCTTGATTACCATAAGCCGAAGGAGTAAGGGTTTGCGTAGGGCAAATAGGATCACAAGTATATGTCTGACAGACATTCATTCCGGTTCCCACCAGAGTCCCTACCTGTGCTTTAACATGATTGATACTGAAGATTGCAAAAAGGAAAAAACAGAGTCCTGCAAACCGCATGCGCATGCTCGATGAGGCTGGTTTGCCGTGGCTGGTGCCTCGTGTTCTGGTAAGTGCAGGCCACACATGGCCGCCTGATTTTAGATCATCTGAAATAAGTTGTGTTTTCATAAGAGATAGTATTAGTTGGTTTAAGGCAAAATTATTCCCTTGCCAGATGCACCATACTACCGCTTACGCCGTTTTTGTCACACAGCTTCTCAGATCAGACACAATTTCGAAAGCACTTCTGCTTTTTTACGGCGCGACACTTCAAAACTACGACCGCCGGGCATTTCAAGAATGCAGACTTCGCCTTTACTATAGCTGACAATAAAATTTGTATTAATGATTACGCCCCGGCTGATCCTCACAAAGCCTTTCTGAAAATCCAGGAGGCGTTCAAATAATTTAATGCCTTTTGTAGAAAAAAAACGACCGTCATGCACGGTTCTTATTTCTACATTATCGTCTGTTGAAGCAATCGATATGACATCCGAAATATTGACAAGCACCACATTATTTCCATGATGAACACTGATCTTCGTGATGAGATCATCTTTTTCTTCAACGGTTTGAATGAAATGAAAAATAGCGTCATCAGCTTCATTACTACGAATTTTACGAATAGCTTTTGATACTGCAGCGGTCAACTTCGTAAAGTCTATTGGCTTCAAAATATACGCCAGTGCATTAAAATCGAAAGCCGTTATGGCATACTCGTTGAATGCAGAAACGAAAATAACTTCGAAGCTAATCGCGTCAAACATTCTCAGCAGATCGAAACCGCTTTTACCACGCATTTTAATATCCAGAAACAGAAGCTGCGGCTTTTCACGTGAAATAAATTCGTAGGCTGACGAGGCACTGTCTGCTTCGCCCGTTACTTCTATTTCGGCGCAATGCTTTGCTAGCAGGCGCCTGAGAATTTTCCGGTTGTGCGCTTCATCGTCGATGATCAGGGCTGTAATCGGTTCCATTCGTTTTGAGTATGTATGATAATAACTACTTTTGTACCGGCCGGTTTATCGAATTCGTCACGCATATCGATGATGTGGAGTTCATGATTCCGCGTTTTCGATAAGCGGTTCAGGGTTTCTATTTTATCCATGACCAGCCTGGTGCCTTTGGACGTACCGTCCAACCTACCCTCTTCTGTTCTGCCTACACCATTATCTTCAATTTCAATATGAACGCTGCCAGATTTATTCACAACGTTCACGGTTAACCTGGCTGCCCGTCTTTTGTTTAGCGGAAGTAATCCGTGCCATATCGCATTTTCGACAAAGGGCTGACAAATCAATGCAGGAATCGGCTGTTCAGTATCTATACTGTCATCAACATGAATGTCAAAGAAAAACTCATCTTTAAAACGGAGCTGTTCCAACTCCACATTTAATTTCACGATCTCCAATTCATCAGCCAAACTAATGTAATTACGATCGGAGTAGTTAAGAACTTGCCTTAGAAAAAAACTGAACCGCGCAATATACTGCACTGCCTTATCCACATCGTCAAATATCAGTTCCTGAATTGCCGCGAGACAGTTTGAGATAAAATGCGGATTTATCTGAGCTTTAACGACTTTAAGTTCGAGCTCAGATATTTTATTGATTAATTCAAATTGCTCTTTCTGCTTTTTGAGATTATAGCGGTTCCGGATCACCAACAGCACGATCACCACAACCAACACCAGGATAATACTTACGTACATCAGGATCTCATACAGAAGATTCTTCGTTTTGTTTGGATTAGGTGCCTTATATAAATCAAGAATCTCCTGCTGTGAGAGTACCCGGTGGAAAAAACGGATATCATCAACCGAGCCTCTCATGTAACGCTCATTTTTTTTATTGGCAGAGTGACCTACAATCACGGAGTCGAGTGGATTGAAGACAGTCACGAAATTTTTTTTCGAATGCAGTTGCAAATCGCCATCCACGTAAAAAGCGATGTGATGATCGTCGTAAGTGAATACCAAATGATACCAGCGGTTGAACTCTACTTTGCCGATGGAGCTGGCCCCGGCTTGTTCAGTAGAATCCTTAGAAGCAAATACCATGAAACGCTCACTGGTATGATCGTAGAATAAATCGTAGGAATCGTAGAAATCGTCGCTGGAAGAATTTTTGGTTACAATGATCGGGTTGGACTCATAGCCTTTGCCAGCCAAAACTTCTTTGCCGTGATTCACCCATAACGATACGGTTCCGCAACGGGGCTTTAGCAAGGGCGACGTTCCGAGATTCAGGTAGCTGTTGAGATGCCCATGAATATAAACGGCACAACGTTCGTTTCCAAACCGGTCGTTTGTTAGTGAAATACCAACGCCGACCGGTGTTATTTTTCCGTCCTTCTCTGCAATACGGTGGTCATCGAAATCAAATGTAGCGGTAAGTGACGTATCTTCCTGGGCATTTACGGCCAGAGTAAACAACATGCCGAGAAACATGAACTGCGTTTTACAGAGCTGGATGAGATTTTTAGAGGCTATGCATATGCATAAAAGTACCTGCATACAATCGGCTTTAGGAGCATTGAAATTTAAGTGTAAATCCAATACCCCGCAACTATTTTTTGCAGGTTATCAGGAAGGCTTGATCTCTTCAATCACCAGCTGAATGGATGTTGTGCCCCTGAACTCGTTTTCCTTGATCTTATACACGATGTCCACCGGAATGTTTCGTTTGAAAAAATGGATATAGTCTGCTTTATTAAAAGCGATCGCATCTATTTTGGTGAGCCGCGTGCCGGGCTGATACAACTCCAGTTTCAGGTGATTATTTCCCACTACTTTCGCAAAGCCTGTGTCCATTACCCCTTTACTCACAAAAACGGGTGTCATGTTGTGCGGGCCATGAGGTCCGAATTGATTCAGGATCCGCACCAGCTTGTCATTAATGTCGTCAAGCGCGATCTCAGCATCAATCTCCACCATCGGCACCAGCATGTGATCCTGTATTGTTGCGGCCACCTCGCGCTCAAAGGCTTCGCGAAACGCCGGTACATTTTCTTTGCGCAACGACAGGCCTGCGGCAAACTTATGACCGCCAAACTGTTCGAGCAAATGGCTGCATTTTTCGATGGCAGCATACACGTCGAAATCTTTAACGCTCCGCGCCGAACCCGACACCATGCCGTTGGATTCGGTGAGGATGATGGTAGGCTTGTAATATTTTTCGATCACGCGTGATGCCACAATGCCAACAATGCCCTTGTGCCACGACGGGTTAAAAAGCACCGTCGATCGACGGTAAGGTGTGATCACATCGTTTTCCATGATCAGCAATGCTTCGTCGGTCGTACCAAGGTCCAGATCACGGCGCTGCAGGTTGGTAACATTGAGTTTTTCCGAGAACTGCACGGCTTCAGCCTCCGACGATATCAGCAACTCCACGGCTTTCGAACCGTGTTCGATGCGTCCTGCTGCATTGATGCGTGGCCCAACCGTAAACACAAGAGCCGAAATGTCGAGTTCCTTGTCGCTTTTACTCAGTGCAATGAGCGATTTAAGCCCGGCAGAAGGCGAAGCATTCAGTTGCTTAAGCCCGAAATAAGCCAGGACGCGGTTTTCGCCGGTAATCGGCACAATATCGGAGGCAATACTGGTGACGACGAGATCGAGGTATGAAAATACATCTTCCTCACTGATTCCGCGTTGCCGGCAAAACGCCTGTGTTAGTTTAAATCCGATACCACAGCCAGCCAGCTCTTTATAAGGATAAGGGCAATCGTGCTGTTTAGGATCGAGTACAGCCACAGCGTCTGGTATTTCCTCGCCCGGCAAGTGGTGGTCGCAAATGATGAAGTCGATATGGCGCTCGTTGGCGTAAGCGATTTTATCATTGGCCTTGATGCCACAATCCAATGCAATTACCAGCGAGTAGCCATTTTCTACCGCATAATCTATGCTTTGCGTAGAAATACCGTAGCCCTCATTGTAGCGGTCGGGAATGTAATACCGAATCTGAGGAATGTATTTCCTGAAAAAGCTGTAAACCAACGCAACCGAGGTGGTACCATCCACGTCGTAATCGCCGAAAATAAGTACTTTTTCATCGGCGGCGATGGCTTGTTCAATGCGGTCCACAGCCGTTTTCATACCTTTCATTAAAAAAGGATCATGGAG
>DAIUED010000155.1:0-7878 GCA_036845295.1 Bacteroidota bacterium
AATTTAATGCCGATTTTTCCACTTTAGCTGTGTCCGGTTAATGGGAGGAGGTCATAATGCCGATTTTTCCACTTTAGCTGTGTCCGGTTAATGGGAGGAGGTCAGTATTCTTAATGCTATCTAACCATAATAAAAGCTGGGTACGATCATACCTAATCTGACTGTGATAACGCACAACGGCACCGTGAGCTAGTTGTACTCTTATATTTATTCTATCGCGGGTATAATACATAAAAAGCTCTTTTGGTTCATCAGATAGAAATTCCTTTGGAAGGTTTTGAATTTCCAGATTCTCATATGCAATACCTAAAAATGGCGGCTTACCATCAGGCAGTGAAAAAAAACAATTCATTTTTAGGTTCTTTATATCCATTTCCTACGGCCATCATTTGTTCAATTTTTTTTAAAGGTAGGGGTTAGGTATTTTTACTTGTTGCTATCATTTGTAGCATTATTTTTCATATTTCCAAATTTTCAACTTGCATACCTCGAAAATTATTCGTACCTTTGTATTGTGAGTTTGATACCTCAAATACACCAATTATAGCACATAGAGCCGTATTATAGGCTTGTTTCTGTGACTATTCCAATAAATAAGTGAAAGTGTATCCGACCTGTAAGACAGGTTGGAATTTTTATTGCCTGAACTTTAAGGGTTAGTACGGGTGGTGGTTTTTACGTTATTTCCACCACCCAGAAAACCTATCAAATACGTAACATTTAAAACAAACATATATGAATGAAGAAATGAGAAAGGAACTAATTTGCGGTTTTTTGAGGTCTTACCAACGTTGGTACAACTTAAACCAAAGTGAGAAGGCTGAAGAATGCAAACTAAAGGCGTTAGAACTAATTGAACCAGACGAAACACTACAGGACTGGTTGCAACGGTGTATTTGATTAAATCCGCTTAAGGGCGGTTCTAATCAAATGTTTAAAGTAATATGCAACAACTAGTACTCATTGATGCAGAAACCCTTAATAAGCTACAAACCTCGATAGATGAACTTAAACAGCTTGTTATATCACAAAAAGAACCCACACCAGCTAAAAAAACAAAGGCCGATTTAACCCTAGATGAGTTAGATAACTGGTTGCCTTTACATCTGGCTTGGAAAAAAATGGGTATTAGCAAATACCAATGGTACACCCGATACCAAAAGCTGATAAAGCACAAATCCTATGGGGGTAGTACGTGGGTTTATGCCCCCTCGATACTGCAATTTTTTGAGAATGGAAATATTAACTAAGGGGCTGCAAAGCTCCTTTTTTATTTAGATCGTTTTTAAATTAAGAAAGTCTGTAACTTTTGGTTATAAAACGCATATAAATGATACCCGCACAATTTAAAACGGGTAGGAAGGAGGAAATATATATTAAGACAGCAGCTAGTTCTAATTTCATTACAAAGCCTATTGACGGTGTACAACAAATCAGTTGTACCAAAAAACAATTGTTAAATAATGAGAGTAGAACTATTACGAGAGGAAAACAGTTGCTTTGTTTTGAATCACAAAGACAACGGCCCGATTTTGAAAATTTACCCAGACATAAAAATGGCTTGGTATATAGAGTTCAAAGGGAAAAAATATAAGTTGGAAAATGCTAAGCAAGCTGATACCATAATAACGGAAATCAAGCGTGCATTTAAATGTAAATAATTGTATTAGCCGAAAGGCAAAGTGCTGCGGGGTCAAAAGCCCCGCTTTTTTAATGCCCTGACTGAAAATTTAACAATTGCTGGAACCCCCGTAAATGCTGGATTGTTTATAAGTTACTCTAATATTACTCTATAAAAACTAAAAAACCCCTGAATACGTTGGTATCAGGGGTTTCTAGCTGTTTAATCAGTGGCTTCGCCAGGAATCGAACCTGGATCTCAGGCTTCGGAGACCCGAATACTATCCATTGTACTACGAAGCCGGTTTAAGGCTTGCAAATATACGATTTATTTTAAACCAAAGGCTCTACAACCGTATGTGTCGGATAATCTTTTACCAGGTCTTTGATCAGGATATTGCCTCTGGATGTGTTCAGTAGCTCGTCCATGTCTTTCATCAGGGCCTGAACCACTTTCAATTCTTCTGTGTTTTCCATCGGCAGTTCGTTCACCCCTTTTTCATCCAGGCGGTCGAGAATGAACTTTACGGTTAATTTGCTGTCGCTGATGCCCGGTTGGTAGCCAACTTCCTTATCCTCGTCCATTTTTACCTCATTGAAAATGCCCGTTTCTGTAAAATCGAAGATGACGTTACGGGCCAGGCGCACAGGCAGATCCAGCTTTTTGGCAATGTGCATGGCTGTGTAAGGCTTTTTACCTTCCTGGAAGTTCTTTACCACATAGTTTGCAATCAGCAGGGCAATTACGCGTTTGTACCGTATGCTCATGTGGTTGATGTCGTTTTCAAGCTCATAATGGTCAACGTTTTGGTTGGCAAATGTTAACTCTGCCCCAAACATCACGACAAACCAGGAGTATTGTACCCATATCAGGAACAGTGGTAAAGCGGCAAAGCTGCCGTAAATAGCATTGTAGCGGCCCACACCTACCTGCGACGAAACATACGCCCATTCGAGAAGCTCGAAGAGCAGTGCGGCCACAATAGCACCCAATGCCGCACTTTTAAAGCCCACTTTTGTATTGGGAAGCGCCATGTAAAGGAATACAAACATGCCCCAGATGAGCGAGAAAGCAAAAATTTTCAGCAAGACAAAGCCCAATGGACTTAAAAATGCAAACCCGGAAAATATGGTGTCAAGACCCGATTTGAGCCCAACAGTGAGACTTCCCGATAAAATAATAAAAATAGGCCCGATCAGCATGATGGACAGATAATCTGTGATCTTACGTGTCCAAACCCGGTCGCGTTTGATCTCCCAGATCTCGTTAAAACTGTTTTCGATACTCCCCAGCAAACTCATAACTGACCACAAGAGGAGCACCACACCCACGCCGGCAATCAGTCCGCCTTTGGTATTGCTCAGCATCTTATCTGCATAAACAAATGCCTGCTCCAGCACGTCCTGTTGTTCGCTGAAATCGGCAAGTAGCTGTTGCTGTAAATTTTCCTGGAAACCAAACCCTTTGGCAATGGCGAATGCCAGGGCAATGATCGGCACAATCGAAAACAAGGTGTAGTAGGTGAGGGCTGTTGATTTAAGCATGCACTTATCCTCGTTAAAGCCTTTGATGGCCAGGGCAAAAATGCGGAGCTGTTTCAGGAAGAAGCCCTGCTTCTTATCCATCTTGTCAAGCCTCACGCGCCATAACTTATGGTTTAAAAAATGCGTGGTGCGTTTAAACGCTGTAAAAAAATTAGGCATACAGTTAATAATTTAGGTTACGCCGAACTTTTGTCCTGCAATTCCTTTCTAAGTTGCCGCGATGTTTTAGTACTCCCATCGTGGCTCCAGCCCGGAGGCCCAAACACATACATGAACTTGTCTCTCAGGGTCTGGCCTTTTTTCAGGTCGCGGCCAATACTTTTCCACTCATGGAACACCATGTGTAGCGGGTTATACGTGCCAATATTGGTTGTAAGGCCGTAACGCACTTCTTCCTCTTCGGCCTGAAATGTGCCAAAAAGCCGGTCCCACACAATAAACACCATGCCCATATTTTTGTCAAGGTATTTCACATTGCTGGCGTGGTGCACGCGGTGGTGCGATGGTGTAGAAAAGAGCCATTCGAACGGGCCCAGTTTGCCAACGTTGCGTGTGTGAATGAGGATGCCGTAAATTTGAGTGGCGGCATACATAAACATGGTGTCGAGCGGATCGAAACCTACCAGCGACAGAGGGATAAAATAGATAAAACGGTAGAGTGGCTGAAAGACCGACGAGCGAAAGCCCACCGTCAGGTTGAACTCCTCCGACGAATGGTGCGTAACATGCACTGCCCAGAAAAAACGGCAATAATGATCGACACGGTGTAGCCAGTAGAACATGAAATCCTGCGCCAGCAGCAAACTAAACCAGTATAAAACCGGGTGTGCCGCTTTATCAATAGCCGTAAACCTGAATTGGTAAAAATAAAAGAGTACCGCCAGGCAAGCCCCTCGAACGAGAATGTCAAGGGTGAAATTAAGGGCACTTAAATAGACGTTAGAAAGGACACCCTTGGTAGAATAGTATTTCTTTTCGTGCCAGTAGCTGAAAAAAATCTCGATGCCAATCACAATGGCATACACCGGAATCGATAGTTTGATCAGCAGCTCCTCTCTGAATTCGTTCATCGCTTTACGTTAATTGCGGAACAAAGATAAGAAGCCTTTTTCAGTTTTAGAAGTGTCTTTCAGATCGGTGTAACGGAGGATATAGAAGTAGCTGCCATCCACCGCCGGAGCGCCGTCTTTGCTACGTCCGTCCCAGTAGCCGTTCACCCCGTTCCACTCATACAGTTTAAGCCCCCAGCGATCATAAATAGCACAGTTCAGGTCTTTGATACCTGCCGCCGTAATTTTGAAAAGGTCGTTCCGGCCATCGCCGTTAGGCGTAAATACATTGGGTACCGTTACCGAAGCCTCGTTGATTACCTGTATGCACTGACGGTAAGATTGGTTACAGCCGCCGGCATTGTATGCAGTCAGGTCGATACAGCAAATGCCTGTATCGAGGCCTGTTAGCACCAGGTCTTTCGACGTATAGGTCATGCCGTTGCAAACCGTCCAGGAATAACTTGTGGCGCCGGTACTGCTATTGTTCAGGTTGATTGCACTTCCGGCGATGACGGTGGTGCCGTCGCTCACGCTGAAACTGGCTGTTGGCTGTGCCTGTGCGATAATAGGCGTTGGTACTGTGAAGGTGCTTTGACAACCGCTCACAAGGTCTGTCGCCGTTGCAACAACGGTGTACGAGCCAGCCGCGTTGTAGCAATGTGTCGGATTATGCGTGGCTGAAGTGCCGCCGTCGCCAAATAAGTATGATATGGTACTCGTGGTATTTCCCGAATTGAGAAAACTCACGCACAGCGGCACACAGCCTGCCGGAATGCTTGTGGCAACCGTTAGCGGCTGTACGGTTGTTACTGATACCGTGGCAACAGCCGTTGTCGCACAACCGCCATTTGAACCCGATACCGTATAGCTTGTGCTGGCTAAAGGCGATGGAACAATCGTTGAGCTTGTTTCCCCCGTACTCCAGGTGTAGGTTGTGGCGCCACTGGCAATCAATGTAGCCGGCGTGCCCGCACAAACAGTAGCAGAAGACACCGATACCGTTGGAGTAGGCGTTACGTTTACGGTTATGGTGTACAGTGTGGTGTTGATACAGCCGCCCGGTGCAGTGCCCGATACCGTATAGGTAACAGAAGATGCCGGACTAACGGTTTGCGTGCTGCCGTTGAAGCCATTCGACCAGGTGTAGCTGGTAGCGCCGGAAGCTGTGAGCGTGGTGCTCTGCCCGGTACAAATATTAGCAGGATTGGCATTCAGGACGATAATAGGTGTTGGATTCACCGTAACGGTGGCGGTGTTGAGCCCTGCACAGGTGCCGGCAGAACCGGCTACGGTATAAACGGTGGTGGCCGTTGGGGAAACCGATACGGAATTGGTGGAAGCACCGGTGCTCCAGGTGTAGGAAGTAGCGCTGCTGGTCGCTGTCAGAATAGCGGCTTGCCCGTCACAGATGGTCGGGCTGTTTACCGCGATCACCATCGCCGGGCTTACGGTTACGGTAGTACTTAACGTGCTGTGGCAACCGCCGCTTGTGCCGGTTACCGTGTACATGCTGGTAGAACCCGGCGAAACAATGAGTGTGCCGGTGGCTTGGCCGGTCGTCCAGGAATAGGTCGTGGCGCCGGACGCAGTAAGTGTTGCCGACTGCCCCGCGCAAATGGTAGGACTGTTCACGGTTACCGTTGGGTTTGGTGTGACGCTCACCGTTACGGTGGCAGCCAACGTATTGGTGCAGCCCGCTGCGTTGGTTCCGGTGACAGAGTAGGTTGTGTTCACCGAAGGACTCACTGGTTGCGAAGCACCGTTGAAGCCATTCGACCAGGTGTAGGTACTGGCTCCGCTAACGCTGAGAGTAGATGTGTTGCCCGCACACACCGAAGCGGGAGAAGCTCCCGGGCTCAGCACCGGAAGGGCATTGACAGAAACAGTAGAAGTGGCCGATCCCGTGCAGGTGCCTGCCGAGCCGGAAACCGTGTAAACGGTGGTTGATGATGGATTTACGCTGATGGTACTGCTTGTTGCGCCTGTATTCCAGGTGTAGCTGGTTGCGCCGCCAGCGCTTAGAATCGTAGCCGTTCCGGCACATACGCTTGGTGAGTTCACCGTAATGCCAATGCCCGAACCTACCGTTACTGTGCTGGTTTGGGTGCCCGTACAACTGCCGTTAGAGCCGGTAACCGTGTACACGGTGGTTGAAGCCGGATTGACGGAAATAGTTGTACTCGTTTGTGACGTGCTCCAGGTGTAAGACGTGGCCGTACTGGTAGGCGTAAGCACAACAGCCTGTCCGGGGCAGATCGTCGGACTGTTCACGCTGATCGCCAGACCTGAATTCACCGTGATGACGATGGGTTGGCGGTAAGTGCCCGGGCACACACCAGCGTAAAGCGTATAAGTGCCTGCTGCCGGAAAACCCGGCGCAGCATAGCTGGAACCGGTTGCAATGGCCGATCCGCCGGCAATAGTGTTGTACCAACTTACGCTCGTTCCAGGCTCGGTAGAGGCGGCGGAAAGTGTAAAAGACTGATTGGCGCATACCGTTTGGCTTGCCGATACATTCAGGGTATAATTGGCAATGGTGCCACTGGAGCCCACACCACCAGCAGTGGCGCCGTTAGGAGGGAAATTGGAGGCCACAGTGCTCGTATTTCCTGTTTGATTGCCGTTGGCGCCGCCATTAACGGTATTTGCCGGCAAAGGACCGGAGGTAATGATATGCCCGCCGCCGCCGCCAGCCCCAGGTCCGTACGCATCGGAGTTTAGAGCAATGCAGTTGAAGGTAACGTTGCCGCCATTGCCACCATTGGCGCTCAACGGCGTGGTTGCTGTGAGGTTTGTGGATCCATTTACGTTCAAGACGATAGTACCGCCGCCGCCGCCGCCGCCAGCGGCATCATTGGCCGAACAGCCCGGAATGGAGCTTGAACCGTTGGCACCGTTGGCCAATATGGTTCCGCTGCCGCTTAGGTTGCCATAGCACACCAGGTACACCATGCCGCCGCCATTGCCTCCTGCACCGGCTCTGCCGTCGTTACCGTCGCCTGCGCCCCCACCGCCGCCAATAAATAGGCGTCCGGTAGAATAATCGAGAGGCCGGCCACCAAAGCCGCCCATGTTCCGTCTGAAATCGCCGCCCCACTGTGTAGCGCCGAGTGCGCGGGTGGTTACGCTTTGCCCGGAATTGGAGAATGTGTAGCCACCGCGTCCACCGCCCGACGATGTATTGCCCGAAAAGCCTGCGCTCTCGAGATTCCAGGCTGCTGTGTAACCAGTTACGGGATTACCATAACCATTGTAAGTAGCTGTATTGCCGCCGTTGGCTCCACCGCCGCCGCCTGAGTTGTGGGCAGTGCCGCCGCCGCCGCCATTTGCCAGGGCACCTCTTCCGAAAACACTCGAAAACTGCCGGTAAACGCCGGTGTCGCCTGCAATGGATTCGCCTTTATAAGCGCCTTGATTGGCTACGCTTGATCCATATTTTTGCCCGCCGAATACACTGCCAAGATAGCTTTCGGTAGCGCCTCCCCGAAAGCCCCTGCTGCTGGCATCGAACGAAGGTGTGCTGTTCAGCAGGGCATTGGTTTCTACTTCAGCTACGACAATACCGCCGGTTGTTCCATTCCAGGCCGGGCAGGTAATGGATCCTGCACCGCTCACCGTAAGGGCATAGTAGCGGGGTACGCGGATCACCTGCACTTTTCCA
>DAIUED010000156.1:0-7835 GCA_036845295.1 Bacteroidota bacterium
GGATTGATGCGCATGCGGGGCAACGGCCTGCAATCACGCGTAAGTTGAAGTTTCGCCTGTTCGATGTGGTTAGTATATAAATGGGCGTCGCCCAGGGTATGCACAAAATCACCTGGCTTCAGGCCACATACCTGCGCAATCATCATCGTGAGGAGCGCATACGAGGCGATATTGAAAGGCACACCCAGAAAAATATCCGCGCTACGTTGGTATAACTGACAGCTCAGTTTGCCGTCGGCCACATAAAACTGGAAAAAAGCATGGCAAGGCGGCAATTTCATCTGGTTGATATCAGCCACATTCCAGGCACTCACAATCAGCCGGCGCGAATCCGGATTTTTACGGATCATTTCCACAATTTGCGAAATCTGATCGATGTGCCGGCCATCGGCTGTAGGCCAACTCCGCCACTGATAGCCATAAACAGGCCCCAGGTTTCCGTTTTCGTCTGCCCATTCGTCCCAGATCCTCACACCATGTTCCTTAAGATAGGCAATATTCGTGTCTCCTTTCAAAAACCAGAGTAACTCGTGAATGATCGATTTGGTGTGAAGTTTTTTTGTGGTAAGCAACGGAAATCCATCCGACAAGTCGTATCGCATCTGGTACCCAAACACACTGTAAGTGCCGGTTCCTGTGCGGTCTTCCTTTTTTACGCCGTGGTCGAGCACATGGCGCATCAAATCGTGGTACTGTTTCATAACATCCAAAATTAAAAAATCCTTTCCGTTATTCACAGAAAGGATCTTTTACACTTATCAAAAGTTTTAAATAGCTACAGTACCGTAATGTGCCCTACGAATTCGTGATCATGTTTTTTAAAATCCGTCACAATGATCTTATACACATACACGCCCTGAACAGGCTTGCCGCCTTTTATCGAGCCGTCCCAGCCTTTGGTAATATCATTTGTCTTGTAGATTTGATTTCCCCACCGGTCGTAGATAGTCATCTGGAAACTTTCCGGATCAAAACCAATGCCTTGCGGGAAGAAAACATCGTTTTTGCCTTCTGATTTGGTTGGCGTAAACGCGTTAGGGATAAACAGCGCAAACTCTTCTTCCACGTTGATGATGCGCATGGTGGTGTCCTGACAGCCGAACGAATTGGTAACAATCAACGACACGCTGTAAGTTCCGGCATTGTCGTACACATGAGCCGGATTAGCGATGCTGTCGGTATTTGACGACAGGCCGAAATAATCGCCAAAGTTCCAATCCCAGCTCTGCATCGGTGCGCCTACTGTAGATTGATCGCTGAATGTCACCTCATTGATCAGCACTGTTGGGTTGCCGGGCACATAATCAAAAGACGCTATCGGATTCGGATCTACTTTCACATAACTGTTGGCTGTTACCGTATTGGTACAACCATTTATATCCACAACACTCAGGGTTGCATCGTAAGTGCCATGCACCGGAAACAGGAAGCCGGTGGCAGTGGCGCACTGATTAGATGCTGTGCTATTACTAAAAAGCCAGGAACAGCTCACTGATGGCGGATTGCTGCTGCTCTCGATAGGTGCCATAAACGGTTCGCAACCCCTCAAGTTTTTACCAAACGTAACCACCGGTGTTGGATTTACACTCACCGTTACCACCGTAGCAATGGTAGGAGTAACCGGGCAATTGGCATCTGACAATGTTAAGGTGTAGGTTATGGTGCTGTTGGCTGTTGCCATGGTGGCATTGGCATTTCCATTAGATAGATAGTTGGCAGGGTTCCAGACGTAACCATAGCTACCACTTCCACCGGCACCAGCCGAGCTGAGATTTGTGGTTTCTCCAAAACACAACGTGGTGTCGGTAGGAACCGAAGCAAAATTAAGCACATCATATACTGTTACCAGTACCGAGCCTGTTCTTACACAGCCGCTTGCGGTGATCGACACCGAATAAACACCCTGGTTTAATACTTCAGCGTTATTGACAACCGGATTTTGTACGTTTGAGGTGAACCCGTTTGGCCCTATCCAGTTATAACTATTGCCGCCGCCAGGTGCCGTGAGTGAAATGACTCCTTTGTTACATACCGTACTCACGGGCGAGAGCGCTACCGTAGATGCAGGGATAACGGTTACAGTGGTTGTGGCAACCGTGGTGCAGGTGTTCGTTCCCACTGTTCCGGTGAAACTGGCTGTAACAGTATAAATACCGCCCTGGGCCATTGTAACGGTATTCAGTACCGGATTTTGCAGGTTCGAGGTGTAGCCTCCCGGCCCTACCCAACTGTAGGACGTAGCGCCAACGGCAGTGGCCGATAAATTAACGGTACCGCCTTCACATGCACTTGGAGGAACCGGAGCCGTAACCGGCGCTGTAGCGATCATGCTCACATTGGCCGTTCCGGTGCCAGGGCAACCTTGCGCTGAGTTGATGCTTACGGTGTATGTTCCCATGTTTCCTGCATTAGCATTTGGGATGCTCGTCGTGTTCAGCACTGTGGTTTGGGTGCTTGCCGGGCCGGTCCAAACATAATTGGTGAAGCCTGGTGTTGCCGACAACGCAATGCTGCTTCCCGGACAAACAGCCGAATTGGAAGAAAGCGTAACCGTAGGCGTTTGAAGTACTGTTACTGTCCCGGTATTCACAACAGTGGTTTGTGTACCACCGGCAGAAAGTTGTCCGCTGATGGTGACCGAATACACCGTTGTGGTTGCCGGTGAAACCGTAATGGTTTGCGTTGTTTGGCCGCCCGGCGTCCAGGTAAATGTAGGATTTACCAGCGAGGTGCTGGCTACCAGGGTAGCTGTTCGGGTTGGGCAAATAGATTGGCTGGTGACGCCGGAAGTGAAGTTGCAATTGGTAGAACCGGCACCTGGCGTTGTAGAGTTATTCTGTACAAAGTTGATGTTTTGAGGCTGGTTGGAAAAGTTCGTGATCAGCACCTGGTAATATTGCCCCGCAATGGCATTGGGAATGCTGATGGTTGCGGTGGCACTCGAACTGTAGTCGCAGCTTACCGTATTGCCCGCTGTCAGGTTTCCGCAGTTGCCGGTAGCGCTGGTGAATGGTCCCCAGGCAATGGCGTCAACATCGAATCCACCGGTACCGGTAACGTAAAGTACAATTGGACCCGACTGAGCAATCTGAACATAATACCAGGCCGGGTTAGGCTGCGTAAATAAGCAACCGTAGTTAGGTCCGGCAGCGGCGGAGCCGTTATTTACGCCGGCAGCAAATGTGTAGGTTGTGGTGGCACAAAACGGAAGTGAATTACCACAGTTGTTTTGCGCAAACGCGTTGGCACCTACAAATACGAGACATATAATCCAAAAGAGTTTTAAAAATTTCATCGAAGCTAAACCTTAATGTTGTTATAATGTAAAGTTAAGGCTTAGGTTACTAAATCGTTTTCTTTTAAATAAACCAAACGATCCCTTTACTCAATTTAGGATTCGGCCGATTCTGTATATTTCCTGAAATCAACAGCAATTATTCGGTGAACCGCAGTTCTTTGACGTCGAAGCGACGTAGTTGCGCATCTTCCATTTCCAGGCACAATTTACCGCCACGATCAACATCTACTATTTTGGCGCGAAACGGCATGTTGGCATCTCCAGGGAGCGTGAAAGTTAATGTCTGATGCATGCCTTTGAGGCGCGCCAGATAGGTTTCGCGAATGCGTCCTCTATTACCTGATTTAAGCAACAGATACCATTTTTCGAGCTGCCGGCACAATTTCTCCAATACCTCGGCCCGATCGTGCTGCTGCCCGGTAAGAAGTTTTAACGAAGTAGCTGTACCCGCTAATTCCTGAAAATCGGCCTGGTTTACATTAAGCCCTATGCCAATTACCGAATGTTGAAGCATCTGCTGGTGGTAATTATTTTCGATGAGAATGCCGGCGATTTTCCCCGAATTAACAAGTATGTCATTTGGCCATTTAATTTTAATGTCATAATGGCTACTATTCAAAACATCCGTCAATACGTCATAAATGGCTAAAGCACTAATCTTACTCAGAAAAAACGATTCGTCATCTCCCAAAAAACGTGGTTTCAAAATGATGGAAGCCGTAATATTGCTGGCAACAGCGCTGTTCCACACAGCCCCGCGTTGCCCCTTTCCCCTGCTCTGGTTATCGGTATAAACGACCGTTCCTTCCACCGTGTTAACATTCCTTAACAAGCCCATGGCATAAGTATTGGTACTCTCCACTTCGGTTAAAAAAAGCAGGTTCTTTCCGATAAACAGTGTTTCCATTCAGGCAAAAAAGTTAAATTTGTTGCTTATACCGAAACAAAAATAGAAAAGGGAACACTATCCGCAAACAATTTTAAAATATGGCAAAAGCAAGCACAAAAAAAACAAGTCCAACCAAAAAGGCAGCACCCAAAAAAGCAGCAAAAAAAGCTCCGGCCAAAAAAGCTGCCAAGAAAACTCCTTTGACGGAAAAAGAGCTTGCGGAAAAGGAAGCCAACCGTATTGCCAACAGTGAAAAGAAAAAGAAGATCAGCAGCACGGCAAAACGCCCAAAGAAAAAATCAACGAAAGAGCAAACAACGAGCCTCCTGGATGCTATTGTAGAAGGCATGCAGGAAAAAAAGGCTAAACACATCACGGTTATCAATCTCAGCAAACTCGAAAACAGGGTGGCTGATTACTTCGTTATTTGTGATGCAGATAGCAACACGCACGTTAGCGCCATTGCCGACTCGGTAGAAGAAACGGCAATGAAAGCAACCGGTGAAAAACCTTACCACAGCGAAGGCTACCAGAACTCCGAATGGATCCTTGTGGATTATGTAAACATCGTGGCTCATGTTTTCCTGCGCGAAACGCGTGAGTTCTACAACATTGAAGGCCTGTGGGCCGACGGCGAGGTGACAAACATTGCCGACTAACAAACAAACCCAATTTTAACGTGTTATAAGTCATCATGAGCAACGAATCACAACAGGAGCATACAAACCAAAATAATCCCAATTCGGACGAGGAAAGAAAAAAACAGTTCGAGAAAATGCGCGACCGTTTTGGCAAAAAAAACAACACACCATTTGGCGGACCAGGTGGACCAGGAGGCGGCAATAGCTTTTACTGGATATACGGCATTGTTATCGTGGCCTTATTGGCCTTTGTTTTCTTCGGGCAGGAATTCGAAGGCAGAATGTATGAAGAAAACCAATCGCGTTTCGAGCAGGATATGCTTGCCAAAGGCGATGTCAAAAAAATTGTCATTGTCAATCAGAAATTTGCCGAAGTAACCATCGATAATGATAGCCTTGCTTTGCCACGCTATTCGTATATCGACAAAAAAACAGGTCAAAAACTTCCGTATTTTCCGAATGCCAAAGCTGCACCTGGCCCGCACTTCAGGGTTTCTGTGCCTGACGTGAAAGATTTTCTTGAACAGGTTCGTTTGGTACAGGCCGAGGCCAATATTCCGGTAAACAGGCGCATCTCGCCATCGAGCGAAGACCGCACCGAATGGACGGATCATATAGGATGGCTTTTGCCTATTGTGCTGATGATCGGTCTCTGGATCATTATGATGCGCCGCATGGGTGGCGCGTCGGGTGGTGCCGGCCAGATCTTCAACATCGGAAAATCAAAAGCAGTGTTGTTTGACAAAGACTCTAACACCAATATCACGTTCAACGACGTCGCTGGCTTGGATGGCGCCAAGATAGAAGTAATGGAGATTGTGGACTTTTTGAAAAATCCAAAAAAATATACTGACCTGGGTGCAAAAATTCCGAAAGGAGCTTTGCTGGTAGGACCTCCGGGCACCGGAAAAACCTTACTCGCTAAAGCCGTAGCCGGTGAAGCCAAAGTGCCGTTCTTCTCGCTTTCGGGTTCCGATTTTGTGGAGATGTTTGTGGGCGTGGGCGCTTCGCGTGTGCGCGACCTTTTCAAGCAAGCCAAAGAAAAAGCGCCTTGCATCATTTTTATTGATGAGATCGACGCCATTGGCCGTGCACGCGGGAAAAACGCGGCTGCCGGTGGAAACGATGAGCGCGAGAATACGCTAAACCAACTCCTTACTGAAATGGACGGTTTTGGCACCAACAGCGGTGTGATCATCCTGGCTGCTACGAACAGGGCCGATATCCTCGACCGCGCGTTGATGCGTGCCGGACGCTTCGACAGGCAAATTTATGTTGACATGCCTGATGTGAATGAGCGGAAAGAAATCTTCCAGGTACACCTGAAAAAAATTAAGATCGACGTATCCGTTGAAATCGACTTCCTGGCTAAACAAACACCTGGTTTCAGTGGCGCCGATATTGCCAATATCTGTAACGAAGCCGCGTTGATTGCCGCGCGCGCCAACAAAAAACAGGTAACAAAACAGGATTTCCTTGATGCCGTTGACCGCATTATTGCAGGTCTGGAAAAGAAAAACAAAATCATTACAACTCAGGAAAAACGCGTCATCGCTTTCCACGAAGCGGGCCATGCTACTGTAAGCTGGATGTGCGAACATGCATCGCCACTTATTAAGGTGACGATTGTGCCTCGCGGACGTTCGTTGGGTGCCGCCTGGTATTTACCGGAAGAACGCCAGATAACAACCACCGAGCAGATTATAGACGAAATGTGTGCAACCCTTGGTGGTCGCGCCGCTGAAGAAATTATTTTCGGCAAAATTTCGACCGGTGCGTTGAGCGATCTCGAAAAGATTACGCGCCAGGCTTACGCCAGCATTGTTTACTACGGCCTCAACGACAAAATTGGCAATGTGAGTTACTACGACAGCACAGGACAAAGTGAATACAGCTTTAACAAACCGTTTAGCGAGCACACAGCCAAAACGATTGACGAAGAAGTGAAGAAAATGATCGATATTGCCTATGCCCGTACCAAAGCCATCCTGCTGGCCAATAAAGAGAAACTGACACAACTCGCCGAGAAGCTGCTCGAAAAAGAAGTGATCTTCAAAGAAGACTTGGAGGCTATTTTCGGCAAACGCCCTTTTGATAAGGAGTTGGTTGAATCTGTACCCAATACGATCCCTCCACAGGTGGACTAATTCTGTACAATTATTGTAAACTTTAGCTAAGATCCTTTTGCTTATGGCAAAGGGATCTTTTTTTTGGTGCAAAAATGACATTTATCAGATCAAAGTGCCGAATTGACGACGCGGTGTTTGTATTTAACGGAATAGTTTTTGTACATTCGTTTGAAAAACTACTAAACCGCTCATGAAAAAGTTCATTCCTTTTTTTCTGATCCCCATCGTCGTTTTGTCTTGCAAAAAGAAATCCGAAGAGCCAGAGCCGGAACCTCAACCCACCACCACCGGTGCCACTACTAAAATATACCCGGATTCAGTTTGGAATGTAACAGGCACAGGGCCTCACCTGATCTTTAAATTCAAATTCGATTCTACCCAGGTTCGCCTCGATAATTTTGGCAATCCCTCTTCCGTAGCAGCAGGCAACGGCGCTTATTCGCCAAAATTCAACCGCATGGCAGCCCACTATGTTGAGCTGGCTCAAAATGACTTTACGGCGCTTGGCGCAGGCAAAGTGCTTTATAAGGCTCCTGAAACCACAAAAGGTGGCGCCAACGCCATCGACTTCGGGCAATCGACAGTGGTGCGCGAAGGGGTTACGTTTTATGCTGTGCCGCTTAGCTCTATAGGCCCTGGCACTTACAAATGGCTGCGTTTATCGCTTTCATACCAAAACTACGACATTCCGTACAAAGCCAATGCCCTGCCTGGAAACCACATTGGCAATGGCACTATCGCGTCTTTCGTGGGTTACAAAACCTATGTCGAGAAATACAAGATCAAAGCCCAGGATTATGTTCCTTCTTCCGCGGTTGGCGGGCCTAACACTACGCATGCGCAGGGCTACTGGGGCTTTGAAACCAATATTGCCGGGT
>DAIUED010000157.1:0-7678 GCA_036845295.1 Bacteroidota bacterium
CGCAACACAATAAACAACAACACAGCCCATTGAAGCGAGACCAGGCGGTAGTACCGGATAAATTCATCTTCGCGCGATTCACGCGCGCATGATACACACAGAAGTCCTGCCAGGATCATTACTTGCACCAATAATCCCAGCCCATCAGACGGATCATCCACGTCGGGGTTTATTATCGAAGCAATGCCAAAACCGGCAATCGCCAGGCCCAGGCCCAACCATTTGAAAACACGGGGAAACAGAAGATATGGTATCATTTTTTAGGCAAATCTATTAAAAATAAATTCAAATGTAAACTATACTTTACATTTTGTTGAGTATGTTTTACAAAAAAAAAGCCATGTGTCGCTAAACCAGTCCAGTAAATAAAAATGTATCTTTAGCGATATGTTATTATCTATCGCCATTCCGGCATATAACGAAGGCAAAACCATTCATCTTATTTTAAATAAAATAAAAGCGGTTGAATTAAGTCAGGGTATAGGCAAAGAGATCGTCATTGTAAATGATTGTTCGACCGATCATACCGAACAAGCTATTCTTGACTATTGTGCGCAAAACCCTGAGCTTAACATTAAATACTATAAGCACGATGTTAACAAAGGCAAAGGAGCTGCATTGCACAGTGCTATCCGCGAGGCCTCCGGCGATTTTATCATCATACAGGATGCCGACCTTGAATACGATCCTGAAGAGTACAATATTTTATTGAAACCGATCCTGAACGGGAGCGCCGACGTGGTTTACGGCAGCCGCTTTATTGGCGGAAAGCCACACCGTATTTTGTTTTACTGGCACTCGATCGGTAATCGTTTTCTCACCAATCTATCCAACATGTTTTCCAATCTGAATCTTACCGATATGGAAACCTGTTATAAGCTGTTCCGCGCCGACATTATCAAAAACATCGAGCTTCGCGAAAAACGCTTTGGTTTTGAGCCGGAAGTCACCGCCAAGATCTCGCGGCTTAAAGGCCTGCGGATTTACGAAGTGGGTATTTCGTATTATGGCCGCACCTATGAGGAAGGCAAAAAAATAGGCTGGAAAGATGGTTTCCGCGCCATTTACTGCATCCTGAAATACGGTCTCTTCAAGTTCTGACACCATGACACTGAAAGAACGATACGATGGCGTAATTAGCTATTTCCGCACCCACGTGCCGGTAGCCGAAACCGAACTGCACTACACGAATCCTTTTGAACTGATTGTTGCCGTTATCTTATCGGCGCAATGTACCGACAAGCGCATCAACCAGGTAACACCGAAACTCTTTGCCGATTTTCCAACGCCGGAAGTACTGGCTGCGGCAAGCCCTGAAACCGTATTCTCCTACATTCGCAGCGTGAGCTACCCCAACAACAAAGCCAAACACCTGGTGAATATGGCCAACATGCTGTTGACAGAGTTTAATGGCGTGATCCCAAGCGAGATCGATCAGTTGGTAAAGCTGCCCGGCGTAGGACGAAAAACAGCCAACGTGGTGGCTTCGGTTATCTATGAAAAACCAGCGATGGCGGTGGATACGCATGTATTCAGGGTATCGAACCGTTTGGGCCTTACCAAAGCCAAAACACCGTTGCAAAGCGAGCAGCAACTCGTGAAACACATTCCTGAGGCGTTTATAGCCACGGCGCACCATTGGCTGATCCTACACGGCCGCTACATTTGCCTGGCGCGCACGCCGAAATGTGAAATTTGTCCGCTCACAACCTGGTGCCGTTTTTACAAAACGCAACGGGTGAGCCAGGACGCTCCGCATGCCATCGGTAAAAAAAGCAAAGCGGCAAACAAGAAAACCAAAACGATACTGAAACCAAAGGTTACGAAACCCAAAGTACTTCGTGCTAAAGCTGCAACCAAGAAACCATGAAACAAACTGGCAAATCTCCTGTAAGGTCTGTAAAAAAAGTTGCTCAAAAAAAGGCTGCCGGGAAAAACAGTCCATCCAAAACAACGGCTAAAAGCAAAACCGCAGCAGCAGCGGTAGAAGAAAAGTTTGTGGCTCACAGCACATCGTTACGTGCGGGAAAAGCTGCACCGGCTTTCAGCGCTACCGATCAGCATGGTAAGACCATTAGCCTGGAAAGCCTGAAAGGTAAAAAAGTAATCCTGTACTTTTATCCAAAAGATAATACGCCAACCTGCACCCTCGAAGCATGCAGCCTGCGCGACGAACATACTTACCTGACCAAAAAAAACTACGTGGTGCTTGGCGTAAGTGCCGATGACGAAAAAATGCACCAGAAATTTGCTGCTAAATTCGACCTGCCCTTTTCGCTATTGGCTGACACCGATATGCGCATCATCAAGGCTTACAATGTGTGGGGTACCAAAAAATTCATGGGCCGTATTTACGACGGCATCATCCGTACTACATTTATCATCAATGAAAAAGGCATCATCGACACGGTGATTACCGACGTGAAAAGCAAGGAACATGGCAAACAAATCCTATCTCTTTAAGGAGTCGCATTTCCAAAGACCTTGAGTGTTTCAATGTCTTCTACAAAAATGCGTTTGCCCTGGTAAAGAATCGTCACAAAGGCATCTTTCTGACCAGCTTTCACCACTTTCTGACTAAGTTCATAAGCCTTGTTCAATGTCGGGAAACTGCCACCGATGACCAACCGGCGGATGCCGTCTTTCAGATCCAGCTCAGTAATCTTACCTACTTTCTTGAGTTTTCTAAAATCGTTGGTTTTCGTGTATTTATATGCCCCAATCTGTACCATATACTCAAGCCCGGGTGCAGATTTATCACCATACTTGGCAGCCGCCTGTTTCAATTTTTCTGATGAAAAGCTAAGCAACTCATGGGTTTGTACCGATCTATCAACCGAATCGCGGGCGCTTTGTGTTTTAGCAAGCTGTGGTTTGATATCAAAAAAGACGTCGATGATCTGTTCAGGTGGTTCCTGTAATCTGGATGTATTAACGGCAATGGTTTTGTATTCGAACGACTTGTATTTGTAAACCAATTTGTACTCGTTATCTGCAGGCAGGATAGCCATGTATTTTCCGTTCACGGAATTCACTTTCACTTCACCAAGCACCTTATCATCTTTGTTGGTAATATCGATGGTAATATCTGAATACAGCACATTCATGGCTTTGGTTACCACACCTTTCACCACAAATGCCAAGGGCTTTTCACCGATGTAACCCTGGCTTATGCTATAAATGTCTTTCATCCCCTGTCCACCTTTTTTGTTGATGGCATAATAGCCGGTATTGCCGTTTGCAGAGAGGGTGTAATGCAAGTCGTCATCGGGCGTATTTATTGGATAACCGAGGTTTTGTGCTTCTGCAAATTTCTTGTCGCCGGCATTCCACCTCGACTGGAAAATATCGTAGCCACCCATGCTGTTTCGTCCATTAGAACTGAAAAATAAGGTTGTTCCATCCGCATGAATAAACGGCGACGTTTCGTCAGAAGCGCTATTCACGCCCGGCCCCAGGTTTTCAATATTACCCCAGCTTTTATCGTCCTGCAATGTTGCGCGGTAAATATCCATGCCGCCAAGCCCGCCCGGACGATTACTGCTAAAATACAAGGTTTTTCCGTCGGCAGAAATTGAACATCCTTCTTCACGCGAAGCGCTGTTGATTCCTTTAACACGATGTGGCACCGACCATTCGAAATAATCGAAATCGCTCCGGTAGATGTCTCCATTGCCCGCAGGATCTTCATGGTAAATAAATAAGGTTAGTCCGTCCGGACTCAAGGCAACCGCTTTGTCGTTGATGCCACCTTTATTGATGAGTGCCGGCTTGAGCCAATTGTTGTTTTCTTTAACAGACAGGTAAACACCGGCGTTACTTATCACGTTTTTATTAGCACCTTCACCGTCATCTTTATTAAAGATCATGACCGATTCGTCGGCTGCCAGTAACGGCATATCTTCGTCATCGGGTGTGTTAATCACATTACCGATATTGGTAATAACCGAGGGCCCGGGATTCGCCATTAATATCTTGGCATTCACGCAGTAATCTTTCAAAAGCTGTACATCTGCTTTGATAGAATCCGACAGATTGTTGCGTTTTTTACTACTGGATGAGCTGAGGATATTAAGTGCCTCCTCGAATTTGTAATTGAGGTGATTGGCTTTCGCAAGATGATAATCAATGTTTTCGATCCGCGTATTCTTCTTGTGAACCTGGCTTAAGAGTGCGAGCGCTTCTTCGTGTTTATCACCACGGGTAAGGGCGCAAACGCCGTAACAGTACTTAATGAAAAATTCGGAAGGGTGGTTTTTGTAAAGTTTGTCAAAGTAAGGCAGTGCTGTTTTGTATTGGTTGTTTTCGAACAAACGAAAAGCCTCCGACATGGAATCCTGCTCGGTTGACCGCCAATTGCTGACATCTGTAGATTGTGATAACCCAAAGAAACCTTTGAAAACCAATAGGGACAATAAAATATAGCGACACATAATCAAATTCGCGGCAAAATTAACATTTTAAATAAACGGACCAGTCCAAAAAAATACAAAAGCAAAGATTTAATTGAAATCTCAACCAAGCACGGTTACGCGTCGATAGCGGGGTAAGGGAACAGAAAGAGGACAGCTATTTCGGCTTAGCCACGAAGATACCCATTTTTTCGAGGTCTTCGAGGTAAACACGTTTTCCTTGGTATAAAACGGTTACAAATGCATCGGTTTGACCGGCAGTAATTACTTTTTTGCAATGTTCCCAGGCGCTTCCGAGATTTTGAAAATCGCCACCAATGGTAATGCGTGTAATTCCGTCGAGCAGGAAATTATCTACCTTACCCAATCCTTTTAAGTGATTATAGGCGTAGTTCTTTGGATATTTATAGGCCGCGATCTGCACCTTAAACACGAGTCCGTCGGCTGTAACGTCGCCATATTGTTCAACATAACGGATGGTTTTTTCGTGTATGGCTTTTGTAGCAACGAACGTGTCTTTTTTAACCGGCACTACCGGTTTATTTTCAACAGCTGGTACGTTCTCTTTTGCCGGAGGTGTTGTTACGACTGCAATTGCAGGCTTGGCTGTATCCGGAAGCGTTTCGAAGCGAATATCGACAACCTTTTCTTCGTAACCATCCACATTTTGGGTATTGATCTCGGTTGTTTTAACCGGCAAAGACTTGTATTTGTAAACCAATTTGAAGGTAGCACCAGCCGGCAGCGAGACAAGGTAATTGCCATTCGAGCTATTGCTTATAAATTCTCCGAACCGGCGATTGTCCATCGACGTGATCTCAACGGAAATATCTGTTGCTACCGGTTTGTCGTCTAACGTCGTTTTTCCTTTTACAACAAACAGCGACGGTTTTTTGCCCACATAACCTGGATATACTGAGTAGATATCCTGTAATCCTTGTCCGCCGCTTTTACCACTGGCATAGTACCCGCGCTCGGCATTGGCCGATAGAACATAGAACCTGTCGCCGTCAGGCGTATTGATGGGATAACCAAGATTCACCGGTGTGCTGAATGTGGAGTCTTTCCAATTCATGCGGGTCTGAAAAATATCGTAGTCACCCATGCTGTTACGCCCTTTAGAACTGAAAAACAGCGTTACGCCGTCTGGATGAATGAAGGGCGCATCTTCATCAAACTCGGTATTAATACTATCGCCCAGGTTTACTACATTTCCCCAGGTGCTATCGGGCATGAGTGTAGCGCGGTATATATCGCGCCCGCCGAAACCTCCGCCGCGTTCGCTGCTAAAATACAATTGGCGGCCATCGGCAGTCATCGAGCAACTGCCCTCCCACGAGTACGAATTTACCTGGCCTTTCAGCTTTTGTGGTGCCGACCATTCGCCATTGATCAGGTCGCTCATGTAAATATCGCCGTGGTCGTCGCCATTGTCGCGAAAACTGAAAAGGTGCATCCCGTCTGCGCTAATGGCAATGGGCGAGTCGTTGGAATTGGTATTGATCGCTTTTACCGGCTTTGGCGCTGCCCATTGCCCGTTCTCTTTTACCGACTGGAAAACATCTTCGTAATAAATGCCATTAGGGTCGGGCTGCAAATACCCATTTTGTAACCCGCCGGTACTTTCTTTTCCTTTGTAAGTATATACCATTACCGATTCATCGGCCGATATAACTGGTGTAAATTCATCGTACTCGGTATTTACCGGCGCTCCTATATTTTTGATCTGCGCACCTGTAGGATGAGCATAAAACTCCTTGGCATTCATACAGTATTTTCTCAACTGCGTAGCATCCTGCTTTGCTTCGGCAGAAGTGCGCTTATTTGCCAAAGCTTTATCGATCAGTGCGAGGGCTTCATCAAAACGGTAATTATAGTGGTTGGCTTTTGCCAGATCAGATTCAATATTATTGACTTTGGGGTTCTTGGCGTAAACCTCGGTCAAGAGCTTCAGGGCTACCTCGTGTTTGTCGCTTCGGAGGAGAGCACATTTACCGTAGCAATACTTCAGGTATTCTTCACCGGGATGCGCATTGTAGAGTTTCTCATAGATTGGCAAGGCCAACAGGTAATTACCTTCCTCATAAAGCAATAAGGCGTTTTGCATCGAATCGTTTTCGGTACGGCGCCACTTACGGGTATTGGTTGTTTGGGAGACGGCTAACAGGCTGCTGAGGGCAAGGGTAGCAAGGATGATGGTCTTGTTAATCATAACGGGAATACAGTAACAAGCCTTAAAAGTAGCATAAATTAATATGCCGTTTTATTTTTTTTATCAAAAAGGCGCAGGATGCTAATTAAGCACGTCGAGACTACCTAATCCTTCTCTTAACACCACTGGCTCATCATTCTCCGAGCAGTCGATAACGGTAGAAGCGTATAAATTTCCGAAACCGCCGTCGATGACAAGGTCAACTTGTTTGCCATATTGATGATGAATGACTTCAGGATCGACAAAGTAATCGGCAATTTCATCGTCGGGATTGTGCAAACTGGTCGTGATAATGGGATTTCCGAGTGCTTCAACTACATGACGGCAGATGGCATTGTCGGGTACACGGATGCCTACTGTTTTTTTATTCTGCTTGAGCAGGCGCGGCACATTATTATTGGCTTCCAGGATAAACGTGTACGGGCCCGGGAGTGCCTTTCTCATGATACGGAATATACTATTGGAAATAGGTCTTGCATAATTAGCCAGGTGGCTGAGATCGCTGCACACGAATGAAAAATTGGCCTTTTCGGGTTTGATCTGCTTGAGGCGGCAAAGGCGTTCAATAGCTTTGGGTCGGGTAATGTCGCATCCCATCGAGTACACGGTGTCGGTCGGATAAATGATAACGCCGTCGTTACGGAGAATATCCACAACCTGGGCTACATCCTTAGGATGCGGATTGGTATAATTAAGTCGAAGCAACATAAGATAAATGTAAGAAAAAAGAAGCGTTTCTAACGGTGTTTCAACACCTGTGCCAATATTAAAAAAGCCGCAGCGACTGACGCAGCGGCTTTTAGGGTATTTTCAGAAAAAAGATTTATTTCATGTGTTTCAGGTTAAGGGCATATAATGTAACCCATACGCCTGCCAGAATAAGGCCAAGGATAACAGATGCCGAACCAAGCATGCCGCCGGCGCCCAGGAAGAAACCTGCGATTGGCGGTACCAACTCACCCACGCAATAGATGTAAAACCCCATTTTCAGTTGTTTCCACATCTGGATAGCACCAAACAAGCACAACAGCGCACATACTACACCGATGATGAG
>DAIUED010000158.1:0-7615 GCA_036845295.1 Bacteroidota bacterium
CCAATACTACCCGTACTTCCCATAACCGCAATGCGTTCGGGTGATTTTTCTGCCTGATCGTTTGCACTCATAGTCTGCAAATATCCTTAACTAAAACTATATAAACAACAGAATAAATGCAGGCCGGATTACCCCGGATCCAAATCAAAAAACAGGCTAACCCGAACCTATCGCCACAAAAGCTGTTTTTAAGCCAATGCATTAAAATAATTCCGCCAACCCTATTTTCTCAAAAGAAGAGTTAAATTAGCTGTCATGCGATGCGCTCTCCAAGAAGACGGTACAAATGCCCGTGTTTGGGAGATACCTGATCATAACAAAGTGTGTGTCTGCCAATTCCCCAATGATAAGCGATGAAAACGATTCAATACCTGAACTTACTGCAAGCCTACTTACGCCATTTCAATTATCCATTTAGCCAAAGGAAACTCCGCACGACGATCTTGTCTTCTTCTTACGATGGTCTGATGGTTTTTGCCGACGCGCTCGACCGGCTATCGATAGAGTACCTGATCGCTGAACTTCCTGACGATTTTTCTTCCCTATCGGAGTTGCCTGAGACGTTTCTAACTACGCTGAAGCACCAATCCACTCCCTGCCTCGTAACCATAAAAGATCAAGCAGTAACGATACAACATCTTGACGGCAACGAGGAACAGCAGCTAACCTTGGCGCATTTCCTGGAAAACTGGGGGCGCGTGTGCCTGTTACTCGAAAAACAAAAAAAGAAGCTAAAGCCGCAACGGACATTGTTTTTTTTAGGAGTGCTTCTTTGCCTGTTTACCATCTGCTACAGGGCAATGAGTTTCGATAGCGTGTCGATGTTGATAATGAGTTTCACCTTCCTATCATTACTGGTAGGCTTAACCATTCTTTACGTTGAGTATAACTCGTCTAAAACACTGGCCTTAGAGAAATTTTGCCAAAAAAAAGACTATAAAAATGGCAGCATAGACTGCACATCGCTCATTACCAATCACGGCACGCTGATTTTCCAATGGCTGAAAATAAGCGACCTGCTGATCGTTTTCCAGCTAACAAGCCTTGTGGCCATTTTGGTAACGAAAGACATCAAATTAAATCTTATCCTGAATGCTTTAGCGTTTCCATTTATTGCCTACTCACTCGTTACTCAATTTAAGCTAAAACTGTGGTGTAAACTTTGCCTGATGTTTATCGTTTTGTATGTGCTAAATACGGCTCTGGCATTTAGCCTGGGAGCATCGTTGCTGCCTGCCATTACCAGCCACGACGTTATTCTGATCTTAGCCATCGGCGGCACCATTTCCGTGACATGGTCCGTCGCCAGATGGATCCTATACCTGGTGCAAAACAACCATGAACAAGAACTGGAACTCGAAACTTTCAGAAGAGACCAATCGCTATTTCAATCGTTTCTGAACATAGCCCAGGAATGCGACTTCGAGCAATTACCGTCCGAATACCTGTTACTTTCAGATGATGCTTCTCAAGCAAATCACGTCACGCTGGTCATTTCACCCTTTTGCGTTTATTGTAAGGCACTCATGAACAAACTCGTTGAAAAGACGCCTCAGGGCTTTACCGTCCGGATACTTATTTCAGCAAATTTGAATTCCGGTGCGCCAACGCCAGGCCAACTCGTTGCTTCTGCCCTCATCGGCATTTACCTCAAAGAAGGCTGGAATTCATTTCTGGCATCTTACCTCGATTTCCAGAAAACCGGCAATAAAAAAAACTGGTTTGATGAACACAAGGAATTTAGAAGCGCTGCGAGTGACTACCTGCTGGCAAAGCAAAATGAATTTCTGAGGTCGAATAACATTTCGATAAGTCCGCTGGCCTTTTTTCAAAACAGGCTGATCAACAGACCCTACCGCGCAGAAGACATATTTAATTTTATAAATTAGGATTTATAGACTGGCTTTGTTATATTTACTTCTAGCATAAAAACTACACAATTATGAAAAAAACAATTTCTTCATTGACCAACGTAAAAATTCTTAACAAAAATCAGTTACTCCAAATTTCTGGCGGAGTTGATTTTAACACCACCAGAAGCAACAAAGAACGTGGTGTTGACGGAGGTGGCGGCTGTGCATCCATCAACTCAAGTGGTGTCATTACTTATGGTTTAACGTCCTCTCAGGCTTCGGGCTACGGCGGCGTGCATTGGTGCTGCGACAGCTGTGGCTCTGCTACCTGGTATCACTAATAGTGCCGACAAATAATTTAGCAATCGCCTCTGGTATGCCAGAGGCGATTTTTATTTTCATGCAACCGGTAAACTGCTAAATGCCATGCTAATGGTGAAACAACAGGTTTTCAAAAAGTCGATACAAGGCTGCTTTGCAGAGCCATCAAAATGAGTACCTTTGCTGCACGTTGCAGCTAAGTCCTAACTTATGAAACAAAAAACCGCTATATTATTACTTAACCTGGGAACTCCCGATAGCCCACTGAAAAGTGATGTCAGAAGATACCTTACCCAATTCCTGAACGATGAACGCGTGATTGATATCCCATGGTTGTCGCGTACACTACTGGTCAACGGCGTCATTGTTCCTTTCCGGGCTGGCAATTCATCGAAGTTATATAAAGCTATTTGGGACGACACTACCGGCTCACCGCTACTCAAACACAGCACAGAGTTAGCTAAAAAACTACAACTGGCTGTTGGCAGCGATTACACCGTTGAACTGGCCATGCGCTACCAGAAACCCAGCATGGAAAGTGTGCTGGAACGCATGAAAAAGGAAGGTTACCACCAAATCATCGTATTCCCACTTTTCCCACAGTATGCGTCAAGCAGCACCGGCAGCGCCCTGCAACGTTTCATGGAGATTGTGAGCAAATGGTGGGTTATACCAGGTATCCGGATCATTAGCCAGTACTACGACAACCCGGATTATATCAATTGCATCGTGAATCGCGGCAAACAACACGACATTTCATCGTATGACCATGTGATCTTCAGTTACCATGGTTTGCCGGAACGGCAGGTCGATAAAGTATATACAGACGGCTATCTCTGCAAAGACCACCACTGCGAAGACGGCTTAACCGACGAAAACTATTACTGCTACAAAGCCGCGTGTTACCATACCACCAAAGCGGTAGCATCAGCCCTTCATATTCCTGAAGACAAGTACACCCTTAGTTTCCAAAGCCGCCTCGACGATAAATGGCTACAGCCTTTTAGCGACAAAGTGGTGGAAGAGCTCGCAAAAAAAGGCATGAAAAAAGTATTGGTATTTTCTCCGGCTTTCACAGCCGATTGCCTGGAAACCATTTATGAGATCGGCACGGAATACCAGGAAATTTTTCATAAGCACGGCGGCGAAAAAATCCAGTTGGTAGAAAGCCTTAACAGCGGCGACGACTGGGTGGAAACGATCCGGCAGATCGTGATGTCTTAACAACCCTGGGCTTACTGCTTCATCAGGCGCCAGTTCAGGATATCGTTCCCTGCAAGGATCCTTACAAGGTAAATACCTTCCGGAAATGCACTGATATCCAACGTGGCCCTGCCGTTACCCTGTTGTTGCAACACTTCTTTGCCAGTGGCATCGTAGACGTAAGCCTGGTAGGCTTTGCCTGTATAGTCTCCGCCCGGCACGAGTTCAAACACTCCGTTGCCCGGATTGGGAAACAAATCGAAATGACCACGCTTTTCGGGTTCAACAGACAACACACTCGAAAAGCGTTCGGCGCTTATGCCATTGTCATATTGTTTCAGGCGGTAATAAATAAGCCTCGAAAGATCGGCTTTATCATCGGCGGCATGATAGCTCTGCTTTTCAACACTATGGCCGGCGGCTTTTAGCATCGACACAAATTCATAATCGACACCGTTATAACTCCGCTCAATGGTGAAATGCGAAGAATTACTTTCGGAAGCTGTTTGCCACTGGAGCTCAACCTGCTTGGCCGTTACACGTCCATCAAAATTCAAAAGCTCGACGGGTAGTACACAATTGGTAGATACGTTGAAGACAGCCGTCCTCACTGTGCCGCAAGCGTCGGTTACGGTACAGGTATAGGTTTGCGTGCCTGTGAAATTGGTGGGTACCGTGTTGGTGCTCGTGGTTTGTCCTCCCGGATTCCAGTTGTAGCTTAACGTGCCAATGCCATACGATACCGACGGATTGAGCGTGGCACCGGCAAAACAAACGGCCGACACATTGCTGCTACCGTTTCCGGTAGCTGTATTGCCGAGCGTTTCCATGCTTCTTCCCTGCACTGTTACCCGCCAGTTGTCAAGCGTCTGGCAATAGCTGCGGTTCACAGGTGTACAGGCATCATAGCCGCCGGTATAAGTCGGACAGTAGGAACGATTGGCATTAATGGTATAAGTTTGCGTTTGAGCTGCACAGGAAGCCGCATAACATTGCGCCAGGCTTTGCGTGCCGTTTGACGAAAAAGGCAAGGTGGGATTCCAGGTACCATAACTGTTGCAGCCGGTGCAAGTCCAAATCAAAGCGCCTGCCGGACTCCTGCCACCACAGGAACTTGTGATCCAGATCTGTGCTTCCGACCGGTAACAATCAAAACCCGATTGGTAACACCAATTGCTGTAAATGGTCCATCCTACGGATACATCCCAGGGTGTAGTACCTCCTGGATAAGTAACGGCAATGCTGTTAGAGCAAAATGCCGGCGAAGGTAAGGTGCCTGATAAGAAGGTTGTTCCATTTACAATGGGCCCTACAGCCGTTACCAATGGATCCACAACGACCGGATACACGGTGGAAGCATCGTTGAGCATCGCGGAGTCGCAAAGGATTTCGAGATTGTTGCCAATAAGGGTGTAAGGATTGTACCAGGCGCGGCGAATACCGGAATAATCGGCGCTGCGAGCCGGTTTTATCTTAGCCACTAACTGGCCTCCTGGCTGATCGAACACCAGGATATGACCTTTTTCGGGATCTGTTGTGGCCGGGACTTCGGCTTGTAACGCAAGTTGCCCACCGGTTTGCAGCTGATCAATAAACACCAGTTTATTTACCTGCAGGTTTTGGCGGATGATGAATTCCGACTTGACAGCGCCTTCCCTGTACAATATTTTCATGTCAACTCCCGGAAATACCTGGCTGATGTACGCACCGTTATTTCCTACGGTGATCTGGCTCCAGTTGGGACTGAACAACTGAACCGAATGGTCGTGATGGACCACACGCAACATGACGTTATTAAAACCAAAAATTTGCCCGCCAAGATCAATCCTGGAACATTTGAGCACGGTGTTCAGTTCGGTGGGACATGGCTGCGCGGAGGCGCGGTAAACTCCCGCAGACGCTAGTTTAAGACTGGGGTCGATGGCGCGCAGATAACCGTTTTGGTAATAATTGATCGGTTTGGTTGATTTTTCAATATAAAAAAAAGAGGGTTCGTTAACGTCAACATAAAAACGCTCGTAAGCGCTTCGCTTCGAAAGGTCTTCCACCACCGACTTACCGGCCGGCGCGTCGAAAGTAAGCAAGCCAAAATCGGGATGATTATAATACTGCGGATCGTTATACTTTTCCCCGGCTTCGATGCTATAGCCAGGCTGAGGAAGCATCACAGAATAATTCTCGTCGCGAGAGGAAAGATGCTGTCCGGCCTCCTGAGCCTGTATGATACCTGATACAAAAAAAGCCGCGGAGAAAAGGGTACAATAGTGCATGTGGGACGAAGGAACTTGAGTTAGCCTTATGAAAATACGAAAAGAATAACCCTTATACGGATTAGTCAAAAAGCGGTAAGATGGTTTTACTCACCTGTTTAGCAGACTTACTCAACGCTAATATTTTTCATCAAATATTACCGAAAAACACAAAACACATGACTAAAAAGCAAATAATCCAGACGAATTATCTTCCCAGAGAAGACACGATGATTTTCTTGGTGAGGAGTTGTTGCGAACCTTGAAAGATGCTAACGTAATATACAGCATCGGGTAAATCCTGCGCCGGAATACGTAGTTGGTTATACCCTTTATCCACCTTCACAAGCCGGCTGCTGATGGCTTGCCCTAATGTGTTATAGATATGCAATTGCAAATCTTTGGCCTCCAGGGCGTTTACTATAAGACCAAACTCTTTTCCACCATCACTTGCAATGAGCATGTTTTCCTGTGCCCCCATACAGGAGGCTACTGAAATCACCGCAGAAGAGACTGTTCTCGACTGGCGGCTATTTTCGCTCAACCTGAAGTAAGTGATGCCGTCTTTTAGCCCATGTACTGCATATTGATAACAGTGCTTTTGGTTGCTGGTTCCGGCACCAGGCACGGTAGCTATATCTGTAAAATGAGAACCGTCGTCTGATTGCTCGATCGAAAAATAATCGTTGCCGGATTCGGAAGCCGTGCACCAGCTGAGCATCAGGTCTTGCCCTGAACATACGCCATCGAAGGACAGGAGTTCTACCGGCAATGGCGACAGTAATGAAGTGAGCACCCATGGCCCAAATGTAGTAAGGCCGGACGCCGTCACAGAACCTACACCCGAGGTTACAGCGGCAGCGCTACCGATATTGGCATTATTGGGCAACCAGCCGCCCGCCCAGTATTGCGCGCCAATCATCCCGGTATTGTACAAGGCATTCAGCGTATTTTCCGATCCACGGTAACTAAATGTAGCGTTAGCCGTTACCGGACTGCTGTTGTTAACTTGCCACCACCGGTCGATAACGGCGGGAATACTTCCATCAGCGTAAGGCACATTCGGTGAATACATGTGGGTGACGCCCGAGGCCCAGGGCAGATTATTAGAGGCTGCTGTTGCCCTTGTGGAAACCTCAACATAAGACGTCGCGCTCGCCATGGGCGTGGTAATGTTAAATGTAAAAGGAATATAAGAGCCGGCTACACCGAAAGGATAAACCCTCGATCCGCTTCCCGTACGGTGATACCAACGAATAACACTCGGGTTGGAAGCCGACGGCGTTTCGCTGATGATATAGCCGCTGCTACGCGTAATAGCTCCTGTAACACTGTTCGTTACATTCAACGTGTTGCTGTTAAGATCGAGGGTCGATGCGCCTACTGCCAGCACACCGCTAAAAGTGGACTGCCCTCCAACTGTTGTTTGATTAACAGCCAACGTTTTCAGTCCGTTCCCGGCCAGGGTTAAATTGTAGAAAGCAGTTGGCGAAGAGCCGCCGATACTCTGAGCGGCGCCGGTAAGCACTACGCCACCACCGTCGGTGGTGAATGCATTGTTTACCGGGCTTGGATTATTGATCCAGTTGCCCTCCAGGCTAATCGTGCTTGTGGAGCTAGGAGTGATCTGGCCCGCCGCCTGATTTGTATAGTGGCCTGTTGTTCCATCGATATACATTTGCGCTGCACCGGAAAAAACGATGCGCGCACCGTTATTTACCAATCCTTGGGAGGCGCCTTGCATGCAAAGCCCGCCGAGTACCGCACTCAGAATATATTTCATTGTTTAATACTTGAATTTGCCTGTTTCATTTTCATTTCAATGGGCCCGGGGCCTTCCGGGAAACGCAGATCCTGGTACAAGGTCTTTTCACCATTACCGTCGTCAGTATCTTTACGGTTGGCCGATACGCTCCAGGTGAACTCTACATCCGAGGTACCACCCTGTAACTCGATCACATCGAAACCTGTTGCACTCACATTGCTTAC
>DAIUED010000159.1:0-7583 GCA_036845295.1 Bacteroidota bacterium
GTTTTTATGGCTTTTCCCAAAATAAAAAAGTCAAATATACCTTTTAAATACCCGAGCCCATAACCCGCATGC
Source organism: Bacteroidota bacterium (assembly GCA_036845295.1). Taxonomy (GTDB): domain Bacteria; phylum Bacteroidota; class Bacteroidia; order B-17B0; family Aurantibacillaceae; genus UBA4416. Next base: position 73 of record DAIUED010000159.1, read on the forward strand.
AAAATAAAAAACGTAAAGGTTATGCCCGGAACCGCCACCGCCGAGTTGGCAATGCGCACAGCAAACAATAAGGCCAAAAGCAAATACAACAATCCGAACGCACTGGACGCAAAAAATACGGGGCCGGAGACGAAGCTACTCAGCAACCACAAGAAAAGATAACTCACAAAACAGGCTGGCACAAGCTGCCGAAACGTGGTTACCGTCCGGTGCTTTTTATTTACAAATACTTTCCAATAGCCATATTGGTAATACTGACGAAACAGCTTTCGGAACGATGCCCTGACGTAATAACGGCAACGTATCTCATGATTCAGGTATATTTTATCCCCTGCTTTGGTAATCCTGAAATTAAACTCATCGTCCTGATTGCGGATCAATTCTTCATCAAAATACCCGACGCGGTCAAATACTTCCCGCTTATAGGCACCAAAGGCCACCGTATCAACAAAACCACTTCTATTGCCAGTACGGAAATGGGCGTTACCCACGCCAAACGACGACGACATAGCTGCACCAATCACCTGGGAGGTTTGATTTTCATATACGTTTTCAAGCACACCACCTGCACAATAGATCGCCGGATCGAGATCGAATGTCTCTACGTTTTTTTGGACGAAATCCGGATATAGCTCCGAATGGGCTCCCAGAATTATGACAATGTCGGTTTCGGCCTGCCTGATACCGAGGTTAAGTGCAAATGGCGTCGTACGGCGCGTATTATCGAGTAACACAAATTGCGGATGTGCTGCCGAAAAATCAACAACCAACTCCCGTGTGCCATCGTTGCTCATGCCATCACAAATAAAGGTTGTGATCAGCGTAGCAGGATACGATTGCGCCAGGATGGATTGCAGGCAACGCAAGATGTATGCTTTCTCATTGAGACAGGGAATAATTATGGAAACGGTTTTCACAGGTGCTCCAGCTCGTCAATGGCCGTTGCAAAGCTAACAAATTCTACGTGATGTGAGGCAAGGTACTCAATCAGCCACATGTACCAATCCTTCCATGTTTTATGGCTCGGGGAAAAGTACCGGTCGTGAAAATCAATGCCCAGGTAGGGCAAACCAAGCCTGGCTACTTCGTCGATGATGCGCCTGGTGGCATCACAACACTGACCGAAATTGCGGCTTTGCCATTGCCGGGGCTTTTCAATAATATACGAATCCATGATCTGGTAAGGAAATTCCCACATATTCCCTACTTTATAGGGTGCTTTGTAAGCCATTTCGCTGCTGTCGAACGCGTATCCGGCGTTGGCCAGGTGAGCAAATGTTTGTTCGCCCTGGCGAATGTAGTGCATCCGTGTACCGAAGCTGTGGCTGCCCGACAGTTTTTTGAACAGATCGTATTCTTTGGTAATGTGTTCCCTGCTTTCGTGTGCAATGCTATGAGGGCCCACCTCGCAACCCATTTGCTGCAATTTTTGGATCCAAAAGGCAGATTGTCTCAGCGAATATGAAAGTCCCTCGCCACGACATACGCCAATAAAATAAGTAGCAGGAACGGTATGCGAACTGTTGAAATGATGAAGCTCCTCGAGATGTTGCCATTTGTCTTTAAAAACGTCGGCCAGGCGGTGGTGAAACTCTCCAAGTGATATTTTGCCCGATAACAATTCGATGTGGCTTCTCACAAAAAACTTAGGTACGATCAGGTCTCGGAAATAATGTTCCGATAAGGTCAGGTGGTCGATATCGTGCGAAACGATGGCTTTCATTGGCGTTTTTTTAAACTCCGTCTTTAAAACCGGAAATTTAGTTTCGTGATTCGCATGTAACGCTGAAACAGGCGCCTTGTTGTCCTTAATGGCACTTTTCTTTTTCAGAAAAGAGAACCTCTGGCTTCACGAATTGCGAAAACCATTACCAGGATTCCGGCGCATTGATCAGTTGTGAAACATTCATCACAATTTGAAGATGTAAAACTAAATCTTTTCGCCTGATATACAAGGCATTTACGAGAGCTTTTTCAATGCATTAAGCAGCCAGGGCAAGCGGTTGTATTTGAGAGACTCATAAGTCAACGGTTGTGCTCCAAAACCTTTATAAAAAGTTGCGAGGCTTTCCTTCATCCCGCCGCCGAAATCAAAGATCTGTGTTTTATCGGCAAAGAACGTAATGGCTGAACTGTTAAGCAGATGCATACTGCCGAGGCTAGTTTCTTTATCGAAATTGATGCCTTTTAAATAGACTGTATGTTTGCCATTACTGATGAAATGAGCAATGGCTTGCAGGCGTTGTGCAGCATCGGTTACCCGGAACGTGTATAACGCGTTTGCAGCGATCGCTGAGTCCAGTAAAGCTTGGAAGCGATCTACAACGACAGGCGAAAGTCGCAATTGCTTTGTGAGAAAGGGGTTTAAATGTTGTTGCGAAAGTGTGAGTACCTCTTGCCGAGGCACTTCTTCGAAAAACAGTTGATTTTCGTGGGCTTTCGAAATATTCCGCTTTGTATTTTGATTTTGTTTATAGCCCTTTGCATAGTCGATCACATAGGTCGTTTTCGGAGAATGGTCTGCCGTTTGCAATCTATTGGCAGCGTTCAATTCGATTTCGATCAACTTATAGCGGCTAGTGATATAGTCGTAAAATTGCTTCTCTATTTCTCCGTTGATTTTTCCATAAACGCCCAATTGAGGCGTAAACGGCGGCTGGTGTAGATAAGCGATACCCAGTTTATGACGCTGGGTAAGTGGAAATGCAGACTCGTAGTCACCAATTACCAAAGCATCCCAGCCTGGAAACGTCGCATTGAGGTAAAACGATTGAGCAAATACCAGCGGAAAAGGCGAATTTAAAATGGCCTGATCCCACTTCGTAAAGTCGATCTCCTGGTGCGGAATATGTCGAATGTTACTCACTACTACTGATCCTATCGAAACGATGTCCTCTGGCTTTTGCAAAAGTAATAAATTCGTCGAGTGCTTTAAACGAATACGGCGCCATCGACTTCGGATGACTCAATATCATCATTCGCGCCTTCTCATCCTTTTCCGAACGCTTCAATACCGGCCATAAACGCGATGCAAAAAAGCCATCGGCGCAGGCAAAGTGATCGGTCGCATGATAAAAATGGCGGTACACGCGCTTCCGGTCGGCAAGCCATTGTCCATCCCCAACCGGCCGGTAAAGGGATGGATTCGTGCGCATTTTCAGATAAAGTTTCCAGTAAAAAAATGGCGGTATCCTATCCGGTGTCACCGGTATCTCCAGAAATTTACCTCCGGGTACAGGCAGGCAAGGGTCTTCTTCAAAATGCCATTCAGCCCTATTTGGTGCTTTCCGGAAATCATACCGGTGAGCTTCAGATGCATGGTAGCCCTTGTAATACACCGTACTATCTGTAAAAATTCCATTTTGCGCCAGTGCTTTGCCAATGGGTGCAAATGGCTGAATACACCAACCACCGGCGCGGTAAGACCGGCAGGATTTCCCGGTAATCTCCTGGAGTGTCTGATGGTAACGGTTCATGAGCTGTTGTATCTCTTCGTCCCCAAAATCGGCAAGTTTGTAACGGCTGGTATTGATCTGCCATTGACCATCTGTAAAATATGAGTCTTCCCAGTGTGGATGAATATGCAACGCAAGTTCGTGGCCTTTGTTAATGATGGCGTTCAGCTGCTTTGATACGGCCAGGTAATCGGCACGACAGCTTTCTATATGCAAGTAATCTTTCAGGCGGCAGAGGTAGCCGGCGTCAACAAAAAAAACAAACGATACGCCATGTTTCTCCGCAATTTCAAGCAATTGCTGCGTAGGCTCGATCATGCATTTTTGAACGGTTCCCGATGCTCCGCCAAAAAACAATTCATAATCGAAACTCACGTGAATTTGCATAGAGTCAATATCCTTTAGGTGTGTACATAGTAATACCCCGCGATGTATAATTTTCAAGCATCCATTGGTGCATGGCCCCTGCGTCGATGAGCAAACACGCAGCTTGTCCCAGCTGAAAATGCTTTAAAAATCCGGCGGCTTCGAAATGGGGCATCAAGTCGTTGCAACGCCTTTTCTTTGAGAATTCAGGATTATGCACTTTGGTGCGCATGGTATGTTGCTGGCCTAACGCGTCGATCATCACTGCATCAACTGTCATTTTATGATATACCGGAAATCTGAAATCCCCGACCGCATCCTCAAGGGTATGCAAATTGGTAAGGCTTTCGAGACCTACCCCAATCATCAGGATCTTACCATGAAGGCTGCAAAGCCTGAAAAATGGGCTATTTTCATTGTACGGCGTCAACTGTCCGAAATGGTCTTTCGTCAGAAACGCGGCATCTTTCCCACGAGCGATAACGGAATCGGTTGGATGAAAACTCCGCAACACGCCCGACATTTGACGAAAAGTTTCGGTAACGACACCCATGCGAGATGGAGTCTTCTGTATATCAAAAACAGGCTTACTTTTCAGGTAATCATCGTTAAACCCCACAGCCGGAAATGCCGGCATCATCAGCGTACCTTTATCGCCAACTACCCGCAACAAGGCATCGATAAGTGTCTTTGGCCCGTGTTCGACATATCCGATCTGGCGGAAACTGGAGTGAACCATCAGCACATCTCCCTGCGTAATTCCCTCTTGTTGCAGGGCAATTACAATATCCGCCTCGCTTACCGTTTGCTTACTGCTTGCCAGTTGTTCACGATACCTGGCTGCCAGGCGCTTCTTCCGGCGTTTATACAGGTCGATCAATAGCTGCGGCGTTATGTTCCTGATAAATTGCCTCACGGTTAAAAGAGCTCTCGTTTTTTGAATTTGAGCAATAGCTCAAGCGGTAGTGCAGCTTTGTTAACTGTAAAATAAGGAAACAACTCCGGCCCGAAACTCCGGAAGAATTTTTCGACACCTTTCAACATCGACCCTTCAAAATCGAAAATACGGCAACCAAGTTGCTTAGCCTGTTCAATGCTTTTTTGCACAAGCAGGTTATTTATTCCCTGAATGCCGGCTTCCCTGTCCACACTACCAAGCAGGTAGTAACAGGCGTGGCGGTCGAAAACACAGAATACCATTCCAAGAAGCCGGCCCTGGCGATGTGCCGAAAAGCAGAACGCATTGCTTTCGTCCGAAAACTGCTCTACGATCTTTTGCAAAATGTCTTCGTAAATATTGGCTCCGGTAGCCGTCAGATTTTTCTTAAAAAAAGCGAAGATCTCTGCTTTGGGCAATGCGTTTAACGACGTCTCAACGCCCTCTTTTAAAGCTTTATTGATGGCATTCCGGTTTTTAGAATCAAAATGTGAACGTATGTCTTCCAGACTTGCCGACAACGAAATACGATACGTGTAATTTGGCACCACTTTGTATTTGCCCCAAATAAATGCCTGCATATCCTGGTATTCTGCCGGAAAAGCCAGAATAGTTAATGTTGACCGGAGGCTGGAAAAATAATCGCAAACCAGCTGCATCACTTCTTTACGGTAACTATTAGCGGAAGCCCTGTTTTTGCTTTCGTCCTGGTAAAACAATCCGCAGTGTGGCGTATAGGGCGGAAGTTTAATGAAATCGAACCCAAATCTGCGTGTTTTCAGGTAAAAAAAGCCGCCTGTGATTTGATGCTCATCTTTATAAATGCCGATCATTACCAGATCGTTTCCATATAAAGAAAGCCAGGCTTCGCTACCAAACACCCCAATAAAAGGTTCTGCTTTTTTTGAAAAGGTATGAATATCTGTTATCGGCTTTAAGATCAATTTTCCTTCTTTTTTTAAGCACAATTACGGCTCCTGGCCGCATGGGCTTGTTCCTGTTTATAATTTAATTACGAGTTGGCGATAAACGCCGATCATTTGCCGGATATTATTTTTCCAGCTGTATTTTTCTATCACTTTTTCCCTTCCCCGTTTTCCGACGCGTGTTGTAAGTGCCGGATCGAGCAGGTATTTTTCCATTTCCGCAGCTGTCTGATCCACATCCCGGATCTCTACCAACGAACCAAACTTATCGTTTTCCACAATTTCTTTCAGGCCGCCTGTATTGGTTACGATCACCGGCTTTTCACAGGCCATGGCTTCTATCACCGACACACCGAAGCTCTCATAGTCGCTGATATTTACCAGCACATCGAGCATGTTATAATAATCTGCTATTTTCGCAAATGGCACGCGACCCGTGAATACCACATCTTGCGCCAAATGCAATTCGCCTACTAGGCGTTCCAGATTGGCGCTTTCGGGTCCTTCGCCAATAACCAATAACTTGACCTGTCGCTCCGGATGCCGTTTTTTAAGGGCTGCAAAAGCGCTGATCATGATATCGGTATTGTAAAGGCTATTCAGTGGCTTAATACTCCCATAAACAAACGTGCCGGACGAGAAGATGCTATCGACTTGTTTTTTACAAAACACATCCGTATCCACACCGAATGGAATTACCTGTACATTTTTATCCGTAACGGGTTTCAGGTATTCGCGAATCGTAAACGAGGTTGCACAAATAACATCCGCTTTCCGCAAATTGTACTTTAGCATCAGGCGGTTCAACAGGTTCTTTTGCGGAAACTTCATCACATCTGTTCCCCAGGCAGAAATAACGAAGGGATGAAATCCACTTAGTGCACCGATCAATCCATAACTGGTCGCATAATGTGCATGAAGCACATGCGGCTTAAATTTGCGAAGCGCTTGCTTTAGCAAGCCTACATGTTTAAGATAGGCCAGTTTGCCCGTATCGGAGGTTGTATCTAATTGGCTTGAGGGTTCGTATAAAACCTCAACATTAGCAACGCCTTCATACCAGGGGTAAGAAGCCTTGTTGAAGCTAAAAAGCCCTACACTTATACCTTGCGCAGCCAGGCCGAGAGCCCATTTTTCAGTATGCTCGGAATACACATCGGCCAGCAGAAGTATTTTCAGTTGATCGGGCATTTTATAAATGTAAAGGATGCAAAGATACGACAGGCCTCCTAAGAAAAAGGTTATAAACAGTAAAAGTTTAAAAGAATTGCAATGCCAGCAATACTGTTACCAATAACATCGAGGTTAATCAATTGACAAAAAAAAGAGCTATCCAAGTGGATAGCTCTCTGGTAAGTACATGTCTTCGCGTTTTTTACCTCTTATTTCAGATTGTCAACGAAATCGCTTTAGTTCCAATAGATCTTCACAAAGCCGTTCGTCCCGGTGCCCGCCGACGTCCCACCAACTGCACAGCCTGAGCATAAATCGGCGTCGGCCGAATTTCCTGGTGTAAAGCCAGAACCGTTGGTAAGATTACCCAACCCATTTCCGCCGCCACCACCGCCGGCACCATAATCGGCAACAGCCGTATTAATTCCGCCAGCTCCACCGCCATTTGTATTGCCGCCGCCGCCGCCGCCGCTACCGCCACCGTCATTAGCGCCTCTCGACAAGCCGGTTTGTCCTGTGCAAGTACCGTTACCTCCGGCCGTACCCCCTGCGGCTCCGGTGCCTCCCACAAATCCATTTTGTCCACCGCCGCCACCGGCTCCACCGTTTGCATTTCCCGCGGTATTACCAGCTCCGCCGCCGCCGCCACTGCCA
>DAIUED010000160.1:0-4620 GCA_036845295.1 Bacteroidota bacterium
CCCTTGCAGGCATGGCTTGCGGCTATGGCCGCACACGCTCTACCAATGTACGAGGCGTGTACCATGTTGTCTTTTCATACGAGCATGAAAAAGCCGGCTTATATGCTGCGAAGGCGGCTGTAGCAATTGCCGAAGCCCTTATTAAAGACGAAGCGTACGATTTACAAAAAGACATTGATGAATTGGCTTACCTGAAACGCCGCTATAGTTTCGGGCCTAGCACCCAGGCTATTGTCAGCGAAGCACAAAAACGACACATCCCTTTCAAACGCCTCAGCGAAGGATCCTTAGTTACATTTGGCTACGGAAACAAACAACAACGCATCAGAGCCGGTATTACCGGCAATACCAGTGGCATCGGGATCGATTTGGCTGGCGACAAGGATGCAACCAAACGCCTGCTGCAAAGCGCTCACATTTCGGTGCCTAAAGGCGTGCTTGTTTACGACGAGGAAGATTTGAATGATGCACTTGATCGTATTCAGTTTCCTGTAGTGGTGAAGCCTGTGGATGGCAACCACGGCCGTGGCATTACAACAAACGTGATGACGAAAGACGATGCCCTTGCAGCATTTCGGATTGCAAAAACCATATCCCGCGAAGTGATTGTGGAAGAGTTTATTCAAGGATTCGATTACCGTTTCCTTGTGATCAATTATAAGTTGGTAGCTGTTGCCAAACGTACACCTGCCATGGTTATGGGCGACGGAAAATCGACCATCGCGCAACTCATCGAGCAAACCAACAAAGACCCTAAACGGGGCAATGGTCATGAAAACGTGATGACGCAAATTGTGGTGGACGAGATCACAGAACATATCTTAGAGAAAAAGAACCTCAAATTATCGCAGGTATTGCCACTTGGCGAAATCGTTTTCCTGAAAGACACCGCCAACCTGAGTACCGGAGGTACTGCCACCGACGTAACCGACCTGGTTCACCCGGAAAATGCATTTATGGCTGAACGCGTGGCGAGGCTACTCAACCTTGATATTTGCGGCATCGACGTGGTAGCGAAAGACATCAATGTGCCATTGACGCGCGAAGTAGGCGGCATTGTAGAAGTCAATGCCTGCCCGGGTTTACGCATGCACCTAAGTCCGTCGAAAGGTTTGGCCCGCAATGTAGCGGAGCCGATTGTGGACATGCTCTTTCCTGATAAATCAAACGGGCGTATTCCTATTGTAGCCATCACAGGTACAAACGGAAAAACCACCACTACCCGCCTGATGGCACACCTGGCCCAACATGCCGGAAAAAAAGTGGGCTATACCACTACCGAGGGTATTTATATACAAGGAAAAGCCATTAACATGGGCGATTGCACGGGACCTGTGAGTGCGGAAGCCGTATTATACGATCCTACCATCGATTTTGCCGTATTGGAATGTGCCCGCGGAGGCATTCTTCGCTCGGGTCTGGGCTTCGACCATTGCGACATCAGCATTGTAACCAACGTAACCGAAGACCATATCGGCCTGAAAGATATTCACTCGGTGGAAGACCTGGCTAACGTGAAAGCTGTGGTGGCAAGAAGTACCTACGACCACGGCTACAGTATACTTAATGCCGACGACGACCTCGTGTACAACATGGCGCGCAGCTTGAGTTGTAACATTGCCCTGTTTAGCATCACCGAAAATAACGAACGGGTGCAGGAGCATTGCCGTAAAGGTGGAATGGCCGCTATTATTGAGAAAGGCTATCTTACCATTTGTAAGGGCGAATGGAAAACGCGCCTCGAAAAAATTGTGAATATACCGCTTAGTATGAACGGCCGCGCTGAATGCATGATCAAAAATATTCTGCCTGCTGCTCTGGCTGCTGTTATCCACGGTTTCAAAACAGAGGACATCCGAAATGCATTGAAATCAATTACGCCATCAGCCGAGCAAACGCCTGGCCGGATGAACATTTTCAATTTCGGGCAGTTCGAACTGATGATCGACTATGCGCATAATCCTGACGGGTTTGTGCAGCTCAAAAAATTCATGGATAAAACACCTGCATCACACAAAACCGGCGTGCTATCTGCAACCGGCGACCGACGGGACGAAGACATCATTGCTATCGGTAAATTAAGTGCGCAGATTTTTGATGAGATCATCATAAAGCACGACAAAGATTTACGCGGCCGCAGCAAAGAAGAAATTACAAAACTCTTGCTCGAAGGCATTTATTCGGAAAGAAAGATGCCGGTACAAATCATTTCTAACGAATTCGACAGCGTGCAGTATGCGCTCGATCATGCGCAGAGCGGATCGTTTACGGTGATTTTGGCTGATGACGTGTTGAAAACGATCGACTATCTCAAACATGCACAGGCTAAGGTTGTACAGCCGCAACCCGACCGCCCGGTGCAGGGCGATTTCAGCGCAGATAACATATCAGTACCTGTAAATAAATAAGATCTATTCCTGGTTCTGTTTATTTCAAAAAAGACGGTTTTAATTTCAACCGTCTTTTTTCTAAATTTTAGATATTAAAATGGCGTTAAAATTTACCAAAACAAGTTATAAAATTGCACATGTACGTAGTTTAAATCACCTATCACATGTCTTTTTTCATTAGTTTTGTTATACAGGTAAAGTCATTCGGTATTTTTGCCGCAAAGATCGGATGAGGAAAAGTTGACTAAACCTTAATTTTATATTAACGCCATACAGTACTTTTTAAACTTAATATAATGAAACAAGCGATTCGCCTGATGATCGTGGACGATCATACCGCTGTAAGACAAGCCTTTTCCTCTATTTTGCAAGAATCCGGATTCCCGGTTATCAGCGAAGCATCCAACGGTAAAGAGGCCATTGAAGCCTTAAATCATGCACAACCCGACGTTGTGTTGATGGATCTCGACATGCCTGTGATGAACGGCTTTGAAGCCCTCGCCGTGATCAAGAGAGATTTTCCTGCAGTGAAAGTCATCATTCTTTCCGGACATGCCGAAAAATCGTATATCACCCACACGCTTCAAAGCGGCGCCGATGCTTTTCTGCCGAAGCAATGCAGTATTGAGGTAGTGATTGATGTGATTGAGAGTGTTTACAATAATAAACCATTTGTTTACGAAAAAGCGGTTGGATCCTCTTTACCATCTTATTTTGTAAATCCTAAGCCTAAACAATCAGAAGAACAGCGTGCACTTACTGATGAGGAAATCCGCATCCTTATTATGATCTGCCAGGGCAAAAACCGCATTGCCATTGCTGCGGAACTAGAGAGTAATGTGAGAACCATTGCGTTTCACACCGAAAACATTTACAAAAAGACTCTGTTATCGAATAAAGTTGCGCTTCTTAAATACGCTATCCGGCAAGGCTATATTTCGCTGACAGAACCTGTTAGTGCTCAGTAGTAATTGCTTTCCTGTTATTTTTAAGTAATTCGATTACCGAAAGGTTGTAATTGTCTTTTACCTGCATGTAGGCTACTTTGTTGATAGCCTTTGCTCCCATTTTTCGTTTTTCGAGTGAGGCCGTTAGACCCAGATACAGTTTACCGCAGCCCAGGTCGATGGCCCTGACAATAACCTGGAACAATAACTGTTTGTATGCTTTGTATTCGGCCACGTAGTCGTAATCAAGCCCTAGTATTACCGCTGCATAGTTGGCATTGCGATACGTAAAACCAACCGCCACGGTGCGGTCTGTTTCCCTGAAACGGATTTCGATCACGTCCCAATGCTCTGATTGGTTAATGATATCAAACAGCCTGCGGGGCAGCTTAAAATCATTGATAGCCAGGTTACGCCGCTTGATATTCCCGTACAATTCGTACCAGTGATCCACCTGTGATTTTGGTGAATTTTTAACGAGGTGCACACTGAATAACGATTCGTACCGCAACACGTCGTTGTTGAGATGGATGCGTTTTTTGGATTCGAGGCCAGCGATGAATGTATTACGATCGCTTATGGACTCCAAATCGAGGACATGGGTATCGCCAACGTTCACTTTTACAAAACCGAGATCCATCAGGTGATCTTTTACAAGTGCATCGGTTTCAGGAAAATCGCGCAGCATAAGCACGGCCGCCTCGTTGTGGTCACGGTCTTTTTCTACCTGCTCCAGCAGCAAACGCAGGGCTTCCTGCCAATTTGCATCCATATCGAGGTAAAGATGGTCGCCATCGGTTAAGAGCGAGCCCATCATCATGGTTACCGAGGTCAGGTAATAAGCATCATTTTTCCGTTTTTGCTCCACCATTCGCGACACTTCGCTTTCCGCCAGCATATCGTCTTTCATAACGGTGGTTGTAAAGAACGTTGCCAGCACAATTTTTCCGGCCGTATCCCTAACCAGGTAGTAGTCGAACTTCCAGTTGCTTTCCGGCTTTTCATTTCCCGCAAAAGCCAGTTCCATCAGCTCGAGGGCCTCTTTATCAAAAGCACCTTTATCGCCGAAACACGCATCCCATTCCGCGGCCGGTATTTCCTGTACCGACGTAAAATGCTGCAAATTGTAGTCAGAAGCCGGCACCTGCGGCTTTTCTATGACGGCTTCCTCTTCGTACCTCGCTTTCTGCTCTTTGATACCTGGCATAGAGCGGAAAGCGCTGTAAATGTCCGTCATTGTCTTTTGCTCCACTTTCAGCACCGTTGGTAAATGGTAATGAATG
>DAIUED010000160.1:4630-7566 GCA_036845295.1 Bacteroidota bacterium
AATGCGTTCCACCAGGCGGTCGATATCTTCCCTGGTATGATGCAAGGTTAAGGTAAACCTTAAACCGGTGCAGGTTTCGGGTACTGCAGGATAGATGCCCAGATTGACGTAAATGCCTTCGTTCATCAGGCGCTCGTTCATGTTATACGCTACTTTCGGGGCACCGAGTCCGATGAAAAAAATTGGCGATGAAGAAGTGGAGATGACCGGTAGGTTGAGTTGGGCCATGATTTGGTTGCAATAGCGAATGCGCTCTGCCAGGGCATCCTGGCGTTGATAAATTTCTTCGGATAAATGGATTTTAGCGGAAGCAACAGAGGCTCCGATGACGGCTGGCTGCTGAGGCCCGGAATAGGTCAATGGCCCACCCCAGTTTTTTATGCGCCTGTAAAGGTTTTCGTCGGAGAATGCAAATACACCACCTGCCGAACCAAAGCCTTTTGCCAGGGAGCTACACAAGATCATGCGGTTGCTCAGATCCATCTCGTTTAATACGTAACCCGTTCCATTGCGGCCAATCCAGCCCATACCATGCGCATCATCTACATATAAATGCAGGTTTTTGTATTTTGTCATGAGTGGCTTAAGGGCCTCGATCGGTGCCAGATCGCCGTACATGGAGTAAATGCCATCGAATACATACCACACTTTATCGTGTTTAGTGTATAGCGCCTGCAACTTCGCATCCAGCTCATCCAGGCGGTTATGGCGCAACAGGCTTACCGGAATGCCCCGCGAGCCAAGGTCTTTGCCGGCATCCTGCATCGAAATATGAGCCTGGTGATCGAAGATCACGGCATCGGAATCGTTGATCGCAATGGGCATCACCGCCCGGTGGCCCATGGTGGAAGACGTGGACAGGATCACATGCGCGCCAAACATCTCGTTGAGCAACGTTTCCAGTTCCTGGTATAAAGTAAACGACACATAAGTACGCGACGACGAAAATTGCGTGCCGTAACGCCTGATGGCATCGATTGCAGCTTCTTTGAGCCGCCCGTCGGTTTCAAGCCCAAGATAGCTGCAAGAGCCGTAATTGATCATTTTCCTGCCCTGGAGGGTAATGTGTCTGCCATCAAGCACTTCATCTTCCGTAAACTGATGGACAATCCCCCTGGAGCGGCCTATCGTAATGAATTCGTTGACAATATCTATAAATCCGGAGTAGTTATTTGTTTTGCTATTTGCCATTTTCATACGTATTTTTACGGTATTGAAAGGTATCAAAAAAAACCTTGTATGACAGATCAGATTCAAAATAATCCAAGGCGGGAACGCTATCTGAAAAACGATTATATGGAAATGTGGCTGGAAGATGGGATCATACACGGAATTTACCTGCTACACACGATCGTAACACTCGAAGTTGCTAAAAAATGTGTGGAAGACCGCCTGAAAATCGCCGATGGCAGAAGTTATCCATCGCTTGTAAATTTAAAAAACGTGGCAGGTGAAGAAAAAGCCGCACGCGACTACTACAGCTCGGCTGAAGGCATCAAGCATCTGATAGCAGGTGCCTTTATCGTTGACTCGTATCTTCCGGCTTTACTGGCCAACATTTACCTCAAAATCAACCGCCCGAAAGTTCCGGCCCGCTTATTCAACTACGAGGAAAGTGCGTTGAAATGGTTGGAGCCGTTCCGCAATCAGGTTAACTGAAACACGATCAACGGTGTTTTGTATGCCACATGCCTTGCTCCCTTTGTGAGGCTTCAACGTTGCTCGACGGCGGTTAACGTCGGCACATCAAGTTCCTGAAGTTTTTGCCGGATGTGTTGCATGGTTTCGGCATCAGGCACTGGCTGCCGGGAAATCACATCGTATCCTTCGGCGCTTACCAATGTTTTCCGAAAGTGAATGAGCATCCATTCCCCATCGTTATATAAAATTTCCCATTTGCTTTTGAACAGGTGAAGCAAGCCGTTTCCTCGCCACGTGAATTGCCTGCCCTTCAGATCCTGCGGCGCATCGAAACCACGGATCTCCCGGCGACGGCCTTTTTGTTGATAGCTAACCACATCTGCCAACCCGGCCACACCGTGTTTTTGAGCTATTGTGTAGGTGAACGCCGGAAAATGCTTCTTACCACTCAGCCACATGCCAAAATTGCTATACTGAACATACCAGATGCCTTCCAGCGCTGCGAGGGGATCATCGCCCCCTGGCCTTAGCAGCAAAGGCTGTACAAGTAGAAGAAATAGAATAACATGTTTCATCCGGAGCAACACATGCAAATATGATGCGCACACAATAATAAGGAATAAAAAAACAGGCCGCAGCCTGTTTTTTTAAATGATTTCTTTTTTACTCCAATTGCCCGTTGTGGTACTTTTCGGTTTTGGTTGTGTTACCCTTATCATCGTAATAGGTCCAAAGCCCCTCTTTTACATAATCACCGAGGTCTTTCCGGAAATACATCGTCCCCTCTTCTTTTACACGGCCGCTTTCGTAAAATTCTTTTTTTGTGTATTTCTTCGATTTTTTATCGACCAGGTCGAACAAGGAAGCCGGCAACCCATTTTCGAAATATGAATAGCGTTTGTAAAGAAACTCAATGTCCTTATCGTTTTCCTCTACATATTCGGGTGTTCCGTTACGGAAAAAATCGTATTGATTTTGGGTATTGCCATCATAAAAATTGATCAAGGAGCGCACCTTTCCATCCTCATAATAAATCTCCATTTTTACACGCTTGGCATCTACAATCGAAAATGTACGTTCCACCTGGCCGTTCTCATAAAAATTTTTAAAGATCTTGATATAACCGTCCTGGTAAAAACCTTTGTGTAGCAATTTTCCACTGGTGTAATAGTCTTCCTGCCAGCCCTGGGCATTATAACCGTCTTTGGTATAACGGATAGAGTCGCCGCCGATAGCAGGTACCATTTTATTGAAGAGGATAATCCCATAGTCGGGATCTGTAACTTGTTGGGATG
>DAIUED010000161.1:0-5106 GCA_036845295.1 Bacteroidota bacterium
ACCAGGTTTTCTTCGCAAAAATCGCGTAATTCGTTTTTTAACCATTCTTTCCATGGTAACACGAAGCCCATTTTAGGGCGGTTTACAATGCTCTCGGGCAGTAAGCCTGCCAGAGAATCGACAAGCAGTTTTTTGGGCGAATGCGGATATTTATAGGTATCGGGAACGCCCAATACAAATTCAACCAACTGGTGATCAAGAAATGGCACACGTACTTCGAGGGCCACGGCCATGCTCATCTGGTCGGCATCGCGCAACAACACATTTTGCATATAGGTTTGCATCTCAAACAGCGATACCCTGCTCAGCCGATGTTGCTTGTCGGTGTCATTTTTTTGAATGAGGTTGCGAATGAAATCGCTATCGTTGTAGTGTTTTTTGAGCAAAGCGCGGTAATCTTTCCTGTTAAACAATTTACGGTTTACCGGATAAGCATGCGTGCCATTGATATGATTGAGACTGAGAATCTCTGCTGTTTTATCGCCCTGTACCGATTTTTTCCTGGCAGCCAGAAGTTGCCCTCCCAGGTTGCGGCCGATACCAGGAATGAGGTTGAGCCAGGCTTTGCGCTCCAGCTCGTGAAAGCGTTTAAAAATGTCGTAACCGGCAAACAATTCGTCGCCACCAAGGCCCGATAGTGCCATGGTGATGCCCGCTTCGCGGGTGGCTTTCGATACAATATAGCTGTTTGGTCCATCGCCACCAGGATGATCCATGGCGGACAAGGCTGCGGGAAGTTGCTTTAAAAAATCTGCCGGCGTCAGCCGGATCTCTTCATGTTGCGTATTGAAGCGCTGAGCAATTTGCCGTGCATAAACTGCCTCGGAAAATTCGCCCTCGTCGAAACTCACGTTAAATGTCCTGATCTTCTGAGAAGATACCTTGCTCATAAGGCCCACTATAGCGCTGCTATCAATACCGCCCGACAGAAAAGCGCCAAACGGCTCGTCGGCCACGAGGCGTCGCTCCACGGCTGTGGTAAGCAAGTGATTCACCGTTTTACAGGTTTCTTCGTACGAGCGTTCACTGCCTGTTTTGGCGTAGCGGTTGGCATTCCAGTATTCGGTAAGCGTAACCACACCTTGTTTGTATTCCAGTATATGCCCAGGCATCAACATCAGTACCCCGTCGAGAATAGTATTCGGCGCATGAACCGTGGCGTACTGCACATATTCTGCCAGGGCGTTTTCCGATGCCTTTTGTGAAGTGAGACCCGAAGACATCAGCGAACGTATCTCCGAGGCAAAAGCCAACACCTGATCCTTAAACTGATAGTACAGTGGTTTGATGCCCAGCCGGTCGCGTGCTACCAATAAGCGTTGTTCCTGGCTATCCCAGATAGCAAAAGCAAACATACCCTGAAAACGCTGCAAACAATCAACACCCCAACGGACATAAGCCGCCAGGATCACTTCTGTATCGGTAGCGGTCGAGAAAAAATAAGGCAATTGCCCCGAGCCGTGCGGCGCGCGTTGCAATTCGAGTTTCAATTCGCGGTAGTTATACAGTTCGCCGTTGTAAACCAGTATATACCTACCGTCGGCAGACAAAAAGGGCTGATGGCCGGATTCCGACAAGTCGATGATGGAAAGGCGGCGATGGCCAAGACAGCAATGATCGTCGTGCCATAAGCCTGGAGAATCTGGTCCCCGGTGTGCCAGGGCATCCGTCATCCGGCCAATCGCAGGAAGGCAAACGGCCTGGTTCAATGCATGTCCTGCTATTCCTGCAATGCCACACATAATAACGTTTATTGCGACAGCCCTATCGAGGCCAGGTACTTTTTATCGTTCATCATCCGGCGAATGCCCTCTTCCACCGGAATCAACTCTTTGCCAAGAATTTCTTTCATTTTGGTGTTATCGGGCTGCCTGCGCGTCATATCACCCTCTTTCAGCGCCGGCAGGTGCACGATCTTCGACTGGCTACCGCTAAGACTGATCACCAGCTGTGCAAGCTCCAAAACCGTCATGAGCTTGTCGCTTCCGATGTTTACTACATCGTTAACCAATAAACCCCTGTTGAGAATAGCGATACATGTATTCACCGTATCATCCACGTACGTATACGTGCGTGTTTGAGATCCATCGCCATAAATGGTAATGTCCTGATTTTTTAATGCAGCCGCCAGAAATTTAGAAACCACAAAGTCGGTGCTTTGATTTGGCCCGTAAGTGTTGAAAAAACGGAAAATCGTGTAAGGTAATCCATATTCCTGCTGGTAACTGCGGAAAAAGCACTCGCCCACATTTTTCACGACTGCATACGGCACACGCGAATTGAGTGGTGTACGGTGTTCGTGCTGTGGCAGCTCTACCGGCTCGCCATAAACCTCCGACGAGGACGAAAAGTAAACGTGTTTTACCGACGACTGCTTCGATAGTTCGAGAACATAACGGATGCCGGAAATATCATTAAGCACGCTAATCGGATTTTCCTGTGTGCGCAGTACGCCCACAACAGCCGCAAAATGGAATACATAGTCGAACGATTCACTCAACATAACAGCCGAGATCTCATCGTAATTATTAACATCAGCCTGGATGAATTTCCAATTGCCGGTTTCTGTTTCGGGAAGTTTCGACCGATAGCCAGTTGACAGATTATCAACCACTACTACCACATTATCTTTGTCCTGGATCAGTTTCTCAACCAATGCGCCGCCTACGTTTCCTGCTCCTCCGGTTACTAATATTTTCTTCATAAGTTAGACCTGGCTAAGATAACATAAAAACTTGTTTGCACCTTCAATAATTTTGTTGAGTTTACTCAGGCAGCCAACGGCAAATCCTTTTAAACCTTGAATGGTTACACTAATAATATGTATTTTTGGAGGCTATGAATATCGAACACTTTTTATCGGAAACGATCTCTGCATCGGTAAACGAACTGTTTGGGCTAACTACCAGCCCGGAAGACGTGATTTTGCAGAAAACCAAGAAAGAATTTGAAGGTGATTTTACGCTTGTAACTTTTCCATACGTTAAAGCCGCCAAACTCAGTCCGGAGCAAACCGGCGAAAAAATCGGTGAAAGCATCCGCCAACGCAACAGTGCTATCAAAGGCTTTAATACCGTTAAAGGATTTCTTAACATTTCACTTTCCAGTACATTCTGGATCAAGGAGTTCGATTCATTTAGCCGCGACGTAGCCTATGGTACAAAACCTGCCGGAAGCAGCGGGCAGCAAATCATGCTCGAGTATTCGTCGCCTAATACCAACAAACCTCTCCACCTTGGCCACGTGAGAAACAACCTCCTCGGCTTTGCCGTTGCGAAAGTACTCGAAACCCAGGGACATCGCGTTATCAAGGTAAACCTCGTAAACGACCGCGGCATTCATATTTGCAAAAGCATGCTAGCCTGGCAAAAGTTTGGCAACGGCGAAACGCCGACATCCAGTGGCATGAAAGGCGATCACCTGGTGGGCAAATATTATGTGGAATTCGATAAGGAATACAAAAAGCAGGTTGCGGAGCTGATGTCCCTGGGAATGGGCAAAGAAGAAGCGGAGAAAAATGCGCCACTGATGCTCGAAAGCCAGGAAATGCTCCAGAAATGGGAAGCCGGCGACACGGAAACACTCGAACTCTGGAAAATGATGAATGGCTGGGTTTACCAGGGATTTGATGTCAGCTATCATAAACTGGGCGTGGCTTTCGACAAAACCTATTACGAGAGCAACACGTATCTGCTTGGAAAAGAAGTGATACAGGAGGGCTTGAGTAAAGGCATTTTTTACCGTAAGGAAAATAACAGTGTGGCCATTGATCTGACAGCGGACAAACTCGACGAAAAAATAGTGCTGAGAAGCGATGGTACCTCGGTTTACATCACGCAAGACCTTGGAACCGCCATTGAGCGTTACAAAGAATATCCGGGAACAGATCAGATGATCTATACGGTGGGCAACGAACAAGACTATCATTTCAAAGTATTGTTCAAGATCCTTGAAAAATTGGGGTACGATTGGGCAAAAGAGTGCTATCACCTCTCTTATGGTATGGTGGAATTACCCGAAGGCAAAATGAAAAGCCGTGAGGGAACAGTTGTAGATGCCGACGATTTGATGGAAGGCATGGTAGCAGCTGCCCGCGAGGTTACGGAGGCTTCGGGAAAGATCAACGAGTTTAGCCAGGAAGAAAAAGACAAGCTCTTCGATACCATCGGCATGGGAGCCCTGAAATATTTTATCCTGAAAGTGGATCCTAAAAAGAAAATGCTCTTCGATCCGAAGGAAAGCATCGATCTTCATGGCAATACCGGGCCGTTCATCCAATACGCGCATGCCCGCATCAAGTCCATCCTGCGCGATTATAACCGCGACACCGCTACTATTGTTATTCCGGAAGATCTACACCTCGAAGAAAAAGAACGCGAACTGATCAAGCTCCAATACGATTTTCCGAAGGTGCTGGAAGAGGCTGCCAAAACGTTTAACCCTTCGGAAGTTGCCAATTACATTTATGAACTGGCGAAGCTATTCAACCAATTTTACAACGAACATTCGGTGCTGAAAGTAGAAGACGAAACCATAAAGGGTTTTAGGGTAAGGCTGATCGAAAGTACGGCGAGTATCATTAAAAATGGCATGAAAAGCCTTGGCATTGAAGTGCCCGAACGCATGTAGCTCTTGTACACCAGGCACCCTTGCGCCCAACTGCAATTCTACGCAACAAGAAACCGGCAAACGATGACCTATTTCGATTACAACGCCACCACACCAGTCGATAAACAAGTACTGGATGCCATGCTTCCGTTTTTTTCGGAGCAATTTGGAAATGCTGCCAGTACGACTCATGCTTTTGGGTGGTATGCACAAGGCGCTGTTGAGAAAGCCCGCGAACAAGTGGCTGCATTTATCGGTGCGGAACCTACTGAAATTGTCTGGACTTCGGGTGCAACGGAAAGTATTAACCTGGCACTCAAAGGTGTTTTTGAAGCCTATCGCAGCAAGGGAAACCATCTTGTTACCTGCGTTACCGAACACAAAGCGGTACTCGATACATGCGCTTACCTCGAGGAACAGGGGGCCGAGATCACTTACCTTCCTGTTGACCGCGAAGGCCGCGTCGATCTCGAGCAGTTGGCCAACAGCATCGGTTCC
>DAIUED010000161.1:5116-7546 GCA_036845295.1 Bacteroidota bacterium
TGATGGCAGCCAATAACGAAACAGGGGTTTTACACGACCTGGAAGCCATTGGCACGATTTGCCGGGACAAAGAGGTGCTTTTTTTTAGCGATACCACACAGCGCGCGGGGAAGTTACCCATCGACGTTCAGGACATGAAGCTGGATCTGTGTTGCCTTTCAGCGCATAAACTATATGGACCGAAAGGCGCAGGTGCTTTATACGTAAGACGCAAAGGGCCGCGGGTGAATCTTATGCCGCTGATACATGGCGGCGGACATGAACAGGGACGCCGCAGTGGAACGCTCAACGTACCTGGCATCGTAGGCCTTGGTAAAGCCTGCGAAATGGCCGCAACCGAATTTTGGGATAACAACGGCCACATTTCCAAAATCAGAGCCTATCTCGAGCATCAGCTACTCGACATTCCGGGACTTACCATCAATGGCTCGACACGGCATCGGCTTTATAACACGTCTAACCTGTATTTTCCTGTTTTGAAAGACGGTACCAAGGTATTTTCGCACCTCAAGAATCATTATGCCGTTTCTTTAGGCTCGGCGTGTACATCGGCCCTGGCAGAGCCTTCGCACGTGCTAAAGGCCATGCAACTGAGCCAAACCGAATCCGAAAACAGTATCCGGTTCTCATTCGGAAAAGGGAATACCATAAATGAGGTAGAAAAGATTTCTGCGCTAATTTTGTCGCTCTATAGCTAATATTCGTCTGTCAAAACCATCAACTCACATGCCAGCAAAGTTATTAACGCTATTTTATTCATTATTAACGTATTAGCTAATTGATTTTTTGCTGCAAGCTGGTTATATTTGCATCATCAAAAATTAACACAACTAATGAGCGCCAGTAACATTCGATTTAGTAACGTCAACCGCTCTTTTTACTTGACAGCAAAAAAGAGGGTTGATGAATATTTTAGAACCAATAACATTTCCCGGTATGGTAATTATAAAATGGTGATCAAATCCATTTTCATGTTCGTCTTGTATTTTACACCTTTTGTTCTTCTTCTCCTAAACGTTACCGACAATTTCTGGCTACAGAGTTTACTTTGGATCCTGATGGGTTTTGGTATGAGTGGGATCGGACTTTCGATCATGCATGACGCCAACCACGGTACCTACGCCCGGAATGCCAAATTGAATGCCCTGATGTGCCGCAGTATGAATTTCATCGGCGGTAGTTCCCTCAACTGGCAGTTGCAACATAACACGCTGCACCACACCTACACTAACATTCACGATCACGATGAAGATATCGCTCCGTTGGGATTCCTGAGGTTCGACCCGCATGCCGAATACAAGAAGATCCACAAATACCAGTTCCTCTATGCCTGGTTCTTTTATGGCATGATGACGATGATGTGGTCAACCACCAAAGATTTTTCGCAATTGAAACGCTATAATAATATGGGTCTTTTGGCGGTAAGAAAAACAACCTATAAAAAGGAGCTTGGCTTGTTGATCCTGAACAAATTGTTTTACCTCGGCTTTAGCATCGGTCTTCCGATGTTGCTGATCCAAAGCCCATGGTACCTCATTCTGGCTGGTTGGGCAGTGATGCACTTTACCTGCGGTATGATCCTCGCACTTATTTTCCAACCGGCTCACGTGGTGGAACTTACAGAGTTCCCTCTTCCATCAGAAGAAGGAAACATGAAAGACGACTGGGCCGTGCACCAGCTGAAAACAACGATGAACTTCGCCCAAAGAAGCTGGGCATTCTCCTGGTTCGTTGGCGGCCTCAATTTTCAGGTCGAACACCATTTGTTCCCGAATATTTGCCATATTCACTATAAAAAACTGGCCCCGATCATTCAGCAAACAGCCCGTGAATTCAATTTGCCTTACCACTCGAAAAAAACCTTTGTTGGTGCACTGGCTAGCCATGCCAAATTACTTTACGCTCTGGGAAAACAGCCAAAACCGATTCCGGTAATGGCATAGAGTACTAACATGAAGTTGTTTAAAATGCAGGCTCCAAAGGCCTGCATTTTTTGTTTAAATCCGTTTACTTAGCGCTACTAATCTCTTACACCACATGCATGTACATTTGATTGCCATTGGCGGAAGCGCTATGCACAATATGGCCCTGGCTTTACACGAAAAAGGATTTATAGTAAGCGGAAGCGATGATGAGATCAACGAACCGTCGAAAAGCCGCCTGGCCAAAGCCGGTATTCTGCCGCCTGCCATTGGCTGGTTTCCCGAAAAAATTGTAACAAGCATCGATGCCGTGATCCTGGGCATGCATGCCCGCGATGATAACCCGGAACTGATCAGGGCGCGGGAACTTGGCCTTAAAATATACTCATACCCCGAATACATTTACGAAGCCACCAAAGATAAAACGCGTGTGGTTGTCGGAGGCAGCCATGGCAAGACAACGATTACCGCCATGATCCTGCACGTGCTACGCTACCATGGAAAAGAT
>DAIUED010000162.1:0-7530 GCA_036845295.1 Bacteroidota bacterium
GATCAAGTGCTGCGAACCTTTCCGGATTATGTAAGCTCAGAAAAGCACAAAGCATGGAAAGTGTTTTCCTTCATCTTTTTCTGCATGAAGTTCCCGCACCATGCGGCACTCTGCCCCAAAACATCTGCGCTTGTTTACGGCATCCCCGACATTCTCTCCTGCGATTATTCTTACCTCAATCCACAAACCCATATCCTTCCGCACAAAGGCTATACGCGCATGGTGCTGCGCTGCCACCTGCCCCTCATCGTGCCTGACGAAACGCAGTGCGGTATCCGCGTAGGCAACATTACCCGCCACTGGAAGGAAGGCGAACTGATGATCTTTGATGATTCGTTTGAACACGAAGCCTGGAACCGCACCGATCAACCACGCGCCGTATTGATGTTCGACATTCCCAATCCATTGTGGGGTTATTCGGCCTACGACATTTCCAGGTATAAAATAGAGCACCTCGAAGATCCGTTTCTGCTCAGCCTTGCCGATAAGAAAACCTGGCTGAAAAGTTTCGAAGATCAGCTTTTCCCCTTAGAGCGATTTGTGGATTAGCAGCTCATTGATCCTTGGGTCGAGCGTATCATCCGGATCTCCGTCGTAGCGCAACTCCGGCCCGGTATCGGATAAAACCTCCGCCGCTTTGTTGAGTTTTTTACCGGCCATGAGGTAGTCGTCCAGATCCAGTTCGTACAGTTGGTTCAACACATCTTCCTGCCCTGGCAATAGCTTGTAGCCAAGCATCTTGTTATACTGTATAGCCCGCTCGTTTGTCTTCAGGATACGCACCCGCGATTTCCGGCACACGTTGATCTTCACCAACAGGAAATTGAGAAGGCACAAGGAGCTGAACACAGCCGCCAGACTTCCGATGTAATCTTTATCCCAGATAAAAATGCCACCTTCGCCAAATCCTGCCTCATCGTTATAGTCTTTGGCGTTGATCAGGCCTATCCGTCGCCCTTCAAACTCTATGATGAAATAATAGTTGTTCTTATTGTTGATGGACGCGAACCATGCTACCTGAGCTGCAGGCGTGATGTAATTCCTGTACTCCATGAAATTGGCGATATCGCTTTGATTACGCCAATACCTCACCAGCTCGGCATCCTCCGCTGTCATTCGTCGGAGCCTGACTCCATATTGTTCCAGCACTAGCATATTACCTCGTCTTCGTAGTAGGAAGGCGCATTGTTTACGCCCTTGAGTACCTTACTAATGTACTGCGCAATGATGCCCAGGCACAGGATAATGAGTCCTGTGGAAAAGAGGATGCTCACAATGAGCGAAGTGTAGCCTTCGGCCTGTATCTTGAACAAGAGCTTGCGCAACAGGTAAATGCTGCCAACCACGAAGTTGACACCAGATAGCAAAAGTCCAAAATAGGTAACGATCCTGAGCGGATAGGTAGATGAGAACATGATGACAGTGCTCGTCATTTTAAACAAGCTTCTCATGCGATAACGCTTCTTTTCAATGAATCCGGGATTGGCATCAACATCCACAAACTGTAGCTTGGCGGTGTACCAGAGGCACAGCTCATCGATGAATACAAACTGCTGGTGGTTGGCGGCAATGGTCCTTGCCAGATCGCCCTTCAGGAGACGGAAACTACTGCCTTTGCCTTTTTGCTTTCCTTCCACTTTCGAGGCCAGCTTATACAGCCGGGTGAGGAGCGTTTTCACAGATTGTTTGTTGAGCTTTTTATAGAGACCATAGGTAAGATCGCTGTTCTGTTCCTGCTGCACCTTAACGAGGTGTGCAATCTGCGAGGGGTGAACCTCCAGGTCATCGTCTATCGTAATCACAAATTGCCCCTTGCTGTGTTTAAACCCGCAGATGGTTGCTGCGTGCTGGCCGAAGTTCCGGCTGAAACGCACCAGCTTGGTATTGGGGAAGCGGTTGGCGAGCGACTTCATCACCTCCCACACGCCATCGGTGCTGTAGTCGTCCACGTAAATGATCTCAAACGTTTGGTCGGTGCCGAAGTAGCTGCGAATGGCTTCGTCCAGCGCGGCCAGGGAATTTGCGGAATTATATACCGGCACCACGATACTGTATTTTACTGCACTCATCCTGTTTTTTTTGAATGATTTAGCATGAGTCCGCCATCGAGCGGCATCACAGCACCTGTGATCCAGCGGGCGGCATCGCTGAGAAGAAACGCGATGAGATTAGCGACATCTTCAGGCTCGCCCAATCCAAGCGGATACTGACTTTCTACACGGGCCACATCGTCGGCACTCAAGCCTTCGGTTGCTTCGGTCCAGATTTTTGTTTTCACCAGCGCCGGCGAAACCACATTGGAACGGATCTTCCGGGAAGCGCCCTCAAGCGCCAGGGAACGGCTAAAGGCTTCGAGCGCTGATTTTGAAGAGGTGTACATCGCGCCGCCCGTATAAGGATGATCCACAGATACAGAAGAAATAAATACGGCCGATGCGCCGTCTTTCATTTTCTTTTGCGTCAGCAGCCGGCTGCAAATCAGCACCGCCGACATGTAGTTGATGTGAAACATCTCATCGAAGTGTTTTTTGCGGATGTACTTTAATGGCACTGGTTTCACCATGCCTGCGCAGTGCGCCAGGCCGTGGATGCCATCCACCTGGTCCACCAGAAGCTGAATGTCTTCTTCGCGTGAAAGATCGGCGGGCATGATCTTGCAGCTATGTTTCAGCATGCGGCTCAAATCACGCAATGCCGATTCATTCCTGGACGTAAGCGTAAGGCTGGCTCCCAATTGATCGCAGAGCAGAGCTGTCGCTTTCCCGATACCGGACGAGGCACCGCTGATAAGAATATGCTTTCCTTTAAGCTCAATCATGCTCTATCATTGCTGTATAAATTCCACTGGAGGAAAGCAATACACTTCCCCATGAATAACCAACGCCAAAGCCACTCAACAACAGGTTTAGCTTAGCATCTTTCACCTGCTCCTTCAAGGCATGACAAATCGTGAGCGGAATAGACGCCGAACTGGTGTTTCCAAAAGCATCAATGGAGTATGGCACTTTTTCAACCGGCATCTTCAGCTTTTTCCTGACCGATTCGTTGATGAGCTTGTTAGCCTGGTGAAACACCGCAAAGTCGGTACGTTCTTTATCCAGCCCACTCCACTCATACAAACTGTTGATATTGGATGCCACTTCGCGAAGTGCAAAATTAAAAATATCGGTCCCGTTCAGCGACAGGTTTTTCTTT
Organism: Bacteroidota bacterium; assembly: GCA_036845295.1. Taxonomy (GTDB): domain Bacteria; phylum Bacteroidota; class Bacteroidia; order B-17B0; family Aurantibacillaceae; genus UBA4416. Next base: position 3,196 of record DAIUED010000162.1, read on the forward strand.
GTGCGACTGATGCCGGGCTCTATCTCTTCCAGTACTTCCGAACTCTCATCGTAAGGATGACGGGAGTGCCCGTGTTCAATAATAATGGCATTTTTTCCACTTCCATCACTTTGCAGGTTAAACTGCCAGGGTTCGGCCTGTGCGTCGTATTCGAGCAACGTTGCCGTGCCCGCATCGCCAAACAAAGGATACGCGCTTTTGTCTTTGTAGTGTGTTGATAAGGTCGATTTGTCGCCCGCCAACAGCAATACTTTTTTCAAATAGCCGCCCTGCATGAGACTCGAGGCAACCGATAAGCCATACACATAACCCGAGCAACCCAGGTTGATATCGAAGGCAAGACAGCCTTTAGAGATGCCGAGTCTCTCCTGAAGGATCACCGCACTTGCAGGCAGGTAATAATCGGGTGACTGGGTAACAAACAAAAGCGCATCAATGTCGTTGCCGTAAGTTTGCAGGATCAGGCTTGCGGCATCATAACACAGGTCGGCACAGGTCACCGCTGCTGGCGCTACACGCCGCTCGCGGATACCCGTTGTCTTGGTAAACAAGTCCTGCTCTTCCTTCGAGAAGTTGGCATAAGCGGATGTGTGCTCTACCTGAGCCGGCACGCAGCTTACGATGGCCCTGATACTTGTATGTGCTGTTCTGAGTAAAGCCAATTTATTGTTTATTCTTTACAATAGAATAGAGATCTTCTACTGTTTGTGCATTTTTAAGATCGGCTCCGGTGAGGAGTACGTTGTAGTTGGCATCGACAAAAGCGATCACGATCAGGGCGTGCATGCTGCTCCAGCCTTTTAGCTCGCGGTAGTTGGTATGAGGCGTCAGTGTTCCTGGCTGAAAATCCTCAAATTCTGCTTCCAGTTGTTTTGTAAATTCGGGTAGCGTATTCATTCTATAAAAATAATAAAAACTATAAGGTTATCACGGTTGCGCCCCAGGATAATCCGGTTCCGAAGCCGCAAATCAAAATCTTTGACCCTGTACGGGCTTTGCCCGACCTCACGGCTTCTGCCAGTACGATCGGGATAGTAGCCGACACGGTATTGCCGGAGTGCTCCATAAAATTAAACACTTTTTCAGCGGGAATGGCAAGCCTGGCGGCAATGGATTCGATCAGAAAGCGATTGGCCTGGTGAAATACGAACAAGTCCATCTCTTCCATACTGCTGTTGTTTTTGGCAAGTGTATCGCGGACAAGCTGAGGAACAGTTTTTAATCCGAAATTAAAAATGGAAGCACCGTTCATGTGTAAATTGGCGTCAGCCTGCCTGTTGCCGTATTCGTCTTCTGTTTCGATATAAGAACTTTCCGAAAGCGGATACCGGAAAGCACCGTCTTTGATGATGATCTTATCCGATCTTGCGCCGTCGGTGCCAAAAACGAAGGCGCCGATCTTCTGCTCCGTGTCGGCAGATATAAGCGTGGCGGCAGCACCGTCGCCAAACAAGTAGCGGCAGCTTCCGTCACGAGGATTCACTGTGCTCGTTACCGTTGTTGCATTGAGAAGCAAAACATGGTTGATCCCTAAAGACTCGATCAAGCCCTTAGCCACGGCCACCCCATAGATAAAGCCGCTGCAGGCCAGGTTATAGTCGAGTGCCCCGCAATGTTTTCCCAATTTGAGGCGTTCCTGGATGATGCACGCTGTAGCGGGCACGATATGATCGGCCTGTTCGGTACAGAACAGCACAAAATCGATCGTCGAGCGGTCGAGGGCATGTTCTTCAAACAATTTCAAAGCGCTTTTCACAGCGAGATCAGAAGCTGTTTCTCCTTTGGCAGCATGTCGCCTCGAGCTGATGCCAATTTTCATTAGCTTGTCGGCGTTTTCCCTGGCCTGCGGAAAATCCAGGAAATAGTCCTCATTGGCGTATTCCTTCTCTGGCAAATAGTATGAAAAATATTTCAGAGCAGAACCCATATTCAATAAAACCAAATATAGGTTTTTTTGTATTAGTTCATGATAATATTCTCCATTTTTAATAGGCCGTACAGGGCTTTGTTTTCCCTCACCCATCATCTGTCTTCACGAAATAGCCAGCTCACTTTCTTGCATTTTATCCTAAGGATGGTTATTATTGTATAAAAAAGTAATATGAAAAAAATAGTTTACACCTTCCTCTTTACTGTTGCTCTCGGAGTAATGAACCTCATGTCTCAATCGAATGCGATTACATGGACCATTAAAAACAAAATGGAAAAGGGTTTCTTTAAAACCGAAAAGAACTTCGATGCAACGTTCTCCGGATTTAAGAGCAAAGAAGAAGCGATGAAATTTGCCGACCAGTTCAAAACAGCACCAGACGTGGCTTCTTATACTGTCACCAACGTTAGCAATAACGCCTGCGATGTAAAATTCTCGATGAATGACGTTCACGATAAAATGTTTTATGTGGGAATGGCGAGTAAAATGGGTGTTACACACATGAGCGCTGCGGGCCAAACCAAGACATTGGAAGAGATGCGCAACAAAAACAAATAGCCTTCATCCATAACCCTTTTTCTAAAGCGCCTGCCGGCGCTTTTTTTCATTCGCAAATTATCGGCTTGTGTATGCAAAGCTATATTTGAAATGCATATATTTATCGTTTAAAGTATGATATCTCTAATCAAACAGCATAAGAATCTCATCCTGTTTTTTTCCATTGCGGTATTTATTTTATACGGCAATTCCCTGGGAAATAAGTACGCTCTTGATGATGATTATGTAACGGTGACGAACTTTCCTGAAAAGGGCAAGGCTTATGTGCCCAACAATGAGCTTGTGGCCAAAGGCTTTAAAGGCATTGTAAAAATATGGCGTGTAAGGTATGCGCACGACGGCGAGTCCACGTTCGACTACAGGCCTGTAACAAGCACCTCCTTTGCGATAGAGTACGCCCTGTTCGGACAAAATCCCTTTATGAGCCACCTCATCAATGTGTGCATGTACGCGCTGACGATCGTTGTTCTGTTCTGCGTCATGATGCTGCTTTTTGAGTCGTATAAAAACAAACTCCTTCTTTCCACACTCATCGCGTTTATTTTCATCATCCTGCCAATCCATACTGAAGTGGTGGACAACCTCAAATGCCGCGATGAATTGCTTGCTTTCCTCTTTCCATTGTATGCTTTCTGGTATTGCCTGAAAGCCCATCAGAAATTCAGTTTCCTATACCTCGCGCTGATCATTCTGTTCTTTTTCCTCGGTCTGCACAGCAAGCGCTCTGCGATGATTTTCCTCGGCATCATTCCTCTGAGCCTTGTGATGTTCAGGAAAGTAAACGTGCGGCACTTCGCAGTGGGTGCAGGCATTTTGGTTGTTCTTACGCTCCTGACGGCCTTCTTCAAGCAGCAGCTTGTAGCCGAATCTATCTACCGAAAATTCTATCATTTCGAAAACCCTATGCTCACCGAGCACGCCAGCCTGTTTGAAAAACTGGTAGCTATGCTGAAAACCCTGGGCTTTTACCTCAGGTTTTCGTTCATTCCTTATCCGTTCCGCAATTATTATGGTACCAATGTTGTGGACCTCAGCACGCAGCCCGATCTGAACCTGCTGTTAGGAATTGCCTTTCCGGCCGGTAGTCTCTGGTACTACCTGAAGTCGAAAAACAAACTTTTTCTGTACGGCGTCCTGTTGTTTTTAGGCGGCATTTTCCCGTTTGCGAATTTGATGGTTCCTGTGGCCGGCGTGGTTGGCGAACGCCTGGCTTACAATGCCTCGTTCGGAATTTCCGTGATGAGTGCAGCGCTGATCCTGCCATTGTTCAGTTCTGTAGAGGATCTCTCTTTCGGCAGGCTGTTCAAAAAACCGGCCTTGTACTTTTTGCCGGTTGTAATAATCTACACACTTATGATCTGGGTGCGAAATACCCAATGGAAAGACAAGATAACGTTATTCGAGCACGACATCGAGCACCTGGAACTTTCGGCAAAAGCAAACAGCATGCTCGGCAACGAATATTTCGAGGCGCTCAGAGATCAGAGCGGACGTTACCCGCCACTAGTGCTCGTCGAAAAAGCGCTAAAACACTACCAGGCTGCAATCAAAAACGATTCGAGTTTTTATTCGGCCTATAACAATGCCGGAGTTTTATATTTCTCTTATCTGCAAAATTTACCTGAAGCCGAACGCTACCTGACCCTGGCTTTCAAGGCCAGGCCTGTATATCCGCAGGCTTACGAAAATCTGGGGAACCTATACCGCCACCAGGGAAAAAACCAACAAGCGGTTAAGGCCTACCTCACCGCGATTGCGCAAAACCCGAAACAATACAACGCGTACTTATCCGTCATTAAACTGCTATACCTCGATAAAGCATACAGCAGAGCCTTGGGCGTGGCGAG
>DAIUED010000163.1:0-7509 GCA_036845295.1 Bacteroidota bacterium
CTCTCGTTAAAAATGTGACACTCGAAGATGTATTTGTCGAGGACCAGCACCACGATACACTGGTGAGTGGCAAAAACATCACGGTAAATGTCAGGCATTTCAGCTATAAGCATACACAGCTCGATCTCGAAGAGGCCAACCTGGCCAGCGTGAAAGTGAAGCTCATCAAGTACAAAGGAGAACCCGATTGGAATTACCAATTCCTGGCGGATTATTTTGATTCTGGTCCCTCCGGGCCCAAAGACACCACTAAATCACCCTGGAAGATAAGCTACGGCGCCCTTTCATTGCAGGATGTGGATTTTACTTACAGGCTGATGCGCGACACTGATCGCGTGGTACGGAATATGAATTATAACAACATTCATGTTTCCAAAGTATATGGTCGTATATCCGATATCGATTTCCGGGGCGACAGTATCTTCGCGCAAATCACCAACCTAAAAGCCGTGGAGCAATGCGGCATCGTACTCGAAAACCTGACCACACGTGCTATTGTAGCACCTACCTTACTGCAATGCGACAGCATTTTCCTCAAAACACGCAACAGCGTGGTACATGGCAACTTCAGCTTTAACCATTCGAAATGGGAAGATTATTATGATTTCATTAATACCATGTACATCAAAGGCAGGCTTACCGATAGTACGTATGTGTCTTTTAAAGACATTGCCTACTTTGCCGAAGAGCTTAACGATTTCAATGAAGGAATCTACCTGAAAGGGCGTGTGCGCGGTTTCGTCAACGACCTCAGTGGTTCGGATATGGAAGTGCGCTACCGGCAGAACACGCGCTTTATCGGCGACCTTAGCATTACCGGCCTGCCGGATATCGAGAAGTCCTATATCCACTTCGATGCGCAGAAGTTATCTACCTCCAAAGCCGATCTCGAAAAAGTGCCTTTGCCGCCTTTCGATCATCCAACCTATCTTAGCCTGCCCGATAACATCAGCCGGCTGGGCGTGGTGAGCTATCGCGGAAAATTCGATGGTTTTATTCACAACTTTGCTACCTATGGCACCTTTAAAACAGACATCGGCAGCATCAAAACCGACATTCAGGTAAACAACACCGTAGAGAACAAGCCAGTCAAGTACGCGGGGTCGGTTGTTACCACCAATTTTGATTTTTCCAAGATCTTTACGAAATCCAACATCGTTGGTCCAATTTCGCTCAATGCCCGGATAGAAGGAGAAGGCCTGACGCTTAAAGAACTGGATACGCGTTTCGATGGCATGGTGCAGTCGATTACCTACAACAACTACAAATATGATAATCTTAAAATAGACGGGGAGTTCCGGAGTAAAATATTTAAAGGGCAATTGGTGAGTAAAGACAGCAGCGCCAATTTCGATTTTAACGGCACAGTGGATTTCAATAACAAGATGCCGCGTTTCGACTTTATTTCCACTATCAACAACTTCGATCTGGAGAAAACCAATTTTGCCACTCGTCAGCTCAATGGCAGGCTGTCGTCGCAGATATACATCAACCTCAATGGCGATGATATTGATAACCTTAGTGGACAAGTCAATTTCGACAATACGGTTTACACCACGGGTAAGAAAAAATATACCTTACAAACGTTCAACCTCGAACTTGATCAGGAGGAAGCAACCAAAACCATTACCTTACATTCGAGCATTGCAAATGGGTCACTTAAAGGCCGCTACAAGCTCAGTACCTTGCCCGACGCGTTTACGCAGTACCTCAATTCCTACTTTCCCACTTTTGTGAAAACCCGTACACGATTCCTCTTCAGCGATGAGGCAGAGATCGACCTGCGCATCAAAAATTTCACGCCGGTTCAGGAGCTGTTTATCAACGAGCTGGCGCTTAGCCCCAATACGACCGTGAAAGGTACCTTTGATGCTTCTATCAGTTACCTCTATCTCAAAACAAACAGTCAGCTGATCGACTATGCCGGCATTCGCTTTCGCGACAATACCATCGACGTCAACTCCCTGATAAATGGAGTCAGCATTCAATACAAAGCCAATGCCATTAACCTTTCCGACAGTTTTGCGTTCAGGAACCCAAGCCTGAAGATAATTGCCAACGATAAAGTATCGAGCTTTGATCTCGGCTGGCAAAACCAGGTAAAGCCTAACAACGAGGGCGATGTGACCGGTAATATTATTTTCGGGAATTCGCAGGCGCAGATCGACTTCAACCGTGTGCGTTTTGTGGTTAACGACAGCACCTGGCAAATCGTGAAACTCAATCCTGTATTCATCGATTCCTCGTTTTACATTACCGTTAAGCCGATTACATTTTACAATCAGAACCAGCTCATTACATTCGATGGTCGCCTGTCGGCAGACAGCAGCGAACGCTTCGACGTATTCGTGCAGAACTTTAAACTAAGTCAGTTCAATGGTCTGCTCGCTGATGCACAAATAAGCCTCGACGGCTACCTTACCGGTAATACGAGCATTTACGGCATGTTTGGAGCCAGGATTATCGACAGCGATTTTGACTTCAATAGCTTGATGCTGAACAACCGGCTTTTGGGTAACGCCAAAGTAAAAAGCACTTACGACCGTGCCAAGCAGGTCGTAAAAGTGGATGGCTTCTCGGCTTTTGCAAAAGACTTCGACGGTAACCTGATGAAGAACATCGAGTTCAAAGGGTACTACTTTCCGAAACGCGACACCAGCAATCTCGATATTACCTTCAAAGCAGAGCCACTTGATGTGTCGCTGCTGCAACCCTATCTGAAAGATATTCTTACTATCAAAGTAGGATACCTCAACGGAACCGGTCGCATCACCGGAACGCCGGCAGAACCTAAACTGAATGCCAGACTTAAGTTTTACAAGTGTGTGATGCTCGTGGATTACCTTAACGTGCAATACAACGTAAGTGGAAATGTAGATATTTATCCAACACAGATCAACTTCGATAACATCGAGATTCGTGACAAATTCGGCAACGTAGGCTCGGTTTATGGCAATATTTTCCATAACAATTTCCGGAATATCCGCATCGACTTTGATATCAATACCAATAAGCTGATGTTGCTTAATACCAATTCCTCTAATAATCCTGATTATTACGGAACGGCCTTCGCTTCCGGTAATGCGGGTATTTATGGGTTTATTGACGACATCAAAATGGAATTGAACATGAAGACCTCGGCCGGAACCCGCTTTTTCATTCCGCTCGATGGTCCTTCCGAGATCGGGAACAACGAATTTATCCGCTTCGTTACAAAAGATACGGTAAAAACGGTAAAGCCAACCGGCAACTCCGGCTTCTCCCTCGATTTTAACCTCGAAGCCACACCAGACGCCGAGGTGCAATTGATCTTCGACGAAAAATCGGGTGATATCATCAAGGCCCGCGGCGAAGGAAACCTCAACATGAAGATCAACTCCAAAGGCAAGTTTGATATGTATGGCGATTATGTACTAACCACCGGCGACTACCTTTTTACCCTCGAAAACTTCATTACTAAAAAGTTCGAGATCCAGAAAGGAAGTTCGATCAAGTGGAATGGCAGTGCCTATAAAGCCAATATCGATATCGCCGCCATTTACCGCCAGCGTGCATCCGTGCGCCCTATTTACCCGGCCGATTCTTCGGGCAAGCGCTACACGGTGGACTGCAAGCTATTTATGAAAAACAAACTCATGGCACCTGATATCTCGTTTGCCATTGAACTGCCTACCATTGACGAAAATTCGCGGTCGGCCATTGCCAGCGTACTCATGGACGAGAACGAACTCAACAGGCAGGTATTTGCGTTGTTGCTGCTGCGTAGTTTTATTACGCCACTTTCGGGCGCTACCGGTGGCAGTGGTATTACCGCGGGCGGTGCGGCAGCTAATACCAGCACCGAAATGTTGAGCAATAAACTTAGCCATTGGCTCAATGGCGTGGCGAAAGACGTAGATGTCGGTGTGAATTATAGACCAGGCACGGCCTTGAGCAACGAGGAACTTGATCTCACGCTCAACAAGCAGTTGTTTAACAACCGCCTGGTAATAGACGGTAACTTTGGAGTATCCAATAACGCCAATTCCACGCGCAGCAGTTCCACAAATAACAGCAGTAACCTTATTGGTGACGTGACGTTGGAGTACAAACTTTCGCAATCTGGAAAATACCGTGTGAAAGGTTTTAACCGGAGCAACGATAATACCCAGGTAATCAATAACGGTGGGCCCTTTACCCAGGGTGTCGGCATTTTTTACCGGGAAGAATTTGAAAGCCTGAACGAGTTATATCGACGCTATATTTCAAAAGTAAAGAAAAGCAAACCGGTTACAACGGCAGGAAACCCATAGCTTATTTTACGTCGATGATAAAAACCCTGCTTTCGAGGGTGTCTTTGTATTTGATGAGGTCAAATTCGAGACGTGTATTTCCTGGCTCGCCACTTTCAAAATTAAAAGCCACTCCTTTTTCGTTGCCATGCCACACGCTGTTGATGTACTCTGTTGTATGGTTATCGAAGGTCTTGCGAAGCTGCCACAAATAACCGTTGCTGTGGTTTTCCGGCAACGAAATATGGAACTTGGCGTGTGGCGTCAGCGTATTGGCAGCGGGAGCCACTTGTACAACCTCCCGGCTTCGGGAGCAGGAAACCCCCAACGCTGTCAGCAGGATCAGGAAATAGTTTTGCATGCCATAAATGTAAGATTTATGCCGTCAACAGAGGTGTATTGACATATTTTAACAGCAGTAAAATGTTTATCTTTATATTGGCATAGCTTTTGAAAAATACCAGTTAAGACAAAAGTCTTTACAATTCATGAAAAAAGTCAAACATATTGTCATGTCTGCCGCGTTGGTTTCCGGCGTTATACTGCTAAGTTCGGCTTACGAGGTGTCGCGCCAATGGCAATTGCAGGAACTTATCGCTAAACAGCAGCCAGAAGTTACTCAGGGAAAAGAATTACCATCGGTAAAAAACCAGGCCTTCAAAGAAGGGGAAATTCTCACTTACCGCTTACACTACGGCATCATCGACGCTGGCGTTGCGGTATTGGAAGTAAAACCCGATGTGATGGATGTGGCCGGAAGGAAAGTGTATCATATTGTAGGCAATGGCTATTCGAAAGGTTCGTTCGACTGGTTTTTCAAAGTGCGCGACCGTTACGAAACTTTTCTCGATAAAGACGCGCTCCTGCCCTGGATGTTTGTAAGGCGCGTCAATGAAGGTGGTTACATCATCAACGAAGACTATAAATTCAACCATTATACGAATAAGGTAGATGTGGGGCGCGAAGATAAAGTGGATGTGCCGCAGGGAACGCACGATATGATCTCGGCATTTTATGCGGCCCGTAACCTTGACCTTTCCAATGCCAAAGAGGGCGATGTGTTTACCATCAACAGCATCGTGGATAAAGAGCTATTTCCACTTAAGATCCGCTATGTTGGCAAAGAACGCATCGATTGCGACCTTGGTACGTTCGACTGCGTTAAGTTTCGTCCGATCGTTCAGAAAGGCCGGGTGTTTAAACGCGAAGAAGACCTCAACGTGTGGATCACAGATGACAAAAATCATGTACCTGTGAGGGCGCAGGCCAAATTGATGGTAGGATCCGTAAAACTGGACATTGTAAGCGCTAAAAACCTCGCCAACCCTACTTCCGAGGTCAAATAAGAGACTCATAACTTTATGAAGGATATTGGTGAAAATCAATATCCTTTTTTTATTTTTGGGTATATGGAATTATCACAAGAAATACAGGAAAAGGTAAAGCTGCTGCAGGAAAAATATAACCTGATGGGGCAAAGTCTGGATGCGTACCTCGATGGGCTTTTGCTCTCAAATTACTTAACCTATTGGGATTATATACAGGTAGATACCTTGCTGACCTTGCAGAATCCTAAAACCGATTTTCCGGATGAGGAGATCTTTATCATGTATCACCAGATCACGGAACTGTATTTTAAACTGTCGTTGCATGAGCTAAAGCAAATTGCAAACAACGGCAAAAACATTGCCCCCAATGGCCACGATATGGGCTGGAAAGAGCAGCTCGACCCGGAGTATTTTGCTACCCGCATCACCCGCGTCAATCGTTATTTCGAGTCGCTTACCAAATCGTTTGAGATCATGGTCGATGGCATGGAGAAAGAGCAGTTTCTGCGCTACCGCATGGCCCTTTTGCCAGCCAGCGGTTTCCAGAGCGCACAATACCGCAAGATCGAGATCTGCGCCACCGATTTTATCAACCTGGTCGATAAGAACATGCGCCCCGATTTTCACGGGAAAGACACGAACATCGAAGAGCTTTTTCAGCACATTTACTGGAACAAAGGCGCTACCGAACTCGAAACCGGTAAAAAGACACTTACCCTCAATCAGTTCGAGAAAAAATACGGCAACGAATTCCTGGCTTTGGCCAACGAGTACGATAAAAAGAACATGTGGGCCAAGTACAAAGCCTTATCGCCGGAAGACCAGAAAAACCAGCGCCTTATTAATGCACTGAAAGAACTGGATGTGAATGTAAATATCAACTGGCCGCTGATGCACTATAAAAGCGCTGTGCGCTATTTGCAACAAAAAGAGGGCGATGCACCGGCAACCGGAGGTACCAATTGGCAGAAATACCTACCGCCGCGCTTTCAGAAACGCATTTTCTACCCCGAACTGTGGACCGAACAGGAGCGCGAAGATTGGGGAAAAAGCTGGGTTGATACCCACGTATTCCGCGTAAAAGCCTGATACCGCCTGGCATCATATTTTAAGGACATGAATTGTTCTTTTTTATGAAGCCCGATCTCACAAAACCCTGTTCTGCACCCGATCATATACTCGGGAGTGTCGGGTATTATCAATTCAGACACGACGATTTTGTGCGCCGTTTTCCGCACCGTGATCCGCCGGCTTATTATATGACCTATGGCGATAAGTATGTACGTAAGTTTACCAACGAATTATGCGAAAAATTATCGGACGAAGGAAAGGTGTGGATGGAAAAAACCAAACTGAGGTTGCAGCAGGAGATCGAACGGAAATTAGCAGAAGAGCCTCAGCTGGAATTAGATGATGAGGCGTTTAAGGATTTTGCCTTTCAGTCGCATATTCAGGTTTATGAAGAAACGAATGCCATGGCGCTTAGCCTGGCAGATAAGACAGCTATTATTGGCTGCATGGATATCAAAGATCTGTTTGGAGAGCTGGGCTTACAGGCTATTAAGGTGGCACTTCATATCCATTGATCAGTCCAGGATCTTTTCCAGGTCGTTGAGGTAGTCTTGTTGCAGGTCTTCGTGCAGCGAACCAATCAGCAAGCCGATTTTTTTAATTTCCTGTCCGTATAGATTTTCCAATAACTGGCTTTTATGGTACGGAATGCGTGATTCTTTGAGTTTGACGCAAAAGTAAATGTGTAGTTCGGCCGCAAGCGCTTTGTCGGCCACATACTTGCAGTATTTGTTAATGATGCGTAAGAGCTTACGCAGGCTTTTCTTTACGTAGTACAGGTTCGATTGGGTTCGCAACTCGGCAACGTGTTGGTCGGTTTCCTTTTTTACGCTGCGGAT
>DAIUED010000164.1:0-7506 GCA_036845295.1 Bacteroidota bacterium
TTTGCACGGACACGGAACAGTGGATCTGGTTAAGGCAGATATACAGGCCGTGAACATTTTGTTTAAGCAGCACCAATTTTTCTCTGATACGGCTGACTTTCACCTGCGGGCGATTGAAGAAGAAGGGTTGACCTTTGCATCTGATAACGTGAATACGAAAATGGACCTTGACAAGCGCGTGGGCGAATTTGTGGCAAACGGCAAGGGTTCTACCGTTCGTTTCCCTAAAAATCAGTACATCGCTTATATGGATCGTTTTAAATGGTATATGGATAGTGAGGAGATTCAGTTGGGCGACGATCAGAAAAAACTCGATGCCAATGTGGAAAATGCCCTCGATCTCGAAGGGCCGGAGTTTATTTCTGTGCACCCAAAACAGGACTCACTGCGCTTTATTGCCCCCGCAGCTAATTACAATATCCGTAAATACATCATCAGTTGTATCAACGTGCCATTTATCAACGTGGCCGACGCCCGGATGTTCCCTGACTCGGGTAAAGTGGTGATCAGAAAGAATGCCCTGATGGATACACTTAAAAACACGGTGATATTGGCCAATACAGTAACCAAATACCACACGATCCGCAACGTGACAAGCTACATCAGTGGCCGTAAAAACTACATTGCAAAAGGCGAATACCAATACCTCGACGAAAACAATAAGCCTTACCTGATCCAGTTCAATACGATTAAGCCAGATACCACGGGACAGACGGTTTCGGAAGGTGTGATCGGCGAAGACGCAAAATTCCAGTTCAACGACTATTTCAGTTTTGCGGGTAAAGTGTTTCTTTTTGCATCTAACAAGTTTTTAACGTATGAGGGTGGTACCAAGATCGTTCATAATTGCGGGCGCATTGGCAAAGCATACCTCAAATTCAATGGCGAAATCGATCCAAAGGAAATTCTGATCCCTATCGACTCGAATGCCACGGATGTAGCGGGTAAGGAAATCGGCTCTGCCATCGTGTATGGGCCTGATTCCGGAAAAGTTTACTCTACGTTTATTTCACTGAAAGAGGGACGTAAAGATGTGGATGTGATTGGCGCAAGCGGCTTCCTGGGCTTTAACAAGGAAAAAGGCGAATACGTGATCACCAATAAGGAAAAATTTGTAGAGCAAAGCCTTCCTGGAAATCTCATCAGCCTAAACACCACAAACTGTAAGGTGTATGCCGAAGGGCGCATGAACCTGGGTGCCGATCTGGGGCAGATCAAACTCAACAGTATCGGTATTGCCACCCACAGTACGATCAACGACTCGGCCACGTTCGAGATGATGACCACCATCGACTTTTTCTTCGACAAAGGCGCTCTCAAGCGGATGTATAAAGATATACAGGTGTATGAGAATACGATGGCGCCGGTGGACTTTTCGAATCCGACCTTCCGAAAAGGGATCACGGAAATTCTTGGAAAAACCAAATCAGATAAAGCGATCTCCGATCTGGAACTCTATGGAAATATTAAAAAATTCCCGGAAGAGTTAGCCAAAACGCTGGTGCTGACCAACGTACAACTGCGATACGATGAAAAAAGCCGTTCCTTTATCTCTGTTGGCAAAATCGGCATCGGAAGTATCAATGAGGCGGAAGTATATAAGCAGGTGCCAGGCTACATACAGGTCATCAAGAAGAGAGGTGGCGATACATTTAACATGTATTTCGAACTCGATCCGCAAACCTGGTATTTTTTCAGCTACTACAAGGGCGTGATGAGTGTGGTGAGCAGCAATGCTGAGTTTAACAACGACATCAAAAACCTGAAACCGAAAGACCGGAAACAGGAAGTAAAATCAGGGCCGGCATTCCAGTTTACCACGGCCAGCCCGGAAAAACGCAAACAGTTTTTGCGTAAAATGAACATGATGAACGCGAGCGACGAATAATCCCGGAAAAGGCGGCTTACCATCGTGTAAGCCGCCTATCTGGCCTCAAAGCGGAAAGATAAGCGTGTAAGATGCTCGAGTTCTTTGCCTGAATGTAACATATCGTCATCAAACTTATCGTAACACCAGGTTACATGAACCTTTGTACCTGTTTGCTCCATGCCTTCGCGAAGGCGTGTGAGGAAATCATAAATAATTTTGGCGCTGGTAGAATTGAAATAGTCGAAATCAATTTGCAGATCTATTGGTTTACTATCCACGCTGTGCAGTAAGGCGCTGAAATACGCATCGAACCAATCAAATGCACCGCGATAGAATTTTTGCGGATATTCCGGCCTCGATTCTCCTCTGATAGAAAATAAGGCGGCATCATGATCGAAGACGATCTCCGGTGAAATATCGGTCTTTGGAATAAATAACGGCTCAATCATTCTTTGCTGTTAAGGTTATACGACGGGGACAAGAGTTTTTTAAAATTAAGCATTTTCCGATAATTGGCCTGATAATCGTTTTCATCCAGGAGTTGCAAAAATCCGCGCTCAAACTCTATCCATGCAGCTTTTGCCCCGCCTCGCTTCCGCGATGCCTTCGCAACATTTTCAACCAGGGAAAGCGTTGATGAAAAAAAGTTGCTGTCGATACCAGTATTTCCTGAGAAAGCCCGCAGGGTTCGGATTTCGCTTCTGACAAGCAAGGAATCACCGAGCGTCACAGCGAGCAGGAGACCGGCCAACTTAAAAACCACAAGGGTTTCAAATCTCAGGCTCCGGCTTTCGGCTTTGGTAATATTATGCAAGTAGAACCAGCATTTCTTATGCTGCCCCTGCTCTATCAGCAAGCGCACAGTATTAAGCGGCAGGCTTGTTTTAAAAGCATCATCCTTTTTTTCATGTATAAACTTTTGCAGTCTTTGGCAAGAAAGGGTAAAGGCTTTCGGGTCTTCATTTTTCCAGTTCAGATAACATTCTGTCTCTAACTTAAACAAACTGAACGCGTTCATGTCGCCTTTTGCTTTCACCAAGCGGCTCCCTACTTCACCGATCATTTCCTTAAACAATGCATCAACCTGATTGACATAAACCAACTCGAACATAACATCCAGAATATCGCTTTGATGAACGGAATAGAACGCCTTTCGTGTGCCCGACCCAAACAGGTTGTTAAGTGTAATGCCCAGGTGATGAAGCCCTTTTGTTACCTGTTTGGTGAGCAGGTAGTAAATACTTTTATTGAAATGGTAAAAGAAAGCGGCATTATCCGAAAGCAGTTCGTTCTCGCGTAGCGCATTCACGTAGGAGTTGATGATGTTAACGGCATTAAGATCAATATTGAGCGAAGAAAAGCGCAAATTGAGCTTGTTTTGGTAATACACGTTGAGCAGGGTATTGAGCTGCGTAATGGCTTTGATAGCGACCAGCGATTCTTTTTTGAAAGCAGATAAATGGTGTTCCTTTTTTTCAAGATCCGCACTGGCTGTCAATATCCTGATGCGTTTCCGTTCAATATAAAGTAAGTCGTCGATGAAATCATGCTTCCGGCAAAGCTCGGAAAGGCGGTTGAGTACTTTCAGTGCCTGTTGGCTAAGCCCTTTTTCTTCAAGGATGAGGCACTGCGACAACAAATCATTTTTTTGTATTTCAGGATGGCTTGCGCTTTTGTAATCCTGAAGAAGCCTCAGAATCTTCCAATACAGCTGAACTTTGACAACAGGCGTGTGCGCCGATAGCTCTTCTCCGGCTAACCTGGCCGGATGCGATCCCGCGTCGAGAATGGCATTGAATACTTTCAGGTATTCGCTGTCGATTTTAAACCGGGCAAGGCTGACGCTGACATAGCGTTTCTCTACCGGCGCCAGGCTATGCACCAAATCGTCCAACATCGAGGATTTCTTTTTCTTTTCCATGCATTTCCTACACTAAACAAAAGACGCCTTTTACTCAAGACATCGCGTTTAGAAACTTAATATTAAAATATAAACACTGGAAATAAAAGTATAAAATTCCCTTCAAAATTAGTATTAACAACAAAAAAAAGCGATAATACAATAGTAAAATATAGAGTTATGAAACTTAATTTAAAAAAGTTTTAACAGTTACAAAACCTTCATTGATTCTCTACATTCGCTGATAAATCTCAATGCCTTTCTTATGAAAAAAGCTATCCTTATCCTGATCATGGTTACTGTTACCCGCCAGCTAAGCGCACAACTCACCTACTCATGGGCTAAACGATTTGGCGGAACCGGAAACGAATCCATTTACAAAATGAGAACAGACAATGCCGGAAATATTTTAGTGATCGGCTCTTACAGAGCAACTGTAGATTTTGATCCGGGACCTGGTGTTACCAACAGGACATCCCTGGGAGGTGATGACATTTTCTTTGCAAAATACGATGCCAGCGGAAATTTACTCTGGGTAAACACCATCGGCACCGCCAGCGACGATTTAGGCTATGATATAAAAGCAGACGCATCGGGAAATATATATGTTTGTGGCTCTTTTGCTTATGGAAACCAAAGTGCCGATTTCGATCCGGGGCCTGGCGTTGCTACGCTAACGTCTATAGGTAATATCGATGCCTGGTTCGGAAAGTATGACGCGAATGGCAATTACCTTTGGGCTCATAATGTGGCTAGCCAGAACAACGACCATGGACCATGCCTGAGCATCGACGCTTCTGGCAATGTATATATCGGCGTGATGTGTTCCACTGTTGGAATCGATTTTGATCCGGGTCCTGGCGTTGCGTCGCTCCCGATCACAGGTCCCTGGAACTTTGTGATAGCCCGTTACACCACAACCGGAAATTATGTATGGTGTGGCAACATGAACACGAACGGCACTTGGCATTGGATGAGCGACATGGAAAACGACGCGGCCGGTAATTTGTATGTGACGGGGTATTTCAGTGGCACAACAAATTTCGACATACGTGGCGGAAGCAGCAACCTGGTACCCGCAGGCGGCTACGACGCCTGCCTGGCAGCCTATACACCCGCCGGAAATTTGCTGTGGGCAAAACAGGCTGGCGGCACACAAGACGACTTCGGCCAGGGCCTGGCGATAAACCAGGCAAACAATGCCGTGTACTGGACCGGACAATACAAGGCAACCGGAAATTTCAATGTGAGCGGCGGCGGCTTTAACCTTATTTCTGCCGGCAACAGCGATGGCTTTTTCGCAAAATACACATTGGCTTCAGGGGCGTATGTATGGGCCAAAAGCATCGGCGGCACCGGCGATGAGTCGCCGGCCGACATCCAGCTCGATAACTGCGAGAACGTGTATCTTACTGGCGGCTTCGATTCGCCTTCTGCCGACTTCGATCCGGGACCTGGCGTATCAACGCGTTCTACAACAGGCCTTACCGATGTATTTTATGCCAAATACAGCGATCAGGGCTGTTACCTCGCCGCTTCCAGTTTTGGTGGCACCGGCAGCGACTTCAGTTCCAGCATCGTCGTTAATCCAACTTCGCTGAATATTTTAATTGCCAACTACTTTAATGGTACAGCAGATTTCGATCCGGGCGCAGGCACCGCCAATCTCACCAGTGCCGGAGGACAGGATGCTTTCATCGCGCAATATGCGCAAACCCTATCGACCGTACCAACGCCATCTAATACGACGCCGCCAGCCAATCTAACCGTGTGTGCCGGACAAACGACAACCCTTTCTGCAGCCAGCAATCTATGCGCGGGAGGCACACGGCTATGGTATCTGACATCTACCGGAGGTACTTCAATAGCCAGCGGCAACACATATACAACGTCACCTATCACTGTAACCACAACCTACTATGTAGCAGACAGTATTTGCGGCGGCATCAGCAACCGCGTTGCAATTACGGTTACGGTGGGTGCCGTAGCTGCGATCACTCCAACCAGCAACAGCCCGGTTTGCGCAGGCGCCGCCATTTCGCTTGGGGTACCTGCTGCCAGTACTTATACCTGGACCGGACCCAACACATACAGCAGTAACGTACAAAATCCTTCGATTCCGAATGCAGGGCCTGTCAACGCCGGTACGTATAGCGTTGTTGTGACCAATAGCCTGGGCTGTGTACAGGCCGGCACTGTCAATGTAGCGATCCTGACATCGACAATCGCCATACAAAGCATTAGCAACAACACGATTTGCCCTGGCCAAAACGCGGTGATCGTGCCTTCAGGTGCTACAAGTTATACCCTCAATCCCGGATCACAAACAGGCAACACGTTTACCGTAAGCCCAGGCACAACAACCCAATATTCTATTACCGGAAGCAATGCCTCCTGCCTGGTAAACAACACACTCACGCCTACCATCTACGTGGCGCCACTACCAACGGTAGCCGTTACCGGCAACACGAGCATTTGCCAGGGACAAAGCGCTTCATTGACGGCGTCAGGAGCCAGTTCTTATACCTGGACACCATCATCCACACTTAACACAACATCGGGCAGCAATGTATCGGCGACCCCATTAACCACAACCACGTACTCCGTTACCGGCAGTACCGGAACCTGCACCAACAGTGCCCAGGTAACTGTGAGCGTGATCGCTACACCAACGATTGCCGTAAGCTCGGTAACTATCTGCGCCGGACAAACAACAACCTTAACGGCAAGCGGAGCGGCAAGCTATACCTGGAGCACGGGTCAGAATGGCGGCAATATTGCCGTTAGTCCTGCAAGTACAAGTACTTTTACTGTTAATGGCAGCAATGGCGGTAGCGGTGCAGGCTGCGTTCAATCACATACGGCGACTGTTACCGTTCATAATTACACCATTGCGATTCAAAACGTCAGCAACTACACGGTATGTGCCGGCCAAAGTGCGGTGATCACTCCCACTGGTGTATCGAGCTACACCTTACTACCCGGCGGACAAACGGGTGCCAGCTTTACGGTGAGCCCGGGAACCGCCACGCAATATTCCATAACGGGAAGTAATGCTTCCTGCCCCGCAACCAATACGCTGGCCACTACAATTTACGTAAACGCACTACCAACCATTTCGGTATCAGGCAATACTGTTATCTGCGCGGGACAAACCACCTCGCTCACAGCCTCGGGCGGCAGCTCCTACACCTGGACACCGGCATCCTCGCTGAACACCAGCAGCGGCGGCAATGTGACAGCTAACCCAACGAGTACTACAGCCTATACCGTTACGGGTATGGCAGCCAACTGTACCAATACCACGCAAATTACCGTAAGCGTTACTGCCACACCAACCATTACTGTGAACTCTGCAACCATCTGTACTGGTCAATCCGCTACACTCACTGCCAGCGGCGCTACAAGCTATACCTGGAGCAGCGGACAAACGGCAGCAAGTCAAACTGTAGCTCCTGCCAGCAGCACCACTTACACCGTACAGGGCAGTAACAGCGGCGTGTGTATGGTTTCCGCACAAGCCAGTGTGATAGTAGTGGCCTACCCGACTGTATTGTCGGCAAGTGTTACGCAGGTTCGCTGTTATGGCGGCAGCGATGGCAGCATCAGTATTTCTGGTTCTGGCGCCGATAGCTATAGCTGGTCGCCTAATAGCTCATCATCCAATACCGCCAGCAACCTTCCTGCAGGCGTATATTCCTGTACGCTTTCAGTAAGCCCTGGCTGTGCTACCGTG
>DAIUED010000165.1:0-7434 GCA_036845295.1 Bacteroidota bacterium
AGTAAAAACTTAAATAATGACTGTCGGACACGGCGTAGTATGCCGGGCCGTTTTTCAGGAGATTAATGGGGCGGGATGTTAATTTATCTGCCGGGCCAGAACTGGTGGGTGAAGCATAAAGGTTATAAGGATAGCCATTTTTATTTAGCCCGTCGAATGTGGCTACCCCGATGCTGGGAGGTGCAACCGGAAAGGTATGGTTGATAAACACATTGGAGTCGAGCCAGTAATCTGCCCGCGGATAAGGCGATAGTGGCGCATACGAAAAGTCTTCGAAGAAAGGGAGCGTAAGTGCAGGAAGACTCGCAGTGCGAGCGGATACAGGCGGTTTTCCTGTTGATGGGGAGATCAAGCTGTTGTTGGCATGAAGTGGAACGAGTTGCTCTTGTGCCTTTAGGTGGGCGTTCGCAAAAAACAGCGAGGCGATGAGTAGCGGAATGTTTAAGTATGAGGTCATAAAAGCTGTTCCTTGATTGAAAGCGGCATTCCCGGACCGTTAGCCAGAAACAACGCGGTCGATTAACGGGTAATGATCAGTTTTTGTGGCGTGGTAGCGAGTTCGGTCGCTTCAAGCTGAACAAAATAAATGCCGTCTGGCAAAGCGCTGATGTCAATCTCGTCGCCCGAAGAATAGGACCTTGTATATGCCGTTTGCCCCACGACTGAAAGAATGCGGACAGTGGCATTATCAACCAGTATGCCATTGGTGCCAATGCGTATGGTATTCTGCGCAGGATTAGGGTACAAAGAAATCTGACCCTGCGGTATCGTATAACCATATTCCTCCATACCAACCGGTGTGGGTGGATAATTACAGCCAAGCATCGGGTTGATCATGATCGAGCCTTTGATGGCTGATTGTACCCAGCCGCTTCCAATATCGTAGTATAATGCATTGGAATGGTCGTTGTTTTTGTCGAAGCCGATGTTGAGCGGTTTGTTGGAGGTTTGCTGGATCCCGAAGTAGTAAGTGCCAGGGCTTAAACGCAGACATGACGTGAGCTTGTAGGTAGGCATGATGTTGTAACTGCCCTGGATGTATTTAGGATACATAGCACTGTCGCGGTAAATTTCGTTGCCAGGCCCGGTATTACCATCGGCCCACACAACCATGCGGAACGAAGAGGCAATGATATTCTGCCCATCTGTTACCGGATCGAAATAAATGCGCATGGCACGGAGTGTATCGGGAACATTGAGGGTGTAACGAACGGCATTTTTGGCACCGTAAGTATTATTATAATACCCTACTTCCGCTGTGCCGTCGTCATAAGCATAGAAGGAACTGAATTTCTGGATTTGAAAGATCGTGTCGTTTTGCCTGGCAAAATCGGGGTTGGAAGATATCACGTGTTTGATGGTATAGAGAGCCGAATCAACCATTGGGGCCGGAAAAGTAAACGATACCGGCGGCCTTGCGTGTTGCGAAACATTGTGCATCCCGTTAGGCGAATACGGCAGGATATTGGCGCTGCCGCCGTTATAACTGTACGTCATCACGCTGTTTTTGTCATACACCGAATAGTTGTAAAAGGTGTTTTTGCCGGTGTTGAAATTGTTGCGGATATAGTTATTTGTTGCAGGCGCCATTTCGCTGGCAATGAACTGCCGGTAGGGCATGCTTGAATAATTTTTGAGGAAAGGCGTGCTCATGTACTGAAATGCGTCGTCTTCTACAAGAGAGTCGGCATACGAGCGGTTCTTATCAATACGGATATAATCCACATGCCAGTGGTCGAGGCTCCCGCTGAGTGTAGCCCTGTTGCGGAAACGGAACTGGAACAAGCTGTCGAAGTAAGCGGTATCTTTGATAGGAAGGATCACCAGGTGAAAAAGGCTATCGGCCCCGGAAGGGTTATAGCCTTTCCGTCCCCATACCTTTTCCCATTTTTTTTGGTTTGGTTTGTAAAAGTCAACGCTAAGCGAATCGTTGGGTTCCGGCGCATCGCCCCGCCCTTCGGCCTGGTAATAGAAACTAAGGTAAACGCTGTCTGAAGGCTGGTAAACCTGGGCACCTTTTTTTTGTAAGTTTATAGGTCTTGAAGTCAGCTTATCGGCTTGAGCTGAGCTAGAAACCGGAGCGCTGAGGTTGTAAGGATATCCCTTTTTGTTAAGCCCGTCGAACGTTGCGACACCAATGCTGGGCGCCGCAATAGGAAATGTGTGGTTGATGTAAACATTGGAGTCGATCCAATGGTTGGGCGACGGGTATGGTGAAATGGTGGAATAGGAAAAATCTTCGAAAAACGGGATGGTGTCGAGAGGTCCAACCGAGCTTGTACGGCTAGCCAGGAGATGTGTTTGCGGAGCGCCGGCGAGTTGTGCGTTGGCGTTGAGCGGCATCAGTTGTTCCTGGGCTTTCAGGCCAATGCCCAGCAGCAACAGAATTGCGAATACGACGGTTGTAAAAGTTCTGTTCATTTAGTTTCAGTCTTCTGCGGGATCGTTTTCGGTTTCGGGAGCATCATTGTCGTCGGGCAACGTGTATCCCTCTTCTTTCCGGCCAATCACCAGGTCTATTTTACTTCCTTTTTTGATCGGGTCGCCGGGTTTTATTTCTTTGCCTTTGTAGAGTTGTTTAATGACGCAGCCCTTGCAGTCGGCGGCTATTTCGGTTACGGATCCTTTTTTGAACCCATAGCTTTCGATCATGAACAAGGCCTGGCGTGTACTTTTGTCAACCAGTTTCGGCATGGCAACTTGTGGCGCCTGAGTACTGGTAACGTAGAGGTAAATCATTCTATTGTGTTTAACCTCCGATTTTGGCTCCGGATCCTGCTTAATAACCGTTCCCGGGGTTTGTTTGGGGTCGTAAATACTGTCGATGATGAGGTAGCGTACGTTTTTCCCTTGTATAAATTGGTCTAGTTGACTTATTTTTTTTCCTTTAAAATCCGGCACTTCCGCTCGTTCTCCATGGTGAGTGTACACGCTGAGCAGTTTGAAGAGTATCCACAATACGAATAAAAGGCTCAGGGAGGCAATCAGGAAATGTTTCAGAAACTGCTTGGATTTAAGAAATGCCAGGAAATCTTTCATAGAAAATTTAAGTGTGCTAATATAGCTATATATTTGGGAAATGGTGCTATATTTGAAGCCTTTGTGGGGGCGGGCCGCGGCAAATTTTGTTAAAGCTAAATCCGTATCGAACAGGCTACAATTTAGCTGATTTTCGGAACCCTATAGGCATTAAAATACAAAAGCGGAAAAAAATCGAAAAAAGTTTTATTTTTTTTTGCAACAACAAAAAATGTTACTAAATTTGCAACCCCAAATACAACGGGACGTTCTTTAAAATTGAAAAAATAAGCCGAAGTAGCTCAGCTGGTAGAGCAACTGATTTGTAATCAGTAGGTCGGGGGTTCGAGTCCCTTCTTCGGCTCTTTTTTTTTGGGGATATACCAGAGTGGCCAAATGGGACAGACTGTAAATCTGTTGTCTTCGACTTCGGAGGTTCGAATCCTCCTGTCCCCACGGAGATGTTTAGGAAAAGAGAAACAAGCCAGAAGTCGTTTACCTTCGGTTTGAGGTCCTGAATCTAAATTGTAAGCGGAAGTAGCTCAATTGGTAGAGCTCCAGCCTTCCAAGCTGGAGGTTGCGGGTTCGAGACCCGTCTTCCGCTCCAAATGGAGTGTTGTGAAGTTGAGAATAACCGTGTGTAACGGACAAAAGTGGTAGGGTCTGCATGAGCGGCCCGAATTCTTTTGATAGTCCCCAAAAACGAGGGACTTTTCGTATATACAAGCACAAAGTTCTTTAAAATCAGATTTCCGGCCCGGTGGCAGTGCAGTTTTGGCGGGTTTAGCAAGGCAGCGATGATGCTGTAAGCAAAAAGGGTTGCGGAAAAGAGCTTAAAAAAAGAAAATAAGCTGTTGTAGCTCAGTGGTAGAGCACTTCCTTGGTAAGGAAGAGGTCGGCGGTTCAATCCCGCTCAACAGCTCAAGGTAATTGGAAAGAAGTAAAAACAGAAATAAATAATAACAATCAACTAAAAAAATAACAATGGCTAAAGAAAAATTCGACCGTTCCAAACCACACGTAAACATTGGAACAATTGGTCACGTCGATCACGGTAAAACTACATTAACCGCTGCAATCACCACAGTATTGGCAGAAAAAGGTTTATCAGAAGTAAGGGATTTCTCGTCTATCGATAATGCCCCTGAAGAGAAAGAGCGTGGTATTACCATCAACACTTCTCACGTAGAATACCAAACAGCTTCACGTCACTATGCACACGTTGACTGCCCAGGCCACGCGGATTATGTGAAAAACATGATTACCGGTGCTGCTCAGATGGACGGTGCGATCCTGGTGGTTGCTGCTACTGATGGTCCTATGCCTCAAACCCGTGAGCACATCCTTTTGGCTCGTCAGGTAGGTGTACCTGCTATCGTTGTATTCATGAACAAAGTGGATATGGTTGAAGACGCCGAATTGTTAGAGTTAGTTGAAATGGAAATCCGCGAATTGTTGTCTTTCTACAAATTCGACGGTGACAACACTCCGATCATTAAAGGTTCTGCTTTAGGTGGCTTGAATAAAGACGCTAAATGGGTAGAAAAAATCATGGAATTAATGGATGCTGTAGATTCTTACATTCCATTGCCTCCACGCGATAAAGATAAGCCATTCCTGATGCCGGTTGAAGACGTGTTCACCATCACTGGTCGTGGTACTGTAGCTACGGGCCGTATCGAAGCTGGTGTGATCAACTCCAACGACGCGGTTGAAATCATCGGTATGGGCGAAGAGAAATTGACTTCTACCGTAACAGGTGTAGAGATGTTCCGTAAGATCCTCGACTACGGTGAGGCTGGTGACAACGTAGGTCTGTTGTTGCGTGGTATCGATAAAAAAGATATCCGTCGTGGTATGGTTATCGTGAAACCAGGTTCAATCAAAGCTCACAAAAAATTCAAAGCTGAGGTTTACGTTCTGAAAAAAGAAGAAGGTGGACGTCACACGCCATTCCATAACAAATACCGTCCTCAGTTCTACCTGCGTACAACTGACGTAACCGGAGAAATTACTCTGGAAGCAGGACGCGAAATGGTTATGCCTGGTGATAACGTTACAATTACTGTTGAGTTACATGCTCCGGTAGCTATGGACAAAGGTCTTCGTTTCGCGATGCGTGAAGGTGGCCGTACCG
Source organism: Bacteroidota bacterium (assembly GCA_036845295.1). Taxonomy (GTDB): domain Bacteria; phylum Bacteroidota; class Bacteroidia; order B-17B0; family Aurantibacillaceae; genus UBA4416. Next base: position 5,156 of record DAIUED010000165.1, read on the forward strand.
TAGGTGCTGGTCAGGTAACTGAGATCATCGAGTAATCATTGCTCTTTATCAGCAAAATGGCTTGCCGTTTGAGGCTTAGCCATTTTGCTGTTTATTAAGAAAGGCATTTACGGGCGTAGTTCAAGGGTAGAATTACGGTCTCCAAAACCGCAGATGGGAGTTCGAATCTCTCCGCCCGTGCTAACAGGAGAAGTTGGATGAATTTAAGACGTCAAGAACAATATTCCGGGATCTTAAATTTATCCCTAATCTAAAATAAAATTTGATATGAGCAAGTTCGGGACGTATATTGAAGAGACTAAAGACGAGTTGTTTAATAAAGTAACCTGGCCAACATGGTCTGAGTTGCAAAGCAGCGCTATTCTGGTAGCTGTGGCATCTACTATTATCGGGCTCCTGGTATGGGGCATGGATTTAGGTTTTGAGGTGCTGATGAGCAACGCCTATAAAATGGTGAACGGAATATAATTTTTAGACTTACTGGAAAGACATGGCTGAAACGGCAAACAAAGATTCTTCGATCGTTAAAAAATGGTACGTTGTGCGTGCCATTAGTGGTCAGGAGAAGAAAGTGAAACAATACATCGAGGTTGAAATTAACCGGTTGAAGTTAAACGATTATGTTTCTCAGGTATTGATCCCTACAGAGAAATTCATCCAGATCCGCAATGGCAAAAAAATCCAGAAAGAACGTTCGTTCTATCCTGGATATGTGCTTATTGAAGCTGCCCTGGTTGGCGAGATCACCCACATCATTAAAAATATTACTGGCGTTATCGGCTTTTTGGGCGAAACCAAGCGTGGCGAAGCCGTGCCGATGCGTTTATCTGAAGTGAATCGTATTTTAGGCAAGGTAGATGAACTTACCGAGGCCGAAAGCGTTGTTACCAGCAATTATGTGGTTGGAGAATCGGTGAAAGTGATCAATGGTCCTTTCAATGGCTTCAACGGCGTGATCGAAGAGATCAACGACGAAAAGAAAAAGATCAAAGTTACCGTTAAGATCTTTGGTCGTAAAACACCGGTTGAGCTGGGCTTTGGTGAAGTGGAGAGAGAGTAATTTGTCTCGGCTTCGAAAGCCTCAGCCACTGTTTGGTGCGAGGTTGAGCGAAGTCAGAAACAGCAAACTAAATGTTTTTGGTGGCTGAGGCTTTCGAAGCCACACAGAAAACAAACCTGACATACTGAAAATAACGCATTGAAGGGTAGTAACCCGGGAAATATGAGCGCTTTGCTGCTTCCAACTCAAAGTCATCTCCCGGCGCGAAAACTTCGATATAGAAAAGCAAACGATGATGAGCCATCCGGCGCTTTTCACAAACCAAATAAAAACCAAATAAAATGGCAAAAGAGTTATCAGCAATCGTAAAGCTTCAAATCAAAGGTGGAGCTGCTAACCCGTCGCCTCCGATTGGTCCTGCATTAGGTGCCAAAGGTGTAAACATCATGGAGTTCTGCAAGCAGTTCAATGCCAGAACCCAAGAACAAGCTGGTAAAGTATTACCGGTTATCATCAATGTTTATGCCGATAAAACGTTTGATTTCGTTATCAAACGCCCACCTGCAGCAGTACAGATCATGGAGCTGGCTAAAGTAAAAGCAGGTTCAGGCGAGAGCAACCGTAAAAAAGTAGGTTCCATTTCCTGGGATCAGATCCGCACCATTGCAACTGATAAAATTGTGGACATGAACTGTTTCACGATCGAATCAGCCATGCGCATGGTAGCCGGTACGGCTCGCAGCATGGGTATCACTGTAACCGGTGACGCTCCGGCAAACTAATTCAATCATTTTAATAACCAATAACAAGCTTTAAAACATGGCAACGTTAACTAAAAAAAGAAAAGCAGCTGATGCTAAGTTCGACGCAACGAAAGCATACACTGTGGCTGAGGCTTCAAAAGTTGTGAAAGAAATTACCACAACTAAATTTGATGCTTCTGTGGATCTCGCGATCCGTTTAGGAGTTGATCCTCGTAAAGCTAATCAAATGGTTCGTGGCACCGTTACCTTACCGCACGGTACAGGTAAAACCCTGCGCGTATTGGCCCTGGTAACTCCTGATAAGGAAGCCGAAGCTAAAGCCGCTGGTGCAGACTATGTTGGATTAGACGAGTATATCGACAAAATTAAGGGTGGATGGACAGACGTGGACGTAATCATTACCATGCCTTCAGTAATGGGCAAGGTAGGTGCATTAGGTCGCGTATTGGGTCCTCGTGGTTTGATGCCAAACCCAAAAACCGGTACAGTAACTATGGAAGTAGGTAAAGCTGTAG
>DAIUED010000166.1:0-7425 GCA_036845295.1 Bacteroidota bacterium
GCTTTTACCTCGTTGGAGAAAGCATCGCCATTGATGCTTTTGGCATACAAGCCTGCTTGTTTGGCCTCTTTCTGAAACGCGGCACTATTGTACCAGCCCGGAGAAGCCGTTTTCCCTTCGGCCGGTTGTTTTTCGAAAAACACGCCGATGGTGGCGGCACCTGCGCCAAAAGCGCTAACAATGCGTGAAGCCAGGCCGAAGCCGGTGGAAGCGCCAATCACCAATACTTTCTTTGGTCCGGCTATAGCACCGGCTTTTTTGGTGTAGGCGATCTGCTCACGAACATTTTGCTCGCAGCCTGCGGGGTGTGCTGTCAGGGAAATAAATCCCCTCATTTTAGGTTCGATAATCATATAGTCTGTTATTTTGCCGCCCGGATACTCCGGACGAAGTGGTTCGCAAATGTATCAAAAAAGACCGAATAACAGCTTGCTTTAAACCGGACTAAACCAGGTTTCCTATTTTGAAACGCACGAGAAATAATTTACTTTTGCAGTTGGCGGTCTCACCTATACAACCTTATTTTTGCGGGATTTGACGCCATTATATATTGTCGAATCAAACCAAACGCACGCAACACCATTACTTTGGAAAAAAACGACCAGAAACAAACAGCCGCCGGCGCAACGCCCTTTGCTCAAACGTATTTTCATGGCACAAAAGCCCAGCTGAACCTGGGTGATTCTATCAGCCCCGGTTACCAGTCGAATTACGGTCAGCGGAAACATGCCCGTTACATCTTTTTAAGTGCCACCCTCGATGCTGCCATCTGGGGCGCTGAGCTGGCCGCCGGTGAAGGTCGTGAACGGATTTACCTGGTAGAGCCTACTGGCGATATTGAAGACGATCCGGACCTCACCGACAAAAAATTTCCGGGCAACCCATCTAAATCCTACCGTTCTACGCATCCTTTCCGCGTGGTAGGCGAAGTAACAGCCTGGACGGGCCATCCGGCTGAAAAGGTTGCTGCGATGAAAGCAGCGCTTGAAACCCTCAAGCAACAAGGTATTAACTCGCTGAATGATGAGTAGGTGTTATTTTTACCAGACACATACGGTGCCAAGGCGGATCATTCGGAACTTATTGGCTGAAATATGTCGGCAACTGCAAACAACGTCTTAAAACTTCGGTGGCGTAAATTTTAGGAGGGTATCTCCGTAACCCTCGCCTTCCTTAAAGGCACCGCTTTCGGCAACTTCGAAACCGGAGTCTGTATAAAATTTAATAGCTGAATAAGCCACTTGCACATAAATAGCATATTGGTATTCGAAGGCTTTTTGTTTTGCCAATGCCATTAATTCAGAACCGCCCCCTTTCTTTATCGGATTACCTACTAACCAACGGATGTAAAAAAACTGTGGTTCTGAAGGATCATACTTAAAATCATCCCGAAACAAGCGATTTTCTTTAGAGGTTGCTTCCATCATGAGAAATGTGATCGGTACATCTTCGCCCTCATCTTCATAATATGCTTTCAGCATAAAATTAGTTGGTTTATTCTTTAACTCGTAAGACCTGTAAAGCGGAATTGCCATTTCAGTTGCCACGTCTTCTCCTTCATCATATTGGTCCCAGTTCCAACCGGACGTCAATCCTTGAGGCAAGCCTCCTACCTCCTCTTCATCCAATTCATCGTCTTCCTGTTTATCTACGCTTTCCTTCTCCTTATATTTTACCTGATCGATGCTTCTTCTCCGTTTGAGCGAAGCTTCAATCCATGCATCCTTGATTACATGAAGCTGTTTGGTAATTTCTTCTCCTAAAACATCTTTTTCAGGGATCTCAACTTTACCAATGTTCCGTTTCTCTTTCTTTTGTGGTTCATCTATCCATTGAATTGTTTCAAAACGTATAAAGACATCTTTGCCCTCATAATTTGTTTTGTTTACCGCCAGAACTTTATTCCACTGCTGCTTTAATTCCTTTTTACTATCGGATTTTCTTTTTTCGGCATCTTCCTGGTTGGAGCCGCGCCTGGACATGAATACGAGCTCATCATCTACCATCAACAATTGACCTTGCCTGAGCTCGCCCTCTTCTACCGGTAATTCGTTATCCTTCCAACCGTCTTGTTCCATACTACCAAAAAGACTTTCGCCCTGCGCTTTCACCAAATGGGTGACGCCCCATTTCACCATGGCCTTGCGCGGCTTCATTTGAAATACCGACGCGTGTTGTTCCTGCGCTACATTTTTTACTGCCGATGGAAACTGCGTGATATCCGATTTCAGTTGCATAGCCTTCTCTCCCATCACATCAGCTTCATGCTCTAAACCGGGATCGTCGTTGACCGGCACCGCTTGCCTCATCTGCCGCGTTGCCTGTACGCGCCCCTGCGCCTGCTGCACCACGTGCCATGCTTCGTGTGGCAGGTGCTTTTCCTGCCCCGGAGCAACGTGTATATCACTACCCTGTGCGTAAGCCAGGGCATTGAGCTGGGCAGGCTGCGACGAATTGTAGTGTACCTTCACATGATCCATGCTCATTCCTGAAAGGCTTTCGATGCCCGATTTCAGCTGATCAGGCATGCCGGTTTTATTTTCTTTGAGCTGCGCCGGAAAAGATTCCTCCTCGTGTTCCGGCTCCGGTGCTTCCTGTTTCTGGATGACAGCGACAGCTTTTTTCTGCATGGCTTGTGGGCCTGCCATCTGCGAGGCGGGTGTGGTGGTAGTGAGCGATGTATTTGTTTTTTCGGTTGATGGCATGGATGAATCTTTAATGGAACGATAACGGAAAGAAAAATAAAAACCCGGTTACTATGCAATAGTGCAGCACTGTTGATTGCTGCTATTCTTTTTCATAGGTAAACCACGACGCACTACCTAGACCGGAAGCCGGGTAAACTTTCAGCTCAACATTTTCGGTTGAGCCGTAGGCCGCGCCAATATCGGCCCCCTCAACCGCAAAAATAAACTCGAACGAATTGAACTTATGGAAATAGTGTCCGTTGATGGGGCGGGAGCTATGTTCGTTGCCTCCATAAACCCGTAAGATCTGACTTTCGCCATCAGGCTTCAGGCCATTTTTATCGATCTCCGCCCAATCGTAAACTGTTTCGCGGAATTCATCCGGCAGTTCGTCCGGATTCTCTTCCGATTTAAATTTCTGCTTACCTCCCACCGCTTCATGAATCTGCGCGATGTTCAGGGCGAAAGCCGGATTGAGGCCCCCAAACGACCAATGGTGGCACACTGCATCTCCTTTCCCTTCTGCTTTTACCATCAGTACTTTCTTGCCGGCTAAACCATCCAGCAGCCCTTTCCCTTTCAGATACCCGAAAATTTTCACGGCGTCAGCTTCAAATGCATCATCGTCGATCGTTAGTTTCCAGCCATCGACGCTTTTCTCGATCTTTGGCTGCAATACCGGAACAGCGGGCAAAGACAAACTGCTTCTACCGTCTTTAGCTGACGACGTCTTCTGAACGGCTTCCGTGGTTTTGTGTACAGTGGTTTTCATGGTTTATATATTGTCAGGGGTATTATTCCGGGTCAAGCATAGACTTATAATGATCGTCGAAGGTCTGCCCTTTTTCTGATCCGAACAGTTGATAAAACCAGCTGCGATCGTAAAGTGCTTTACTGAATTTGTCGGAGGCTTTTGCGGCGGCATTTTCCATTGTCACATGATCCGCACCGTCGGTCATGATAACTGCGGCGTAATGAAAAGGCCATTCGGCCTTTTCCAGATTGGATGACGTGTATTCATACACATCGCCTGCCTCAACCTTAGACCCGGTGACGTCAACGCCTTCGCTGCCAGCATCGAAGCCCGCCACATAACTTGCCATCGCCCGGCAATCGCTCGGCATCAGCGGCCTGTCTTTTTGCACAACCTGCTTTTCGATGTAGTCGTCCAGCCTTTTTTCCAACGCCGGTTTTTCAACTTCGTTAATATAAATCAGGCTTGTTTCGGCGAGCTCACTAATGAATTTTATTCTCTCTTCTCTTACTTTTAAGTTCGTTTGCCCAACACGCGATGCCACATCTTCCGGCAGTTTCTCGCCCTCCCGGAGATGATCCAGGATGATGTCTTTATATTTTTCTTGTAGCGACTCCAAGTCAGGTAACCTTTTCAGGGAATTGGATTTCAGGTCTTTCAGTTCATCTTCTTGATCATAACCTTCTATGTCGCTTTCCAGCTGACTTCCTGATTTTACAAAAGCATGCACCTCTTTTAAGTCGTCAATTGCTTCGGAGGTTTCTCCTGCTTTGAAACCTATACTGCCATTGATGCCATTAGCCTGTTCAATTTTGGCACCGGACGCAAAGAGGCGATCATCCGGTGCCAGTAGCAACTGCTTACCGCCTGAAAGCTTACCGAATAGGTGTTTTGAGTATAGCTGGGTAACACTGTTCCCAGTCTTGCCTTGTAAAACAGATACGGCAGGCCGCGAACGTCCGCTGGCCGTATGAAAATCGGAGGCAGGCCGAAGAGTTTTTGCCTGCTGTTTATATTCAGACTTTGTATCGTTCATTTGCTCTCTGTTAAGTTTCCTGTTTTTAGTTCGGGCTATACAAGTCAAAACTCAATATTGCCGAATCTATATCTTCTTTGTCTTCTTTCATAAAAACGGATGCAAAAATTTTTTCGGCCACCTGCACGTCGTATAAGAAACTGACGCCTCCACGTTCCGACTCACAAATCGAAAATAGTTTACCCTGTCTGAACTCTACTTGCGATGTATGCGCGCTATGATATATCTCTACAAACAATTGTTTTTTGGAGCCTTTATAGTTGTCATGAATCTGTTTAGCCATGTGCATGATGCCTCCCCGTTGAACCAGCACCTGGCTTTTTCCGCCGACTTTCTTTGACATATCCTGAGGGTTCTCTTCGAGTCCTGCTTCTGCCAATACTTCATCATCGGGCGCAACAAACTCCCCATGGTTATCCAAATCATTCGTGAAATGGTATTGTGCCTCCATGTAGAGTTTCACCGCATCATCCGTGGCTCGTCCCATCCCTCTTTTGTCGTCTTGTTCTATTTTTTCAGACACCTGTTGCCACATGCGGATCAACCGGTCAGGATCTTTCCGATGGAGAACAACCCAGCCTGCGCAAAGGCCACCGTTAGTTTCCGCATGATTTGCAATATATTCCCTGATCGGACCTTGGCTGGGTGCGATCTTAGCCAGGTAGCGCTGCACATCATCCTGTCCCCTGGTTCCACTGAAACGTTGCTTTTTTTTCTTTTGCAATACCGGCACAGCGGGCATGGTAATACCAGCAGATGCTTTCGGATTTGCTGTAACCTGGCGCTGATATTGTCGTGGCTTATGTTCGGAACTTTCTTTCATCATGTGGTTTTCAAAAAACTGGTTTACATCGTCTTACCCATTCACCCATTTGGTACCGTCGTGGTATTGTCGCCATGAGCCACCCGTTGGGCCACAGTGGTAGATGCTGGTATAAGTTGTCCGGTATTTCTTAACGCCTTCCGATTCGTCTTTATACAAAATATTGGCTTTCTTCAGGTTTCTATAATCATAGCCCTGGAATTTCCAGGTCTTGACAACAAAATTCCCTAGCCCAATTTCTCCCGAGCCTTTAACGTCGTCACTGACCCTGCCTTTCAGCGTATTATCATCCTGAATGCCGTAAGCTGCACCCCATCCGTCGTTGTAATGCCTGGTAGCCGAATACTCGACGCGTTTGTCTTTCCGGAACTGATACGGTGCATTGCTATTCTGGACGATGCGTTTTTTCTGAAGCGGAAGCCCGCCAGTACTTAAGGCCTTTTCCCCCATCACATCGGCTTCGTGTTCCAGGCCTGGATCATCGTTTACGGGCACGCCGGCTTTCATTTGCGTAGTGGGCTGAACCCGGCCTTGTGCCTGCTGCACCACATGCCAGGCTTCGTGCGGCAGGTGCTGTTCCTGTCCCGGCGCAATGTGTATGTCGCTGCCCTGCGCATAAGCAAGGGCATTAAGCTGCGCGGGTTGCGACGAATTGTAATGCACTTTTACATGATCCATGCTCATCCCAGAGAGGCTTTCGATGCCCGATTTCAACTGATCAGGCATCCCGGTTTTGTTTTCTTGGAGCTGTACAGACTCGATGCCTGCTTCTCCATGTGTGTTGATTTTATGCTGCACAGTGCCTGCGGGGTGCTCTTCATCCAGCTCCGGCGTGTCCATTTTCTGCACAGTACCTTCCGGCTTGTGCTGCTGAACGTCCTCTTCAGTTTCTACCTTTTGTACTACGCCCACGGCCTTCTTCTGAATGGCCTTTGAACTCACGGTGTGCGCAGAAGAATTCGCTTTTTGCTGGGCAATTTTGTCTTGTGCTTTCATATTTTTTAGTTTTGAGGGTTATGAATCCTGTTTATCGTGTGTATGCTAATGCACGGTTTTCCCGTCTTTCAAAAACTCTTTCCGGATGCCTGACAGAATATCTGCCTTTTGTATCTCCCGACTTTTTCGTTTGAGCGCCATCAACGAGGCATAGCGGGTAATGTTGATGATGGCGCCACCGGCAAGCTCATATTTTTCGGCAATATCCTGAAGATCGACGTCGTGACCAAGTGTGCTCTTATCGGAAAACGACTGTTTCCAAAGCACGAGACGCTGCTCAGGGCCGGGCAACGGAAAATAGATCATCGACTGGAAACGCCGGCTGAATGCTTCGTCGAGGTTTGCTTTTAAATTCGTTGCCAGTATTACAACGCCCGGAAAATCTTCGATGCGTTGCAGAAGATAAGATACTTCCTGATTGGCATACCGGTCGTTGGAACTGCTGGTTTGTGTGCGTTTACCAAACAAGGCATCCGCTTCATCAAAGAATAAGATCCAGTTTTTAGTTTGCGCCTGGTCAAATACATTCGCCAGGTTTTTTTCGGTTTCGCCGATGAATTTAGACACCACCATCGACAGGTCGATACGATATACATCCAGACCAGTGGATTTTCCGAGCAGTGTGGCCGTAAGGGTTTTTCCTGTTCCCGGCGGACCGTAAAACAAGGTGCGAAAGCCCGGCTTGATGCGCTTGCGCATATTCCATTCATTCAGGAGTGTTTCGCCATGCACAATCCAATCCTGAATTTCCATTACTTCGTCGAGGATGGCCTCATCGAGCACGAGGTCGCTCCATGCCGCATCAGTACTCAGTCGCTTCGCAGGAAACTGCACGCTGAAATCGGGTTTGTGTGACGTTCCCAAGGTCATGTAATGAAGATACTCCGAGGAAAGCGTAAGGACACCACTGAGAAAAGGTTCGTTGTTGGCAGGTGTCTGCAAATACATTATGTTGAATTTTCGGAACGCGTGCTCGTCAGAGAAAACAGAAAACAACAGAAAACGTTTTTCAAAATCGTTCACTGCCAATACGAAAGCGGCGGTTTCGCCTGTGGGAATAAATCCGCTGTGGCTTTGCCCTTTGATGCCACCGAATTCTGTGAAGCCTCGATCATAGCTGGCATTCTTG
>DAIUED010000167.1:0-7353 GCA_036845295.1 Bacteroidota bacterium
TTTATTTCAGTTCAAAAGGCCACAACAGCATGGGCGGTTACGATGTCTTCAAAACCACCTACGACTCCGACACGCGCACCTGGAGCAAGCCTGAGAACCTTGAATTTCCGATCAACTCACCCGACGACGACATCCTTTTTGTAACCGACTCGCTCGAAAAAACGGCCTTTTTCAGTACCGGACGTTATAGCCCATACGGGAAAATCGACGTTCTTAAAATCAATACTGAACGAAGACCAATGAACTTTGCTGTGCTGAAAGGTACTGTGGTGAAGGAAGATGTCGCACAAAGTGTTCTGTCTAAAATCACTGTGAAAAACATCGACAACGGAGAGATCGTGGGAACCTTTCAGGCCAAGGAAAATGGCGACTACTACATGGAGCTGCCTAATGGCGGAAGGTTTATTTTTACCGTGGAAACACCGGGCCTCACCACGCAATCAGATGGTGTGCAGATGCCGATAGCTTACTCGCTCAAGCCCTACAAGCAGGTAATTTCTTACGAGAAGAAAGTATTGAAGATCATTAATTACTTCGAGGGCCAGATAGCCGATGAAAATTACTCGATGATGATAGACCTGATCGAGAAAAAAGCCAAACTGGAAGTAAACGAACATGAACCCTACAACAGCGGCTTGAAACCAACAGCTGCCAACACTGCCACCAACAACGCAAAGCCAAACACCAATGCCGTAAGCACCAACAACCCCACGGCTCAGAGCAGTGGCAATACGACCAAAACCGATAACACCAATACAAACAAAAATGTTACGAACGAACAATTGCTGAGTATTGCTAAAACAGACGCCATAGAGGCAGACAATGAAAGCAAAGCGTTGAAACAACAGGCGCAGGACGCTTTTGGCCTGGCGACCCAAAAAACGGCAGAAGCTACCGCTTTGCAAAAACAAGCCGATGAAGCGGCCGCTAACCTCACCAACATCACCGATGCCAAGCAAAAAAACGAGGAAACGGTGAAAATAAACCAGCTGCGGGAAGACGCCAAAACAGCTTCCAACATTGCCGCCACGGCAACTGAATTGGCTAAAAAACTGGAAATGGATGCCAACCAGAAAAAACAAGAGGCCGAACTCACAAACCAATACATCCAGGAACTGGAAGCCATTACCAAAAATAAAAACAATAAGGAAGCTCTGGCTAAACTGGAACAGATCCAAAAACAACTCGACGATCTTTCAAAACAAAAGAACCAGTCCGACGAACTGGTAGCTTCTATGAAAGCGGAGCTGGAACTCAAGCAAAACGAACTTAAAAAATCCGAAAAAAAGAACAACGAAATCCTCAACGAAATCAACCTGCTGAAAGGCGAAACGAAAAGCCTGGAAAGTGACCTGGCCAACGAAACCGACAAGTCGCTGAAAGAAAACATCAGCGCCCAGATCAGAGAGCTAAACAGCGACATCGATCTGAAGAACAAAGAGCTGGGCAACAACAACCAAAAAATTGCGAGTCTTCAAAGCCAGGTCGATGCACTTAATGAAGAACTGGACATCTCGTCGAAAATACACAACGATAATCAGACCGGTGGCGTCGCCATCAATAATTCGGGCACCGAAAATGGCTCTTCTGCCGGCAATGGAAATGCCATCGAAAACGGCAATGAGACCAACAACAGCAGCCTGAGCTATGAAGGCATCAGCAAAAAATACAATGCCCAGGTAAATGCGAAACCCATCGACACATCGAACAAGGCAGCGGTTGACGAGCAAAACACCATTCTGAAAAACTACAATAAAGAAATTGCCGACTTGATTGCGCTCGACAAGAATCAACTCACAAAAACCAAAAATGAAGCTGAAAAGAAAAAACTGAATACAGAGATCAAAGACCTTGAAAAACAAAAGAATAAGAACGATCAGCAAATCCTGGCAAATAACAATGCCTTGAAGAAAGCCGACGCGCAGGCAATTGCTGCCGGAAACAACACGGCCAACAACACCCCGACAGCCATTGCTTCGACGAATAGCACCAGCGCAACCACACAGGGCAACAATGCATCCACTACCACTGCCGGCACACAAACCAGTGTTACCAATGGTGCCGCCATTACCAATACTACAGAACCTGAGGACACTAATAAAACTGACATTGCAAACGCGAGCCGCACAACAACTGACAATTCCAGCTACCTGAATGAACTGGACCAATTGAAAAATAAATTGCCTGCAAACAGCGCAAAAGCCGATGCCATTTTTGGTTACAATAGTTACCAGGAAAGCGGATCTGCAGCTTTGAAAGCCAGTGCGGATAAAAAACTGGAAGCCGCCAGGCAAAATGAAAGCAAACTCAACAACCTCATTTCCAGCACCGAAACCGAACTAAAAACAGGCAACGGCAGCCAGGCCCAGGTGTTGACAAATGAAGCCGAAGCATTGAACAACAAAGCCTTCGAACAACGCAAGGAATCGGCCGGTAAATCAGGCGAAGAAAAAAATGCGCTGATCGCACAAGCCCTCGAAAACGAAAAACAAGCCGTTGACAAAAAGCTACAGGCCGCAAGCATTCAGAAAAAAGACAACCAATCGGCTTATGATAAAAACAAGGCCACGCTAACCGAATTGCAACAAGTCACTGCCTCCAAAACCAGCAACGAGATCAGCCAGGCCAACCTGCTTGCAGACGAGGCAATCATCAACTTCGGGCAGGCTCAAAAACTGCGCGATGAGGCCAACGCTTACCCGTCGGGTGCAGCGAAACTTGGCGGGCTTGGCAATGCCGAAGAAAAAGAAAACGAAGCCCTTGCCAAACAGAAAAAAGCGATTGATCTACTCGCCAAAGCCAATCCTTCTTATAAGTTGAACACACCCGGCAATGCGAGCGACCCGGCGACAGCTCTTGCCAATGTGGGCGCCGAACTGTCGAAAACAGCACAGAGCCAGGCAGACGCTTACACGGCGCTGAGTGCCGCCAACCGCAACGAGCTGAAACTGAAGAACGATAAACTATCGAAAAACTCTGCCCTCGGCCTCAATCAAACTGCCACCGCACTAAAAGCCGAATCGGATAAACTGGCACAGGAAGCAGGCAACTTTACAGCTTCTGCCGCTAAAACGGACGATGTTGCTGCTAAAGCGGACTTGCTGCTGAAAGCCAACGAAAAAGAGATTGAAGCCATCAAAAAACTAAACGAAGCCGCATCGTTGACAACAACTAACGGAAATGCGCTCGCCGGAAACACTACAACGAATGGCGGCAACACAACAAATACGGCTAATAATGTTGCAACAAACAGCGGCGACAACAACTCAGCCGCAGGCACCAACACGCAGTTAGCGCGAAACAATGCATCGCAGGCGAACAATAACAACGCAACCAATGCTACCAACGGGAACAAACCAACCGGAAATCAAGGAACCGGAAATCAAACAGACAATACAGCCAACCGCTCGTCTGGCAGCACACCTGGCGTTACCAGCGGCACTAATTCTGCCAATCCATCCGTAGCATCAAATACGACCTCTGCGACAAGTGCCGGCAATCCGCGCACAACGCCAAGCAACACTGTAGCGCCTGTGACAAGCAACACAGGCTCGGGTGCCGACCAGCTAAAAACCGGGCTCAACAATCCTGGTGAAAGTGCCCTCACCGCCTTTAACGGCTATAGCAATCCGGAAGCCTTATCGCTGAAAGAAAAGGCTGTCGGAAAAATAAATGCCGCACTGAACGAAGATCAGAAAATCGTGGTAGCGCTCGACCAGGTAAGCCAGTTGCCTTCATCGCCTGGCGGATCGCTTTCCCAGGAGAGCATCAATAGCAGCATCAATGAGGCAGACCAAATGAACGACCAGGCTTACGAGTTGAGGAAAAATGCGGTAAATAAGTCTCCTGAGGAAAAAGAAAAAGATTTGCAACAGGCCCGCGAACTTGAAAACAAGGCCATCACCAAAAAAATCAATGCCGCTGAAAAACAAAAGCAATTGAATGCTGCGACCTTCGAAGCAAACAGCCAGAGTTTGAACGAATTGGCTGCCATGGCCAAAGGGAAAAATATCAGTGAACTTAGCACTGCCGATATGCAGCTGAACGAAGCGCAGATCTATTTCAACCAGGGCAAACGGTTGAGGGAAGAAACTGAAGCCTATCCGACCGATGCTGCTAAACTTGGTGGCTTAAGCAACGCCGAGGAGAAAGAAAACTGGGCCTTAAGCAAGCAGAACGCAGTGCTCAATACCTATAAAAAGTATTTTACCAATTACACGCCGAAAGCGGTAAATGCGACTGAACAAAGCCCTGAAACTGCTGCAAAACTCAGTGAGGCAAAAGCAAGTCTCAATACCAACAATCAGCTCCATCTCGAAGGACTCGCATTGTTGGCTGAAGCTATCGAGAAAGAATACAAGAGCCGGCTCGCGGCGCTTCCGCCAAATCTGAAAGGCAACGACCTGGCGCTGAAAAATAAAGCCCAGGAGTTTTATAAAAAATACCAGGCGCAACTGAGCAAAGCCGCTCAGGTAACCGACGCCTCCGCAAAAAAAGACCTGCTGATCAATGCCAACAAAAATGGGCAGGATGCTATCGACCAGTTAAGCCGTATTAACACGAGTGCAGCTACGTTGGCAGCTAATACGAGTACAGGAAACCAAACAGCGGGAAATAATACATCAAGTGAAAATAACAGCCGGAATAATACCGGCAACACATCAGCAAACAACACGAATACCGGGAATACCAACGCCGGGAACACCAACCGCAACAACACGGCCGGCTCGAATAACACGAACAACGCCGTTGCCAATACCAACGGAAGAAATACGACAGCAGCGCCGACTAACAACGGGAATAGCAACAGTGGCCAGGCCTTGAAGCTATCGGTAGAAGGTGTTGAGGTGAAAGCAGGTAATGCATACACCGATAACAACCCAATTCCGCTGGATGAAAAAATTCCGGATGGCTTGGTGTTTAAAGTACAGATCGGCGCGTTCAAAAATGCACTTCCCAACAACACATTCAAAGGCCTGAGCCCGGTGGTTGCGCAAAGCACACCAAATGGTTATATCCGCTACATGGCCGGAAATTTTGATAAATACGAAAGTGCCAATGCCGTGAAAAACGACTTAAAAGGATTGGGCTACAGCGATGCTTTCGTGGTTGCTTATTACAATGGCAAACGCATTAACCTGAACGAAGGCATGGATAAAGCGCGTGAGGCCGGACAAAAAGTGGATCTAGCGGCCAACAGCAGTGCAGGGATTACACCGGGCGCCAATGTGCCTCGCAATACTGCCCCTGCCAATACGACTGCCGGATCGCCGACGGCAGACAACCAGGCCCCCGAGATCACCAACGAACTGGAACAAATGAACGGACTCTTATATACCGTCCAAATTGGTGTGTACTCCAAACAGGTAACGCGCGCACAACTTTCGAACCTCCGTCCTATTTATACCGAAAAATTACCTAACGGTCTCTACCGCTATACGGCCGGGATATACAACCAAAGCAGTAAATTACTTGAAGACAAACGCAAAGTAGTGGATCTTGGTGTGAAAGACGCTTTCGTATCGGCTTATTACAACGCCAAACGTATTCCGTTTGCCGAAGGACAGAAACTACAGACTGAAAACAACAACCTGAAAATGGAGGCCGAAAATCCGATCATTTTCCCACAGGGAACGACAACAGCCCCTGGCACCCAAAGCTCAGCGGCAAACACGCCGGCGGTAACAACGGCGGCTAATGAAACCCCAGCAGGTAATCCGCCAGCGGCTTTTAACAATGGCGTGACGCAAGGGCCGGCTGCTACGGCAGAAAACGGTGTGAAAACCGACGAAGCCGGCATTTCTTTTAAAGTACAGATCGGTGCCTATAAAAATCAGGTACCGAATGAAGTCGCTGCGCGGTTCATGAGCATCAAAACCTGGCCGGTGAACAATGTGATAATCAACGGCCTTTACATATATACCATCGGAAACTTTACCGCACCGGCTTTTGCTAAAAAACTGAAAGAAGAAGCGATTGCCCTCGGCATTACCGATGCCTTTGTTACGGTATATAAAGACGGTAAAAAACTGTACGGTGCCGAGGCACTTCGCTATTTGAATCCATAGAAAAAAAGCCGTAACTTTGTGCCATGCTGATGAACCATTATGACACCGAAGAATTACTGGAAGAAGAGGTTCTAACGCGCGAAGCGGAAGAAAACTCCATCATCCTGTTTAACGACGACGTTAATACTTTTGAGTGGGTAATCGAATGCCTGATGAAATATTGCGGGCATGATAGCCTTTAGGCTGAACAGTGTGCTTTTATTGTTCACTATACTGGCAAATGTGCCATCAAAAAAGGCTCGATCGAAACCCTGAAACCAATCTGTTCGACCCTTCTTCAGAAGGGACTTAGTGCGGAGATCAACTAAAACACTTTTTTATGACCTTAGCGCTCAGGGCATGTAACTGCCTTGCGGCCGTGGCTTTTTTTTACCTGCTAACAGGTACATGAGCTTGCCTGGCAAAATTCTATTTTTGCCTGAGTCAACCGATCCGCGCCAGTCCGGCCCGGTCACTAACGTCCTGTCCTATGAAACAACTGATCTTACTGCTTACGCTTTTTTCTCTCCGCATGGTGGCTGCACCACTTACCCACACACTCAACTTCGCTACGACACCCAATGTAACCTGCGCAGTTGGCGACACTCTGAAATTTTACGGCAATGCCAACGACCACTATTATGTTGCCGTTAATGCTTCTATTATCATCAACTCCACGCAAGTTACCACAGCGCCATACTATATTGGTTGGCACGTGGTAACAGCAGTCGATACCTCGTACAACATCGGCCGGCTGAGTCAGGGCACACATACAGGAAAAATCTTGGTGAGCGGCACCACCAACCTTTCTGAGCATACTGCCACGCGTCTTCTGAACGCGTTTCCCAATCCGTTTACAGAAAGCTTTTACATAGAAACGAAAGACGCTACAGAAGCTGGAATTTATGGCATCGACGGGCGGCTTGTGAACTCGATTTCCCTTGAAAAAGGCATGAATGAGATTACCCTTGATTCGCTTCCTCCGGGCCTTTACCTGTTGAAACAAGGTAATTACAGCAGGCGTCTGATCAAGCAATAACCCAACCTTTAGCACATCTGAAGTAATTACCTGACTACAGGTATTTCATTTATCGATACAACCGCGTAGCTTTGTAACTGCTAAGCCAAACCTCCTGTCCTTTCTTTCCCAACAAGTTCCCCGCTTTACGGGCTAAAGAAACATGTCCTTTTCCCACATCCCTTCATTTTAAAAACAAGTTTTATGAACACCAAACGACGTACTGCACTTCTGTGCGGACTGGCGGCTTTTGCATGGGCGCATGTTGCCGGCCAAAATCAGGTAACC
>DAIUED010000168.1:0-7352 GCA_036845295.1 Bacteroidota bacterium
TTGGGCTGATCGAAGACGATGGCGATATTTATTACAACGGATCGCGGATTGGTGAATGCCGTGGCGTACGCAAAGATTGGGTAGCCGCCGTGGTGTTCTTTTTCTTCATTGAGGACCTCGCTTACTGAAACCGCTTATATACCTGTGTTTCTGATAGCTAGCCGAAAATCCTCTTTTTAAAAGAGAGGTGTCCGGTGCAAAGAAGTCATCGTATTCTTTCATCCGGATTTTTAGTTAGTGTTTAACCTTATGTTTCGTCCGGGAATTTTTTATGACTATATCACTTATCGTTGCAGCATCCCTTAACCATGGCATTGGCAAAGACAACCAGCTACCCTGGCATTTGCCGGCCGATCTGAAGTTTTTCAAGAAAACAACCATGGGCTGCCCGGTGGTCATGGGCCGAAAGACCTTTCAGTCTATTGGCCGCACCTTGCCGGGTCGTAAAAATGTAGTGATCACCCGAGATGCATTATTCAACCAAACCGGAACATTCGACATCATCCTGGCTTCAGGACTGGATGATGCTTTGGCTCGTCTGGCAGGAGAGAGCGAAGTATTCATTATCGGAGGCGGCGAAATATTCCGTCAATCCATTGACCTGGCAGATACGATTTACCTGACGGTGGTGGATACAGAACTTGAGGCCGATGTGTTTTTCCCGGTCATCGATCCGGCCAAATTTGCCTTGGTTTGGGAAGAAAAGCATCTGGCAGACGATAAACACGCGTATAACTATACCTTTCAAAAATACCAAAAACTATGAGTGGGATAAAACTGGAAAATATCTTGTTCCTGGATATCGAAACAGCTCCCTTACAATTCGATTACACACAGCTCCCGGTCACAGAAAAAGACCTCTGGGACAAAAAATGGAGTTATAACCGCGACCTCGATCCGGCCCAACAGTATGCCAAGGCAGGCATTTATGCCGAATTTGCCAAGGTAGTTTGTATTGGTCTTGGTTTCATGGCCGACGGAAAATTTCGCACCCGCTGTATTGCCGGTGACGATGAAAAAAAACTTCTGACTGAATTTTCCGATCTGCTTTCCGGGCATTTCAATACCAGCAGCCATTACCTTTGCGCTCACAACGGTAAAGAATTTGATTTTCCTTTTCTCTGCCGCCGCTTATTGGTAAATGGGTTGCCGCTGCCAAAATTGTTGCAGCTGCAAGGCCACAAGCCCTGGGAAGTAAAACACATTGATACCATGGAATTGTGGCGCTTTGGCGATATCAAAAACTTCACCTCAGTCAATCTGCTGGCCCATGTGTTTGGTATCCCATCGCCAAAAGACGATATCGACGGCAGTCAGATCGGGCGAATTTACCACGAGGAAAAGGACTTGGAACGGATTAAGGCCTATTGCCTTAAAGATGTGATCACACTCATCAAGATTTACCAGTCGCTGAAAGCAATACCGGTGCTGAAAGACAGCGATATTGTTTATGCATAATTCATTCATCAGGACGCGGTC
The DNA here is from genome assembly GCA_036845295.1 of Bacteroidota bacterium. Taxonomy (GTDB): domain Bacteria; phylum Bacteroidota; class Bacteroidia; order B-17B0; family Aurantibacillaceae; genus UBA4416. Next base: position 1,480 of record DAIUED010000168.1, read on the forward strand.
GTAAAAATGCTGGCTGCAACAACAAAAGAAACAGGAACATGGAAAACGGTAAAAGAATAGCAGTAATAGGTAGTGGCAGTTGGGCAACAGCAATTGTGAAGATCTTATGTAACAATGCAAGCCGGATCAGTTGGTATTTCAGACGTCAGGACGACATCGATTACATGCTTCAATACCAGCACAATCCCAAATATTTAAGCTCCGTAAATTTCAATCTCGACAAGCTCGATCTTTCATCCGACCTGCTCGCTACGCTGAAAGCCGCCGACATTGTTATTTTGGCTGTGCCATCGGCGTTTATTCATCATACACTCAAAGATATTGGCCCAGAGGTCTTTAAAAACAAAGTCGTGTTTTCTGCCATCAAAGGCATTGTACCTGAATACAACCTCATAGTGGGCGAATACCTGAACACCGTTTACAACATCCCTTTCGAAAACATCGGCGTTATTACAGGGCCTTGCCATGCCGAAGAAGTGGCGCTTGAGAAACTATCCTATCTCACGCTGGCGTGCAGCAATATTGCCAACGCCGATGAGCTCTGCCGCTACATGGCCTGCCGTTACATCAAATGTTCGAGCAGCGACGATATTTTCGGCACCGAGCTTTCGGCTGTACTCAAGAATGTGATCGCAGTGGCCGGTGGCATCTGCCATGGCTTAGGTTATGGTGATAATTTCTTGTCGGTGTTGGTGAGTAATGCCATCCAGGAGATCGACCGTTTTGTAGCAGCCGTGCATCCTATTAACCGCGACACCAAAGCCTCGGCCTACCTTGGCGATTTGTTGGTAACGGCCTATTCCCAGTTTAGCCGCAACCGCATGTTTGGCAGCATGCTCGGAAAAGGTTACAGCGTGCAACAAGCCCAGATGGAGATGAACATGGTTGCCGAAGGGTATTATGCCGTAAAATGCGTGTGCGAGATCAATAAAAAATACCAGGTAAATATGCCTATCGTGAATGCTGTAAACAACATCATTTATTATCATAAAGACGCGAGGCGGGAAATGGAACTGCTGGCCAATCAGTTGAGTTAGCGACAAGTTTCATTCACCTACCTACAATCTCACGCATTTACTCCAAGATATGATAGACGCTTGCGTGAGGGATTGAGGCGGAAATCCTTTTTGCCGGGTGGCTGAGGCCCTCGAAGCCCGGCAAAAAGATTGCAGCTGAAAGCCCGGCCCCGGCGCCAATTGTAGGCTTTTGGTCGTATGGTGCCAGGGACACGCCCTGAAAAATAAAAGTGATGATAGGATAACTGCGCGAAAAGAACCTGTAGTTAACGCCGGTTCGCTTCTTTGGGTTCCAAGCCCTTCCACTCGAACGTCTGGATCATGTGCACAATGTCTTTGCGAATGAAATCGACCACAATCTTTAGCGAATCAATATTAGGAGCCGTGTCGAAATACAACGCACCCCGCATAAAATGATGCGTGCTGTCTGTGAGGTAAAACTGAACGTTGCTGGCTGTATTACCGGCAATATCATACACCAGGCCAAATACCCTCGCACTATCGCGGACAATAACTGTTTCGTCGATACCGGTGGACTTTACCTGGTGTTTCACTGCAAAATCGCGACTTTGCTCTAACACCGTGTCCAGGTTATTTGTTACCGGTTTATAGCTCAGGTGAATCTTAGCCCTGTATTTTGGAAAATTGATATTGAGCCAGCAGGGATCGGCCCCACGGTGTTTATCGTTGTCGATATAAGCATAAACAGGGATCTCGAAACGGTAAGGGCAAATGCTATCGTATAACTTATACACTTTTTTTTCGAAGCCGATACGAGGATACCCCTTTGGTTTGGGCGTAAATACTTCATCGTCGTCGTCGCCGCAAGACGGCATTACCGCCAGCAGGCAAATCACGGCCAGGGTCTTCCAACAGCGTGCTAAAACAGATTTTTGCATAAAGTAAATGTACGCAATAAAAAAACCGAACCACCGGCCCGGTTTAAAATTACTAAATGCAGCCTGTTTAAAACGGCAGGCTGTCTTTTTTGTCAGTATCAGGCGAAAACGTGCCACTGTTATGGTCGTCTGCCTCGCCATTAGATGGCTGATGATTCACTTCCTTTTTCTGAAGGATCAGGAAGGATTCTCCCACGATTTCAGTGATGTTACGTTTATTGCCGTCCTTATCGATCCACTGCCTGGTTTGCAGTTTGCCCTCAAGGTATATCTGTGTGCCTTTTTTGAGGAGCTTCTCCGCGCTCTCCGCCATGCTACGCCAAACCACAATATTATGCCATTCGGTTTGTTCGATCTTGTTTCCGTTTTTATCTTTATGGTACTCGCTGGTGGCAATACTGAAATTGGCCCGGGCAATATTTCCTTCCAGGTATTTGATTTCAGGGTCTTTACCCAGGTTGCCTACGAGAATGACTTTGTTAACTCCCCCCATACTGTTTTAAATTAAGTTCCTGCCGGCAAACAAAATAACTATTTTTTGATTTTGCAACTAATTAGGCTATTTCCTCTTTTCTTTCTGTAAACAAAACTGCGCTGAAAAGGTTTGATAAAATACCCACTAAAATTGCCGCCGGAAAAGCCCCGGAAACAGGCATTATGTGTAATTTTGTAGCAATGAGTAATTATTTGGATGAATTGAACCCGGTGCAGCGCCAGGCGGCCGAAACCACCGATGGCCCGGTGATGATTATTGCAGGCGCCGGCTCCGGAAAAACCAGGGTGCTAACATATCGCATCGCCCATATCATGGAAAAAGGCACCGATGCCTTTAATATTCTCTCGCTGACGTTTACCAACAAAGCTGCACGCGAAATGAAAGAGCGTATTGCTAAAATTGTTGGGGCAAGTGAAGCGAAAAACCTGTGGATGGGAACTTTTCACTCGATCTTTGCCAAGATTTTGCGGTTCGAGGCTGAAAAGCTCGGCTACCCGAGCAACTTTACGATTTATGATACCGATGACAGCAAAAGCGTGATCAAAGGTATTTTGAAACAAATGAACATCGATGAAAAGGTGTATAAGCCCTCGCTGGTGCTCAACCGCATCTCTTCTGCCAAAAACAGCCTGATCTCGGCCGGGCAATATGCTAATAACCCGGTGACGCAGGCCGAAGACCGTGCGTCTAACAAACCGTTACTCGGGCAAATTTACCTGGCATACCAAAAAATGAATTTCAAAGCGGGCGCGATGGATTTCGACGACCTTCTGTTCAATACCAATATCTTGCTACGCGATTTCCCGGAAGTGTTGCTCAAATACCAGAACAAGTTCCGGTACATTCTGGTGGATGAGTATCAAGATACCAACTTTTCTCAATACGTGATCGTAAAGCAGTTGGCAGCCCGTTTCCAGAATATCTGCGTGGTGGGCGATGATGCACAAAGTATTTATTCGTTCCGTGGCGCCAATATCCAGAACATCCTTAATTTCGAAAAAGACTATCCCGATCTCAAAACCTTTAAGCTCGAACAAAATTACCGCAGCACCCAGAACATCGTGAAAGCTGCCAGTGCTGTGATTGCGCTCAACAAGGACCAGTTCAAGAAAAATATCTTTACCGATAACGAGGAAGGCGATAAGATCCGCGTCATCCGCTCAAATACTGATAATGAAGAAGGCCAAAAAGTAGCTTCTTCCATCTACGATACACATTACACACAACAGGCACACTATAAAGAATTCGCCATTTTGTATCGTACCAATGCGCAGTCGCGTTCGTTCGAGGAAGCCCTCCGCAAACTCAATATTCCTTACCGCATTTACGGTGGCATCTCATTCTATCAGCGTAAGGAGATCAAAGATGTCCTGGCGTATTTCCGTTTGTCGATCAACCACAATGATGATGAATCGCTGAAGCGCATCATCAATTACCCCGCGCGTGGCATCGGCCAAACCACGCTCGATAAGGTAATGATCGCCGCCATGGAACACGATACCAGCATGTGGCGGATCCTCACCAACCTCAAGGATTTCAACCTGGGGATTAACAGTGGTACGGCCGCAAAGATAGACGAGTTTACCACGAGCATCCGTTCGTATGCCATGATGATTCCGTACAAGGATGCCTTTGAAAGTGCCAATCACATTGCTGTATCGAGCGGTATCGTGAAAGACCTATACAACGATAAAACACCTGAAGGCGTGAGCCGTTATGAAAATATTCAGGAGCTGCTCAACGGTATCAAAGATTTTGTAGAGCAAGACCGCACACCACAGGAGGAAGAGCTGAAAGAAGCCATTGTGAAAAATACCGAGGCAACGGCCAATCCGACAGAGCTGTTCGATAATCCTGAACAGGTAGGCAACATCAAAACGTTGGATGAGTTCATGCAGGAAATTACATTGCTGACCGATGTTGATAAGGAGGGCGAAGATGAGAAGAATGCGGATAAGGTGACGATGATGACCATTCACGCCTCCAAAGGCCTCGAATTCCCGTATGTGCATATCGTTGGCCTCGAAGAAAACCTCTTTCCTTCGCAAATGGCACTCAACAGCCGCAGTGAGCTCGAGGAAGAACGCCGCCTGTTTTATGTGGCCATCACCCGGGCCGAAAAGAAAGCGACGATCTCCTATGCAACCACGCGCTATCGCTTCGGGAATATTATTTATTGCGAGCCTAGCCGGTTTATCGACGAACTGGATGAAAAATGCGTAGAATATGCCGAAGAGCAGGTGAATGTGAAAAAATTCAGCGACAACGCATTTAACCGTATCAATCAGTCGGGTGGATTCGGTTTTGGTAAACAAGAGAGTGGATTCAAGGGCAAAAACGCGGAAACGGAAACACCTTTTTCGAAACCTATCAGCTTTTCGCCGCCCAAGAAACTGATTCCTCTCGCTAAGCGCATGGCGGCTACCAATACGCCCGCCGATACCAGCGCCAATGCATCGCTGCGCGTGGGCAGCGTGGTCGAGCACGAAAAATTCGGCATTGGTGAGGTAACAGGCATCGAGGGTGTTTATCCAGAAGCCAAAGCGACGATCCTTTTCCGAAGTAGCGGCGAAAAAAACCTGTTGCTAAAATACGCAAAGCTGAAACTGTTAATGTAGGCGGCCACCAGCATTATACTGCGTCGGGTTTCAGGCAGCTTTCACTTTTTCGAGCGAGGCTTTGATGCGCTTGCGGTGCTGGGTGCCCCATTTGGCCATTTCTGCAATCACCGTGTGCAGCGTCTTACCGTAAGCGCTTAGTTCATATTCCACCGTTACGGGCTTGGTGTCGTACACCGTGCGTACCACCAGCTCGTTCAGTTCCAGTTCTCTTAATTCTTTCGACAACATTTTGGCGCCGATGCCTTCCACTTCGCGTTGTAATTCCATGAAACGGCGCTTACCGTTGAAGCTCAGAGAGCTGATGATAGAAATCTTCCATTTGCCGCTTAGTAAGTCGAGTGTATCGTGTACAGCGCGCAGCTGGCCTTTGCAGGCCTCAGGTTGATGGTTGATCGGTATCTTTTTTGCCATAGTTTTGTTAGTTTCTCAAAGGAAAGCACTTTCTTTTTGGAAACTACTTTCAAAAGTAAACTATATTTTGGAGTTTTGTATCGCTGTACAGAACATTTTTTTAGCGGCGATGTTTATCCGGAAAACGACATCACGAAATTTTATCAATTTAATTAATCAAACCAATATGGAATTATTAAAAGCCCTCCAATGGCGCTATGCCGCCAAAAAAATGAATGGAAATGCAGTAGCCCAGTCCAACGTGGATGCGATCGTGGAAGCCGCCAGGCTGGCACCGACCTCCGCCGGCATTCAGCCCTTCGAAGTGATCGTTATTTCTAACAAGGAGCTTCGGGAAAAAATGCTGCCCATCGCCAATAACCAGAAGCAAATCGTAGATAGCTCACATGTGCTCGTGTTTGCAGCCTGGGATAACTATACCGAAGACCGG
>DAIUED010000169.1:0-7298 GCA_036845295.1 Bacteroidota bacterium
CCAGGTAAGGGTGTATGGTTTATCCGGCAAGCCATACTGTAATCGACAAATGCCTCGCTTTCTGATGGTTTTCCAATATATTTGCAGGATTATCTAACTGTAATTTTTTATGACCATTGCGCACCGCCTGACCGTTACGGCATGTATGTTTCTGTCAATCTTCCTGCCTGCTCAAGACGAGTTGAAGATGAGCATCTCGTTACTCGGCCAGGATTTAATTGCCGAAGTGAATATCGATCAGGATCCTTTTGTGAAAGGGATCGGCCAGGTAACGGAGCTGACGAGCCAAGAGTTTAAGCACTTGCCTGAAGATCAGAAGTTAGCTTTGCTGATGGTTGTGCATAAACAAGGGAAAGTTGATTTCGAGGTACATGCTACCCCGGCTCTTAGTCCCGAAAAGGAAAAGGCCTACCTCCAAGCGCTGCGACGCCTCGTGATCCCTAACACCAAACTGGTTGATTTTCCACTTCTTTTGCTGGTTCACGCAGATATAGAACATTTGTCGGACGATTTTAAGCAGCTGATATTGCCGTCTGAGAAACGCCGGGAAGCCTACCAAAAAGCACCGTTAGTTGAAAAATTGGCGCTTTGTAAAACATACGCTTGCGAGGAAGTTTTGCCAGTGCTTTCTGCTTTCGAGGTAATTGTCGATGAGAAATTTGGAGGCGTAAAAGGTTTTGGAACGGCCGTACAACAAAAAGATTTTAAGAAAACGCAAAACATCGACGCGCTTACCGGGCGTAACCCCGATTACTGGCAGGCCTGCATGGAAATGTCGGTTGGCAATCAATTGATACCGGCTACTAAAATAGCGATGCTGGTGTCGCAGGGCGAATTGGATCATGCTTCTAAATACCTTGAAATGATGCAATTGGTTGCCTCGCCGAAATCAGCCGCAACAACTTACCTGAACGAAATGTCGTGGCGCCTGGAGGCATTTTCAAAAGACCTCCAGCTTGAAATAAACAAAGGCATTGAGGAACACGACCATGGGAACTATGAAAAGGCGATCGCTATTTATAGGAGCATTCTCGCAAGCTACCCAAATTCAGCAGCCGCAAAGTATGAGTTGTTTTTTTCGCAGAACGCGCTGGATCTAAAGAAGGGCTCGGTAACAACAGACAGCCGCATGTTGTGGGACAAATCGAAACCCTCTATTTACCAAAGCAATCCCTTGTACCCTATGGATGTGAGGGCAAGTAATGGCAGGGAAATGTACCTGTTGTCGAGAAGGCAGGCCATTCAACAGTTGTTTAAGGACGACAAACAGGTTCTCCACGATCTTTACGCGTATGCCGACATTGCGCTCGACCTCGGTGTGTACGATTTTGCCGCGCAGCTTTTCTGGCTATCTATTACTTACGACGACGCAAGGGAAGACGCCATTGTGCGGTATTTTTACAGTCTCGAGAAACTCGGTGTAAAAAAGCTGAAAGATAATTTCAAAGGGGATTTCGATAAGAAATTTGCCGAATTGGAACAACAAAAGCAACAGGAAATGGAAAACGATGCCATGTACCAGTCTTTCGATAAAAAGTAAGACGCTTGGGGGGTGCAGGTTGGCATGCAGGTAAAGATATAGCCATGTTTAAATCAAAAACCGCTATCTTTGCATTATGCCTCAAACACAGGAAATAACTGAAGAGAAAACCGAAACCGACATCAAAACGCTGGAAAGCGAAGAACGACAAACAATTGTTCACTGTACCTGTGGAAGTGACGATGCGTACCGCATTTGGCCAACGACTTACCTCGTCGAGCATGGCACCGGGCGCAAAGCAAAACTCATTACCGCCTTCAATATCTCGTTTGCTCCTCAGTGGACGTTGAGTGATGGCAAAGGCTTTACCTTAATTTTTGAAGGACTAAGCAAAGGTTGTCAGGTATTCGATCTCATCGAAGAAATACCGTTCGATGGTGGTTTCGAGGCTCGCAATATCTCCCGGAATAACTTGGATGTTTATCGGGTTACCTTTTAACCAAGATAGTTTTTTTGACGGCTATCTCATTACGGTGACATGACCGCGCCACACGTACTCTTTGTGGTTGGCATCCGTAGCTGTGATCGTGTAAACGTAAACGTCTTCAGCAACCGCCGCGCCTTTGTACGTGCCATCCCAACGTGTAGTTTCAGCGTCTGATTCAAACAGCAATGCTCCCCAACGGTTGAAAATGCGAATATGGAAAGCAGTCATGTTCGTTTGTGGAATGTCGAACAAATCGTTGAGACCATCACCGTTAGGCGTAAACGTATTCGGAATATATAATGTCGATTCACGCAGCAGCTCAACCGTAATACAGGCATGCGCCCGGCAGCCCTCGCTATTGGTGACCGTTACACAGTAATCGGCAGTTTCCTGTGGCATTAGGTTCAGGGTGCTTCCCGTGGTGCCGTTGTCCCACATATAATTGCCACCGCCCGTAGCGCTCACCGACAGAGGTTGGCCTTCCATGACGGGCGAAGCAGAAGGAATAAGCGCGACTGTTGGCGGTGGTATCACCGTAACGCTTGCCACGGTTGTTTGTTTGCAGCCGTTGAGTGAGTAGTTTACAGTATAATTAGTAGATGCAGTCGGCAGCAGACTCACAGACGGCCCGGTTTGATTGCCCGGCAGCCATTGAAACGTTCCGCCTCCAGGCGATGTTGCCGCTGAAAGAAGCACGTTTTGACCCTGGCAGACCGTTGCGGAGGCAACCGTCAGGCTTGGTGCCGGGCTAATAGTTAGGATCACCTGTTGCTGATCGGGGCAATTGCCCTGAGTCGTGTAGCTAACAGTATAGGTTTTAGGAACCGTCAGGCTAAGATTAATGATTCCCGAAGAGCCATTGATGGAAAGATCGGGTGAAGACGAGGTAAATAGACCACCGGAAGCGCCGGTAATACTAGGCGCTGGGTTGGTTGACGACGAATTGCAATAATTGGTGCTTGGGTAGCTAAAGGCGGCACTCTGGAGAGGGACAACGGTAAGGGTGCTGGTAGCCTGTGCCGTACACGTGCCGATCGTTCCGGTAACAGTGTAGATCGTCGAGCTTCCCGGGTTTGCGTTTACGGTGGCGCCCGTGGCTGCACTTAGCGAAACTGCCGGACTCCAACTGTAACTGTTGGCTCCGCTGGCGGTGAGCAAGGCAGCGCCTGAAGCACAAATACTTGCCTGGCTAACCGATATCGAAGGCGCAGGCAGTACTGTTACCGTGGTACTCGCTGTAGATGGCGGACACGACGATACCGAACCGGAAACCGTATAAACGGTGGTTACAAGAGGATAGGCGAGTACCTGGTTGCCATTTACTGATGACAGTGTCGCTGCCGGCGTCCAGGTGTACGTCGTGGCGCCCGAAGCGATAAGTGTGGCAGCCGTTGTAGCACATACAGTTGCAGAATTAACGGTGATTACGGGAATTGGAACAACGGTCAGGCTAAGTGTATGCGTGGTTACAGGGCAGGTGCCGCTTGTAGCCTGAATGGTATATATCGTGCTGCTAGAAGGGTTTGCAATTACCGAACTGCCATATACAGAAGACAGGCTTGCGCCAGGACTCCAGGTATAGCTGTTCGCGCCGCTTGCCGTTAGTGTGGCTTGTGCCATGCTGCATATCGTTTGCGAGGGGGCACTGATAGCAGCGGAAGGAATGATGTTTACGGTAGCAATACCAGGAATTGCAGGACAGGCGCCTCCCGGGCCGTTTACAGTATAAACAGTGGTAGAAGCGGGGTTTGCAAAGACTGTAGCGCCTGTGGTGGATGAAAGGCCGGTAGCCGGACTCCAGCTATACGACGAAGCTCCGGACGCGGAAAGTGTTGCTGTACCGCCACTACATACCGTTTGTGAGCTAACAGTAATAGAGGTTGCGGCGTTCACAGTTACGGTAGAACTCACTGTTTTTGAGGGACACGAAGGCACGGTTCCCGTAATCGTATAAACCGTAGAGGAAGACGGATTTGCGGAAACAACGCTGCCAGATGTCGCGCTTAAACCAGTGCCCGGGCTCCACGAATAGGTAGAAGCGCCGGAAGCTGTTAAGGTAGCGGTTTGTGTGTTGCAAATAGTGGCTGAATTCACCGTCAGGTTGGTAGCCAAAAACTGCACATCAATATCATCAACAGCCATGTGATGATCGTTGCCCGCATCGTCAACATCGGTCCAGCGTAAAAGGATGTAACTGTTATTTGGAATATTGACGGTGATACAGGACGAGAGCGTTGTCATTTGGGTACAGGGATAACCCATTACCTGGTTGCTTCCGCTAGTTGCATTGCTCTGCAACTGCGTAAAATTTAGCGCCGGAACAGCAGTGCCACCGGTAGCGCCTATAGCGGGTGCCGTACTGCCAACAACATAGTCGAATGCGATGGTATTAATGGCGCCATTTTGTGCAAGCGAAAGTTGATAACCTTTGTATGCAACCCGCACGTGGCTAATGGCCGAACCGGTGGTGTTTTGAAGAACAACCCCGTATCGTAAGGTTCCGGATCCGCCGCTTGCTCTCGAACCTATTTTCTGATCGTTATTACCATTACACTCGTATGTATAAAAACCACCACTATTGCTTGGTACGGCGGTCGTAATATCCTGATGCGACTGAAAGGTACCCGCCATATACCAACCCGGGTAGGTTACGTTATTCGTCCACGAAGTGATGTCGATGGTACCGAAGTCCTGGAAATAGGAACCCGAAGAAACAGATACCTGCGCCCGCAGTGCCAACTGAAAAATCAGGAACAGGATCAAGACAACAGTCTTCATGGTGCTAAGAGTTAAGATCTTGGTGTAAGCGGTTTCGGAATATTTTGCCCTTGTTGGGAACAGTCAAAACTCTTGTAGGATGTTCGCTTAATCGATACAAAGGTAGGCAATTTAGATACACCGCATATTTCTGAAATATTAAGAAACTGTTGCTTTTTTCGACAATGTTACACTAATAGGCTGATTCTATGTTTCTGATATTTAATTACTTATTTTTTTTATGGTTTGACGGTATAGCTACAGCACAGTATTATGCGGATGTGCGTTAACCTTAAAATACACCGCATAACACGAATTTTGTAAGGGCGATAATTGCCATTTAAAACCGGCAAGCTGTTCACCTGAAACTGTTTTTTTGAATTCTTTTTAATTTAATACAGCCGCAATCTTAAGTTTTCATTCCTCTTCTAGTTTTGTTAGTAAAAAAGTGAACATCCTACAGGCTTCATGTTCCAGGCATTTGGCTCAAACCACTTTCATTTTCTTTAAGCCTTTTTAAAATGAAACCGTACCGTATCTTTTTTGCCGCTTTCCTCTTTCCGGCGATCTCCCAAGCCCAGGTGAATATAAGCAGTGGTAGTTATTTTCAGGATTTCGGAACTGCAACCATCAGTTCCTGGACAAATAATTCCACCTTTCCGGGCTGGTATATCAGCGGTACGTTTCAGGGAAATGCTAACCTGTCGGGATCCGCCAATTCGTTCAATGCAGGAGGATTTTATGCCTACAATTGTGGCAGTGACTCAAAGATAGGGTCGCGTGCCAGCGGGAGCGCTTCTAACTTGTATTATGGTGTTGTATTGCGCAACACAACCGGGCAAACCATACGCAGTATTCGCGTGTCCTATACAGGTTATCAGATGAGCCTGGCTACCAACGGTAACAACATAAACACCATTGCGTTCGATTACATCGTATCAACGTCTGCGCCAAGCATTACGGCAAGTGGCGGGACGTCTGTTCCAGGTCTGAATTTCCAGCAATTGCAAAACTCATCGACCTCCGGGGGAAGCCAGCTCAACTGGTTTCCGTGTACACAGAGTCGCTCACTTTCGGAGTGCATTCCTGTAACCATTGCCAATAACAGTTACCTTTTGCTCCGTTGGCGTGATGTTGACGATAGCGGAAACGATCATCACATGGCAATTGACGACATAGAAGTGGCATTTGACATGACCGGTGGAACCTGTGCCGTTTTTTTGCCGGTAGAATTGCTGTATTTTCAGGCAAAAGATAATGGACAACATGTTGTGTTAAGCTGGGCCACAGCCGCCGAAGCCAATTGCAGCCATTTTACCGTAGAACGCAGCAGCGATGGGATTTTTTTTGAGCCGCTGGTGCAGGTGAAAAGCGCCGGACGTTTGACAGAGAAAACGGATTATACAACTGAAGACCTGCAGCCCCTGGAAGGTTTGGCGTACTATCGCCTCAGGCAAACCGATGTCGATGGCAGCCAGCGCTATTCGCCGATACAATCGGTATTGAGGTCAGTTAACACCACTGTTACACTATACCCAAATCCAACAAGGCCCGGTATCGTGAACGTTGTAGCCGGCGTGCCTGGAATAATTACGGTACGAAATGCCGTTGGGCAAACAGTATTAGTTCAGAAAATCGTTGATGGTGTTGCCGATTTGCATCTTAGCGATGTTCCCGCCGGCATTTATACAGTTGTGATACAGCAAGCAGATGCCATGACGAGCCAAAAACTGGTTGTAGTAGAATAAACGCTTCGGAATAGGAAAATGTTATGAAAAACAAAGCCCGGTGACAGCCGGGCTTTTGTATGATGGGTCTTTAAAACAATTACGTTTATTCTTTCAGTAGTTCCCTTGCAATTACCACCTTCTGGATTTCGCTGGTACCTTCGCCGATGGTGCAGAGTTTACTATCGCGGTAGTATTTTTCGGCAGGGAAGTCTTTGGTGAATCCGTAACCTCCGAAGATCTGAACGGCTTCCGTGCTGTTTTTCACACACACTTCCGACGCGTAATATTTGGCAAATGCTCCTTCTTTGGTCATTTTTTGGCCTCGGTTTTTCAGATCAGCCGCTTTAAAGGTAAGGAGCTCAGCCGCTTCCAGTTCGGTTGCCATATCCGCCAGTTTGAAACTGATAGCCTGGAAAGCAGAGATCGGCTTGCCAAACTGCTCACGTTCTTTTGAATATTTCAAAGCGCACTCGTAAGCACCACGGGCAATACCGCAGCTCAGCGCAGCAATAGAGATGCGCCCACCATCCAACACCTTCATCGCCTGGATAAATCCGTCGCCTTCCTTGCCCATCATCTGGTCTTTGTGGACGCGGCAGTTTTCAAAAATCAGCTCGGCTGTTTCGCTGGCGCGCATGCCCAGCTTGTTTTCTTTTTTTCCTGATTTGAAACCAGGAGTTCCTTTTTCGATGATGAACGCGCTCATGCCGTGGCTATCGCCTTTGGCACCGGTGCGGGCAATTACAACGGCTACATTGCCGGAAATGGCGTGGGTAATGAAGTTTTTAGAACCGTTCAGAACATAATAATCGCCGTCTTTTACAGCGGTTGTTGCCATGCCGCC
>DAIUED010000170.1:0-4013 GCA_036845295.1 Bacteroidota bacterium
CTTGAAACGCGCATTGCCATCCTCGAAAAGAAAGTTTACAACGAAGGCATTCAGCTTCCCAAAGAGGTTTGCGAATACCTCGCATACAGCATCACCTCAAACGTGCGCGAACTGGAAGGTGCGCTTATTTCCCTCTTGGCCCAATCGTCGCTCAACAAAAAAACCATTACGCTTGACCTCGCCAAGCAGATGATCGACAAGTTCGTGAAATCTACCGCGCGTGAAGTGTCAATCGATTATATCCAAAAAGTGGTATGCGATTATTTTGATTTGAACATCGACCTGATGAAATCAAAAACCCGCAAACGCGAAGTTGTTCAGGCCCGCCAGATTGCCATGTACTTTGCGAAAAGCATGACTAAATCATCGCTTGCTACCATCGGTATGCATTGCGGTGGTAAAGATCACGCCACAGTGCTGCATGCCTGCAGAACAGTGAACAACCTGATGGATACCGACAAACGCTTTAAAGCCTATATCGAAGAACTCGATAAAAAAATAAGCATCAACAACTAAGTATGCCGCACTCATTTTTAAAAAACCTCCTGCTTTGACGGAGGTTTTTTTATGCTTATGCTAAACGCTTACCAGATCTATCTCATTTTTCCGATTCTGGGCGCCATCGCAGGTGCCATGCTCTGGTTGTCGTATTTCAGGCGCATCGATATTCTGGAGGGCGAGCGCGTGCGAGACATGACGTTGGCCTTTTGCATCGGGTTTCTCACACCGTCGGCAGCCATTCATATCTACAAATTTCTGGAATCGCTAGGCATAGACTTTAACGGACAACTTTGGAACGATTTGCTCTATGCCGTTTTTGGTGTTGGCCTTACCGAAGAATTGGTTAAACTAGCCGGCGTATTTCTGGCATTTGCGCTGTTGAAAAAAAGTGTGAATGAACCTCTTGACTATTTGTTGTTTGCCGGCATCGTGGCTCTTGGCTTTTCAGTTCGCGAAAACTTCATCTACTACAACAACTACGGATCCCAAATTATTACAGGCCGCACCTTCATTTCGTCGCTCACCCATATCATCAACACGTCGATTTGCGTTTATGGCATTTACCGTTACCGGATGTTCCACAAAGGTAACACTTACCTGAATGCGATTGTGGCAATAGGCCTGGCAGTGGGATCGCACGGCATGTTCGATTTTTTTCTCACGCAGCCGGTTATAGGCAATGCCACGCCTTTCCTCGCAACGCTTGTTTACCTTGTGGGTATCAATTTCTGGATTCAGATGATCAATAATTGCATCAACTTTTCACCGTTCTTCGACTATCGAAAAATAAGTTCGCTATATACCATGTACCGGGGTGTACTGGCCTGGTATATAGTACTACTGACCATCGAGTTCGGCTATGGGTTCTATTATAAAGGCTTTCTGTTTGCCCTCAACGACCTGGTTAAAAACATTCTGAAAGAAGGCGTTCTGATAAGCATTGTGCTGCTGCGCATCAGTCGCCTGAAAATCAATAAACGGAAATATTTTCCGGTAAAAATACAGTTGCCGATATACTACTCCGGCAACGACGACGAAGACCTTCGCTTATTGGGTATTCCGATCAAGATCAGAGGAGAAAACCGTCGCGAATTCCGCTTTCTTGAATACATGGGTAGTGATATGTATGTCCATCCTGCCTCCGACCAAAACACCATCGTCAATCACTCGGCGCGTGCCCGGCTTCTCAAAAAGTACTTTCTGAAAAACGATGTGGTGATTTACCTGATAGAAATCAGCCTCGACGACGAGGAAAAAAAACACATCTACCTCCTAAAGCCTCTCACGAAACGCTTGCCGGGTATCGACAATTCGTGTCCGGTAGGCATGCTCATGGCTTACGACGATCCTGTAGGATTCCAGAAAGAACATGAGCGCATGCCTTATAAAGCGCTGAAAGCGATCGAAACAATTTACCTTGTTCATCCGTAGTCATCCGTAATAGAAACCGAACTGCTACGACAATCATATCAGGCTAAAGCAAGCTGTTGTAAACACGGATCATTTCATTCAGGTTATTGCGCCAATTGTAATTGTCACGAACCCGTTCCAAGGCATTGATGCCAATAGCTTGCCTTAACGCGTCGTTAAGCATCAGGCGTTCCAGGGCAGCCACAATGGCCTCGATGTTGTGGCCTGGCACGATACTGCCGTTTTGCTGGCCGGCAACCACTTCCTGCAATCCTTCAGCTTCACTTACCACCACCGGAACGCTGCAAGCCATTGCTTCCACGACGCTCACGCCAAAACTTTCATACTCCGATATGTTCACAAACACATCCAGTTCGTTCAGTTTGGCGGCCACCAGTTCGTGGGGCAATTTCCCCTCGAACACAACATCTGCACTCACATTGAGGTCGGCCACCAGCTTCTCGAGCGACGGTTTTTCATCACCCTCACCTACCAGCACCAGTTTGAGCTTCTTACAAGGATAACGTTCTTTCAGTTTGGCAAAAGAAAGGATAACTGATGCGATGTTATAATTCTTTTCCAACGATTTTACGCACCCGATCGTAAATGTATTATCCGCTTTTAAAGACGGCTTTGGATTGAATTCTTCGAGATCGACACCGAACGGGATTACTTCTACTGGTTTATGAATAAGGCGCAGAATATATTTTTCAAGTGTATGAGACGTGGCACAAACGGCATCGGCTTTTTTCAGATTATACGTAATGAGGCGTCGTGCCAATGGATGTTGATAAGGGAATTTCATCACATCGGTTCCCCATACCGAAATAATAAACGGATGGAAGCCGCTGAGCGCGCCCAACATACCATAGCTGCTGGCATAATGCGCGTGCAGGATGTGTGGATCGAATGATTGAATGGTTTCTTTGAGTTTAGGCAAAAAACGGAGATAACCAATTTTTGCCCAAAGCCGTTTGACTGTTGATGTGGCTGTAGGCAGATGGAGGCACTCGATACCATGCACCTGATACCAATTGGTTCTGGGAGCAGTAAAACTAAAAATACCGATTGCATACCCGTTGCGTGCCAATCCTGTAGCCCATTTCTGAGTATGCTCGGAATTGATGTCTGCCAAAAGAAGAAGCCGAATTGCCATAAGAATAATATTATGCTGCTTTTGATGGCAGCAGTTTAGAAAAGTTTAATCTTACAACTATTTTATTTTTAAACAGTTTCTTAAAGTCGCTTTAGCGGTCAACTGATCTTTTAAAGAGACGAACAAGGAAAAGCAAACAAAAAACTCCGGCAATTGCCGGAGTTTTCGCGCAAGAAATTCATAGGAGGATCAGTTTCTGAAAACGATCTGGTTATCGAACATATCGACGATGATCTCGTTGTCTTTATTGACCTTACCAGCCAGCAACTGTTTCGAAAGTTCGTTGAGCAATTGCTTCTGCAACATCCGTTTTACAGGCCTTGCGCCATACTGAGGATCGTAGCCCAACTGAGCCAGCCACTCGATAGCCTCGTCGGTTGCCGTGATCTTGATATGTTGCTCTGCCAACCGATCGGCAATATGAGCGAACTGTATCTTAACGATCTCAGTAACATCGGCGCGTGTCAACGGTTCAAACATAATTACCTCGTCGATACGGTTAAGGAATTCCGGACGTATGGTTTTCTTCAACATCTCAAACACTTCCGATTTTGTTTTGGCCAGCACTTCGTCTTTGTTTCCATCCGTCATCTTATCAAAATTATCCTGGATGATGTGCGAACCGATATTGGACGTCATGATAATGATCGTGTTTTTGAAGTTAACCGTACGGCCTTTGTTATCGGTAAGCCTTCCATCATCGAGCACCTGCAACAAGATATTAAATACATCCGGATGCGCTTTTTCGATCTCGTCGAGCAGGATCACACTGTAAGGCCTGCGGCGCACCGCTTCCGTCAGCTGTCCGCCTTCGTCGAATCCTACGTATCCCGGAGGCGCACCAATGAGACGGCTTACTGCATGGCGTTCCTGGTACTCGCTCATATCGATGCGGGTCATGGCGTTTTCGTTGTTGAACAGGTAGTCTGCCAGGGCTTTGGCCAAC
>DAIUED010000170.1:4023-7188 GCA_036845295.1 Bacteroidota bacterium
CGAACATATACCTGGCGAGGCAACGGGCGAGTTCGGTTTTACCTACACCGGTTGTTCCAAGGAAGATAAACGAGCCGATCGGTTTCTTCGCATCCTGCAAGCCTGCGCGGCTTCGCCTCACGGCATCGGCAATCGATTCGATGGCCTGATCCTGACCGATCACCCGCTTGTGCAATTCATCTTCCAGCAACAACAGTTTCTCCCGGTCGCTTTGCAGCATTTTTGATACGGGGATACCAGTCCAGGCAGAAATCACATCGGCAATGTCTTCGCTGTCCACTTCCTCTTTCAACAATTGGGAACCGCTGGCTTTAGCTTCGGTGAGCTTGGCTTCCAGATCTTTCAACAATGTTTCTGCTTCCTGGATCTTGCCATAACGGATCTCTGCAACCTTACCAAAATCGCCTTGTTTTTCGTAGTTGGCAGCTTCCTGTTTATAGTCTTCAATTTGCGCTTTTACTTTCTGAACGCCTTCAATCGCTTCTTTTTCGCTTTGCCACTTTGCTTTTAGCGATACGCGTTTTTCATTGAGGTCGGCTAGGTCTTTATTTAGAATTTCCACCTTTTGATCTTCACCCTCACGTTTCATCGCCTCGCGTTCAATTTCAAGTTGCATGATCTTACGTTCCAGCTCATCCAGTTCAATGGGCATGGAATTGATCTGCATCCTCAGTTTGGAAGCAGCTTCGTCCATGAGGTCAATGGCTTTATCCGGCAGGAAGCGATCGCTGATATAACGCTGCGATAATTCTACTGCTGCAATAATTGCCTCGTCTTTGATGCGTACCTTATGGTGCGCTTCGTATTTTTCTTTGATACCACGCAAAATGGAGATCGCATCTTCTTCCGATGGTTCATCGACCATCACTTTCTGGAAGCGGCGTTCCAATGCCTTGTCTTTTTCGAAATATTTCTGATACTCATTGAGCGTGGTCGCACCAATGGCTCTCAATTCGCCGCGGGCAAGTGCAGGTTTCAAAATATTGGCGGCATCCATGGCACCTTCGCCACCGCCACCGGCGCCCACAAGTGTGTGGATCTCGTCGATAAACAAGACGATGTCGCCGTCGCTACCGATTACTTCTTTTACAACCGCTTTTAAACGTTCTTCGAATTCGCCTTTGTATTTAGCGCCCGCAATCAACGCACCCATATCGAGTGAGTAAACCTGTTTGCTTTTAAGATTTTCAGGCACATCGCCGGCAATGATACGGTGTGCAAGTCCTTCTGCAATGGCTGTTTTACCAACGCCCGGCTCACCCACCAGGATCGGGTTATTCTTGGTGCGGCGTGACAGGATCTGTAGCACGCGGCGGATCTCTTCATCGCGACCAATCACCGGATCGAGCTTACCATTGCGGGCTTGTGCATTCAGGTTGATTGCATACTTATTCAGAGAGTTGTATGTTTCTTCCTGCGATTGGCTGGTAACGGTAGATCCTTTCCTCAATTCAGCAATAGCAGCCTTCAACTCTTTTTCCTTGATACCGTTATCTTTCATGAGCTGCGATACAGAGTCGCCGCTGGCAAGAATGCCGAGCAGCAGATGTTCGATCGAAATATACTCGTCTTTAAACTCTTTCAGGTAGTTTGTGGCTTTTCCCACTGTTTGGTTGGCGCTGTTCGACAAGTAAGGTTGCCCGCCGCTCACCTTCGGATAGGAGTTAACGATGGCATCAACGGTTTTGGAAAAAACGGCTTGATTGACACCTAATTTTTTGAGAATGAATGGCGTCACATTTTCATCGATCTCCAAAATGGCTTTGAGGATGTGACCGTTCTCAATTGCCTGCTGGCCGTTGGCGGCTGCAATTTGTGCAGCTTGCTGGATGGCCTCCTGTGATTTTATAGTGAAATTATTCAAGTTCATAAGCGTTTTGTTTTTGATGCATAGCATTCAAACGGTGTTCCAAATGTGCATACCTGAAAATTAGTCTGAAACGAAACAAATCACAAGACTAAATGTCTGATTTTGAAACTGATTACTGTCATTTAGGCTTAACAATTTTTTGTATATTGAACCGGAATAATCCCTGGGATTATATCTACTTTCACTAAAAATTTCAATCCATGCGCACGCTCTTTTTTTCCCTGTTGCTTATGCTGAACCTGGCAGCCAACTCACAAAACCAGAACGCACCCGTACCGGTAGCCTGGACGGCAAGCTACACAGATTTACCAAACAATGAAGGTGAGATTGTCTTTAAAGCCAAAATAGATCCCAAATGGCACATCTATTCACAACGGCCAACCGATGCCGGACCGATACCAACTTCCATTAATGTGGTACCCGGCGCTGGTTTTGAGTTGGTAGGAAAAGTAGAAGAAAGCAATTCACATGAGGAATATGTCCCTGCCTTCGAAGCCAAGGTATTCGTCTTTGAAAAGGAAGCGGTTTTTAAACAAAAGATCAAACGGAAAACGACTGCCGGCACCACCATACATGCCACTGTAGAATACATGACTTGTAACGACAGGCAGTGCCTGCCACCAAAAACAGTGGAGCTAAACGTGGCCATTCCGGCCAAAAAATAGGAATCTTATAATCTATTAAATCGTAGCGGCAGCCCTCACAATCATTGTTTACATTTATCCCCTAACCAAACCTTATGATTAAAAAACTATCCCTTTTGTTCGTGTTCACTGTCAGCTCACTATTTGCTGTGGCCCAGGAACACAAAGCCAAGTTTAAACTTTCGAGTAAGAAAGTGTCGGATTGCGAATACGACCTGGTATTTTCGGCCAGTATCGAAGATGGTTGGCACGTATATTCTGTAAAAAAAACGGCAGAAGACGGACCTAACCCAACCTCGTTTAAGTTCGTTCCATCGGGCAGCTACGAGTTGGTAGGGAAGATCAAGGAAAGTAAAACCATTAAAGAACACGACAAAGTTTTTGACGTGGATGTAGAATACTTTTCAAAAACCGCTGTGTTTACGCAACGCATCAAATTAAAAACGGATAAAAACGTCACGATCAAAGGCAAATCGGAATACCAGGCCTGTACTGAATCGCAGTGCGTATTCCCACCTGCTGAAGATTTTGAATTCACTCTACAAGGTTCGGCAACCTGCGCAGGCGGAAGTACAGCTGCGTCAAACACTCCTAGTGCGGCAACTGTGGCCTCTACCGAAACGCTGAGTCCCGATACCAGCGTGGCTGGTG
>DAIUED010000171.1:0-7177 GCA_036845295.1 Bacteroidota bacterium
GAGTATGAGCATAATCCTCACAATTTCAACCGGCACTTCGTCGCCCATGCCGCAAGCATGCGACATAACCAGATTGGTTTGAAGTTGACCAAGCTCGTCGTCGGGAATAATCACGTTGCAAAGTGAGCCAAAGCCGGTGTTAATACCATAAATAGGCTCTTTTTGCGAGGCCATTTTACGATCGAGGTATTGGCGGCAGGCCACTATCTGCTGCTTAGCTGCGTCGGAAAGTCCGAGTACCATATTGGTATCCAAAATGCGACGAATGTCTTCCAGACTGATCGGTTGTTGTGGGGAAACGAAATGCGTATTCATCAGAAATTAGGTTGGCGAACAGGCGTTAGCGGCAATAAGCCTGCATTCAACGTTGTTCGCTCATGGAGTTATCTTTGTTAATATTGTTCAGGTTAAAAATGATCGGGTATTTAGATTGGTAGCGCACTTTTTTGCCGTCTTTTTCCGCTGGTTTCCAACGGGTCTGCCGCATGATGCGGAAAGCCTCAGCTGTGCACAATTGGCTAAATTCTTTCTCGGCTACCATATTGCTCACGGTTCCATTGGGTTCCACCACAAAACTTACAACCACTGTCCCCTGGATATTTTGCCGGATAGCCAGGTCAGGGTATTCGAGGTTCGATAAGATGAATTCAGGTAATGCGTCGTCGCCTTTTTCGTATTGTGGCGATTTATCGGCCCGTTCGTAAATAACAAAAGTGGTATCGTAAAGTGCCTGGTCTTTGGGAATCGTGAAACCGCGCATTTTGGTGAATTTTCGGTATTTGTCCGGATCGAAGCTAAACACCAAAAACGACGTGCTTTCTACCGGCTTCGTTCCTATTTTCGCCGGTTCGAATACTACATACCGCAGCAAACGCCGGGCCTCAGCCTGAAAAGCAGTTTCATACGTCTGGCGAAAGTTCACATCACGTACTTCACCGGTTGCGGTCACCGTAAAATAGATGGCAACATCCTGGGCTATTTTCTGCTTCAAAAGTGCTTCCGGATAAATTACCTGAGAGCGAAATACAAACTCGACATCTTCTTTGCCGCCTTTTGGCCTGGCTGCTACGTCAACTGTCGTTTCCGGCTTTTCCTGCGCCCAACCGAGCGACGACACAAAAAGGAAAAAAACAATTGAACGGATCATATCTTCTGGGCTTTAAGGAACCTGTCTTTGCCACTCATATCAGGCATGAGCAGGGCAAAATTAAATAAATTAACGCTGTTTGCATAGTTTTTTACGTCAAAAGCAAAAAGCGGATTCAGTTCAAAAAACAAGTAGCCACCCGGCGCCAGTGACTGCCCGCACAGATCGATGATCCGTTTGTAAAAAATAATCGGATCCGGCCCTTCAACAAATAAGGCCAGGTGCGGCTCGTGTTGTAGCACGCGCGCCTCCATGAGGCTGGCCTCTTGCAAAGCAATATACGGCGGATTACTCACGATCAGCGAGAATGGCGCAGACAGCGCCGATGCCGCGTCATTTGCCAGGATGTCCTGTTTCACAAAGTGGACGTCAGCGCCATGTTTGGCGGCATTGTGCCGCGCAAGCTGCAATGCCTTTTCCGACACATCAACTGCGCTCACCCGGGCAGCGGGCAGGTGTTTTTTCAAGGTTACCGGAATACAGCCCGATCCTGTACCGATGTCGAGAATCGTCAATGGATTATATCCCGAAAGATCGGTTTTCAGTACCAGGTCCACCAATTCTTCAGTTTCAGGCCTTGGAATAAGTACATCGGGCGTTATATCAAACCAGGCATCATAAAAAAACGCTTCTTTTAAGACCTGCTGCACTGGCATGCCCGTGGCCAGCGCTTTGCCAGCGTCGTAAATCTTTAACAGATCCGATTGGTTTACCGGTTCGTGCATTTTTTGCCGGAGTTCCATTTTGGAAAACCCAAGGTATTTTTCACACACTAGTTCAAAGATAGCCTGGAGTTCTCCGGTTTCGTATGTAGCAGACAAGGCCGAGACATAAAAACGGTATAAATCTGATAATTTGTTAGAAGCAACTTTCATGTAGTGTTAGCGACTGAAATTTCCGCCGAATACTTCCGCGGAATAAAATTGCCCGCTTTCCTGGTCGTAAGCAAAGCCAAGGCCTGAAAGCTGGTATTCTTTAGTTAGCATATTCTTATAGTGCTTTGGTGACGCTTTCCAACCGGCGAATAGCGCTGCTGCGATCTCTTTGTTCGTAGAAACAACCACGGTTTTCCCGTTCTTTTTAACGGCCATTGGCGTATCAATGAAAATAAGGATGCAATTTTCGCCGACGATGTTAAAATGCCCGCCGTACAGTTGAACCCGTTTGAACGGCGTTGCTTTTTTACGGCTGTTTTGGTCGTGTGTTACCTGTTTTCGCTTCAACATGTACCTTGCCTGGTCAAAGGCCGCCGAGTCGAGAGCCGCATCATCCGGGCTCAGGAGTGTTAGACGTCGCTGGGCACGCAGTTCGTTGATAAGGCGGTAAAATTCGGTTTTTACCTCGACCCAGTCTGGCGCCTGCACACCATGTTTTTGCAGCACCAATGCCATCGGCCTCCCTGCGCCCACACATGCGGAGCTTAAGGATAGCAGAAAGGCTAAGGCGATCAGGCATTTTTTCGGCAGCCTTTTTATATTTCGCATGCGATTCACTACTTGTTGACGTGTTACTTATTTTTCGGCCAGCAGTTTTTCAAGTCCGTACATTTCATCACGCAGGCGAGCCGCTTCCATAAAATCCATTTCTTTGGAGGCTTTCAGCATGGCCGTTTTGAGTTTGGCTATCTGCTTTTTGAGTTCATCGGCGCTCATGTATTGCGTTACCGGATCGGCGGCATAACTGATCTCTTCAGGTTCTACATAGGCTTTCACCAATTTACCATCTACGGTAACTTCTACACCTGAATTTGGTTGGAGCAACATTTTTTTGCCAGCTTGTTTTGGCGTCACCCCATGTTTGTAATTGTATTCGATTTGTTTTTGCCGGCGCCGTTGCGTTTCATCTATCGTTTGCTTCATGCTATCCGTCATCTTATCGGCATACATGATCACACGGCCATTCACGTTACGCGCCGCGCGCCCTACAGTCTGCACAAGGCTGCGCACGTTTCGCAGAAACCCTTCTTTATCGGCATCCAGGATGGCGACCAACGACACTTCCGGCAAATCGAGGCCTTCCCGCAACAGGTTGATACCTATCAATACATCAAACATCCCTACACGCAGTTGTCTGAGGATCTCGATCCTATCGAGCGTGTCCACCTCACTGTGGATATAGCGGCACCGAATACCCAGCTTTGCCATGTACTTTGTCAGCTCTTCTGCCATGCGCTTGGTGAGCGTCGTTACTAAGACACGCTCATCGCGTTCCACTACTTTGTGGATCTCGTCCAGCAAATCATCTACCTGGTTACCAACCGGCCTCACCTCTATGAGCGGATCAAGAATGCCTGTCGGGCGTATCAATTGCTCAACCATAACACCTTCTGCCTTTTCCAATTCATATTCAGCAGGTGTCGCTGAAATGTAGATCACCTGGTTGGTAAGCGCCTCAAATTCCTCGAACTTCAACGGGCGATTGTCCAGTGCGGCAGGCAACCGGAAACCATACTCCACCAGGTTCTGCTTCCGCGACAAATCGCCTCCAAACATGGCTCCGATTTGTGGGATCGTTACATGGCTTTCATCGATCATCAGTAAATAATCCGACGGGAAATAGTCCATGAGGCAAAATGGACGTGTTCCCGGTAAACGGCCGTCCATGTAGCGTGAGTAATTTTCGATACCACTACAATAGCCGAGTTCGCGCATCATCTCCAGGTCATAGTTTACACGCTCTTCAATGCGTTTGGCCTCCAGTTCTTTACCCTGTGATTTAAAAAAAGCAATGTGCTTTTCCAGGTCTTCCTGGATCTGTTGCATGGCCTTTTCAATGGTACCGGGCGCCGTCACGAAGATGTTGGCAGGATAGATATTGAATGCCTCGAATTTCTGAATTACCGTCCCTGAGCTTGTATCAAACGTTTCGATACTTTCCACTTCATCACCAAAAAAACTCACCCGTACACTGTAGTCTGCATACGAGAGGTTAACATCCACCGTGTCGCCTTTCACCCGAAACGTACTCCGGTTGAAATCGGCGGTCGTTCTCGAATAGAGTGCTGCTACCAACATGTGGAGCAATTTGTTCCTCGATATCACCTGTCCTTTGTGCAGGGAAATAATATTCTTACGGAAGTCCGTTGGGTTTCCGATGCCATAAATACAGGAAACGGAGCAAATGACGATGACATCGCGCCTGCCGGATAGCAGCGCCGAGGACGCGCTGATCCTCAGTTTTTCGATCTCATCGTTGATCTGGAGATCTTTTTCGATATAAGTACCGGTGGTAGGCAAATAGGCTTCGGGTTGGTAGTAATCGTAATAACTCACGAAGTACTCCACAGCATTGTTCGGAAAGAATTGCTTGAATTCACTGTAAAGCTGGGCTGCCAGGGTTTTGTTGTGGCTCAGGATCAGCGTTGGTTTATTGACCTTTTGGATCACATTGGCTGCGGTAAAGGTTTTACCGGATCCGGTCACCCCCAAAAGTACCTGGTGTTTGGTGTCGGAATTTATACCATCTACCAATTGCTGGATCGCTGTCGGTTGGTCGCCCGTGGGCTGAAATTCGGAAATGAGCTGAAAAGACATCCTATAAAGATACTACCAATTTCAGCAATGCGGGTGTTAATAAATGTAATTTAGGAATGTATTTTTTTGAACAGATCTAATGCCGCCTGATACGGATCGAGCGCGTTTTCTTTCAGCCCGGCTTCAATCCGCTCTATTTCCTGTTTCACTGCCGGATCGCCATAGAAACGGTCGATCAGCAGGTCGTGAATGGTTTGGTGAAGCCATTGTACCGACTGGCGGTTTCTGCGGGTCTCAAAAAAACCATTAGCTGTTGCGTGCCGCCTGTATTGATCGATCATATCGTACACTCCGGCAATGCCCTGGTTCTCGGTACTGGAGCAGGTAAGCACCTGTGGGATCCAGGCACTTTCCGACGGTGGAAAGAGATGCATGGCTCTTGCGTATTCAGCACGGGCAGCGCGGGCCTTATCCGTGTTGGCACCATCAGCCTTCGTAATCACCAATCCATCGGCCATTTCCATGATACCTCGTTTGATCCCTTGTAATTCGTCGCCGGCTCCGGCCAGCATTAGCAACAGGAAAAAATCGGTGAGTTGATGAACGGCTGTTTCGCTCTGCCCTACGCCAACAGTCTCAACAAGAATGTAATCGTAGCCGGCCGCTTCGCAGATGATGATGCTTTCCTTAGTTTTGCGGGTCACGCCGCCGAGGCTGCCGGAACTTGGCGAAGGACGGATGAAAGCGCTGGGATGAATAGAGAGTTGCTCCATGCGTGTTTTATCGCCAAGAATGCTGCCTTTGCTGATCTGGCTGCTCGGGTCTATGGCAAGCACTGCCAACTTGTGTCCGCGCGCAATCACTTCTAAGCCAAAACGCTCGATGAATGTGCTTTTACCAACTCCCGGCACACCGGTGATTCCCAAACGGAACGAGCGGCCGCTATGAGGTATTAGGGCATTGACAATTTGCCGGGCTTGTTCCTGATGGTCTGGCCGGGTGGATTCGACCAATGTGATGGCTTTACTAACGTAAGCGATATTAGCGGATCGGATGCCCTCAATAAATTGATCGATATGAAAAACCTGTTTCACTTTATAATAGCCCAACTGCTAATTTACACAGAATTTAACGGCTGGCCTCTATCATCTGCAGATAAAGTTCTTCTACCTTTTTACGTGCCCAGGGTGTACGTCTCAGGAATTTAAGACTTGATTTGATGCTTGGGTTTTCCTTGAAGCAATTGATGTCGATGTGATAGGCGAGCCCTTCCCAGCGGTAGCGCAGCAACAGCTCTTCGAGGATCATCTCCAGGGTTTTTCCGTGTAAG
This sequence comes from Bacteroidota bacterium, assembly GCA_036845295.1. Lineage (GTDB taxonomy): Bacteria > Bacteroidota > Bacteroidia > B-17B0 > Aurantibacillaceae > UBA4416. The sequence goes on from DAIUED010000171.1 coordinate 5,951, forward strand.
GGGTTATTGGGTTGGGACATCATTCTTATCGTTAACTTCGAGAGCCTCAGCCAAGGACTGGTGGTTGAGACTCTCGAAACCACCAGCTAAGCTCAAATTTAAAGATCCTTATTTCCCAAATGCCTCGGTCGCTTTGCGCACACTGCCGTGCTCCAGCAGCAGGGCTTTGGCGGCTTCATAGTCTCCGAGGCCGGTATTTTTCATGATCATGCGCGTGCCCCGGTCAACGAGCTTGTTGTTGCTCAGCGCCATGTCTATCATTTTATTTCCTTTCACGCGCCCGAGTTTGATCATCACAGACGTGGAAAGCATATTAAGCACCAGTTTTTGTGCCGTGCCCGATTTCATTCGTGTTGAACCAGTTACGAATTCAGGACCCACCACAACTTCTACCGGAAATGCAGCCACAGCAGCTACCGGCGATCCGGCATTGCATACGATGCAACCGGTTTGTATCCGGTTAGTATTGCAGGCCTCCAATGCACCAATCACGTATGGTGTGGTTCCTGAAGCCGCAATCCCTACCACCACGTCCTGTTCATTTATCCCATAGGCTTTGAGGTCTTCCCAGCCCTGGCTAAGATCATCTTCTGCAAACTCAACCGCTTTACGGATAGCACCGTCGCCGCCTGCAATAAGCCCCACCACGCGGCCATGTTCTATCCCATACGTTGGCGGACATTCGCTGGCATCGAGTATGCCCAAGCGACCGCTTGTGCCGGCTCCCAGGTAAAAAAGCCGTCCGCCGTGCTGCATTTTGTCTGCAACTACAGTCACCAGCTTTTCAATCTGCGGAATTGCGCCGGCAACAGCCAATGGCACCGAGCGGTCTTCCTGATTCATGTGTTCAAGCAGATCCCGGACACTCATTTGTTCCAGGTTATCGTAGTTCGAGTCTGCCTCGGTCGTTCTATTCATGGGCTGCACTTACGCAAATTGTTTAACGTCTTTATCCGTGATTTCTTTTCCGCACAGAATGATTAGGCGCTCGATCACATTCCTGAATTCACGGATGTTGCCCGTCCAATCCTTTTTCTGCAATTCGGCCACGGCCGCTTTGGTAATCGTTTTCAGGGGCATGCCGTAGTCGGTGCACACAAGGTTTATGAAATGCTCGGCCAATAGTGGAATATCTTCCTTGCGTTCGTTGAGCGAAGGCACATTGATTGGGATCACACTCAGGCGGTGAAACAAGTCTTCGCGAAACTCGCCTTTTTCAATTTCCTT
>DAIUED010000172.1:0-7135 GCA_036845295.1 Bacteroidota bacterium
AAGCAACTGCCGCCGTAGCCTACACCCGGATAAATGAACTTCGTGCCGATGCGAGCATCGCTGCCGATCCCTTTACGCACCATGTTCACATCCGCACCCATGATCTCGCACAGGTTAGCAATATCGTTCATGAAACTGATCTTGGTGGCCAGCATCGCATTGGCGGCATATTTGGTCATCTCTGCCGACGGAATGTCCATGAAGTAAATCGGGTGGCCGTTCATCAGGAAAGGTTTGTACAGCTTACGCATCAGCTCTTCCGCTTCGGGCCTGTCAACACCAACCACAATGCGGTCGGGTTTCATAAAGTCTTCGATGGCTGCGCCTTCTTTCAGAAACTCAGGGTTTGAAGCCACATAAAAGTCGAGCGTTGAGCCGCGTTTGTCGAGTTGCTCCTGTACCGCTTTTCTCACCTTTTCGGCAGTGCTCACCGGCACGGTACTTTTTGTAACCACTACCATCGGCTGCTGCATGTGCTCGCCAATGCCGGCAGCTACAGCAAGTACATATTTCAGGTCGGCCGAGCCGTCTTCATCGGGAGGTGTGCCCACCGCAATAAACACCACTTGCGTATCTGCAATGCCGTCTTTCAACGAGGTTGAAAAATGCAGGCGTTTTTTCTGCACGTTGCGTGTCACCATTTCATCAAGGCCCGGTTCGTAAATCGGTAAAATACCGTTGTTCAGGTTGTCGATCTTTTTCTGATCGATATCCACACACGTTACATTCACACCAACTTCACTAAAGCAGGTGCCAGTTACCAGCCCTACATAACCTGTTCCTACAATTGCTATTTTCATATATAATTTAAGCGCTTAGTTGTTTTTTTGGGAGAGAACCAGCAGGCGTTGCAAAACACGTGCCGGTTGTTCTATCCAACTAATTCTATGAGATTGTCAGTGATATATTTTAAAGTGTCTTCGTCCATTTCCGTGTGCATTGGCAGCGAAAGAACTGTGGCACAAAGTTGTTCTGTTACCGGAAAGTCACCTTTTTTGAAACGATCGCTTTTAAAAGCGTTTTGTTCATGCAACGGAATCGGGTAGTAGATCATCGCAGGGATGCCACGTTCGGCCAGCTGCTCACGTAGCTTACTGCGGTCAACACCCTTCAGTTGCAAGGTGTATTGGTGAAAGACATGGTTCGTGTTTTTAGCACGCACCGGCGTTTTGATCTTGGGATGATTGGCTAAAGCCTTGTCGTAATAATCCGCTGCCATGTTGCGTGCTGCTGCGTATTCGTCGAGGTGTTTCAGCTTTGCTTTCAATACTACTGCCTGTATTGTGTCCAGGCGCGAGTTCACACCCAGCACATCGTGCACATATTGCACGCTTTGTCCATGGTGCGCTACCATGCGTAGTTGTTTTGCCAGGGCATCGTCGTTGGTGTACATGGCACCACCGTCGCCATAGCAACCTAAATTTTTACTCGGGAAAAACGAGGTGCAACCAACGGTGCCGATGGTACCCGCTTTTGCTTTTCGGCCGTCAGAAAACGTGTAGTCAGCACCAATAGCCTGTGCTACATCTTCGATCACATAAAGGTTATGTTTTTTGGCAACGGCCATGATCCGTTCCATGTCTGCACACTGTCCGAACAAATGAACCGGAACAATTGCTTTCGTTTTTGGTGTAATGGCTTTTTCAATCGCTTCTACATCGATGTCAAACGTATCTGGATACACATCCACCAACACAGGTGTGAGGCCAAGCAGGCCAATTACTTCCGCGGTAGCTACATACGTAAAACTGGCGGTAATCACCTCGTCGCCCGGCTTCAGGCCCAGGGCCATCATGGCTATCTGCAAGGCATCCGTTCCGTTGGCGCACGGAATTACATGCTTCACACCAAGGTATTTTTCCAGATCGGCCTGAAACTCTTTTACAGCGGGGCCATTAATAAAAGCAGTGTTGTTGATCACATCCTGTATGCCCGCGTCCACTTCCGTTTTAATTTTTTCGTACTGACCTTTCAGGTCAACCATCTGTATTTTCTTGGTGAGAGTTGTCATTCTTAATTTCAAATTTAATCCTGCGAATATAAGTAATTTTGACCGGATTGGCCCGTTAATATTTGGAGCTTTTTCCCGCTGTTCGCTCTATCTTTGGGCAGGCTCATGGCCTACCCAAAGGATGTCGCTGCCATCGGGGCTAGGGCTTTTATCTCCATAAAAAATTCAGGTTTGTGTGTCGGTTAAAAGGTGCCCGGTACAATCCCGTGTTTTCAACGTATTGCCGGGTTCGCTATTAAAGTACGCAGGAGCCGGTAGTTGGAAATTGAACCCGCGTAAGGGATTAAGGCAAGCTGCCGCGCAGCGCCGAAAGCCCGGCCTTTCGCCTGGCCGGCCTTTTGTTGGCTGGCGAAAGGATACGCCCAAAACAGCAATGTTCATTAATTGATCAATCAAAAAAGTCGTCCGAAAAATTCATCAGGTAAACCTTTTCCGTTGAGCGTGTAAATGCCGTATAAAGCCAGCGAATGAATTCCACATTCAGCATTTCTTTGGTTAAATAACCCTGGTCGATGAACACGCAGGGCCATTGTCCGCCCTGGGCTTTGTGGCAAGTAACAGCATAGTTGAATTTCACTTGCAAGGCGTTAAAGTATGGGCTGTTACGGAGGTAGGCCATGCGCGAAGCCTTGATAGGAACATCCGCCACATCTTCCATCACGTTCTCAAACAAAGCCTGTTGCTGCTCTTTACTGAGGGCCGGAGCATCGCTGCTGATCGAGTCGAGAAGTAAGTTAAGCGTAATTTCGGGCGCATTTTGGTAGTCGCAAAGTTCTACCACGCATTCGGCAAACTGAAAGCCGTATAGCTCACGCCGGTTTGTGATCTTTTTGATCTGCATGCTGTCGCCATTGGCAATAAAGCCCGCTTCCGATTTATCGTCGAGCCAGAAATAATTGTTCTTTACCACCATCATTAAATCGCCTCCGCATAAGTCGTCGTCCATATACCGGATGCGGCTGCGTACCGCCTGGTTAAACAAGTTGGCGCGCTTGTTGCTGCGTGTCACAATCAGTACATCGTTGTAGCCGTACTTGCTGTAGGCGTTGTTCAGAGCGTCCTCCAGCTCGTCGCCATTCAGGCGTACCACATCGGGATAGGTATGTAGTTTCGGAAAATCTTCACTCTCCTGCGCAATGCATTCGCGCAGGTGTGTGGCGTTTTTCAGGATGCCACTCGCGTCTTGCTGCCTGGCTACTTGTTTTAGTTCAAGGTGCCTGATCTCCAGGCTATACGAGGCTTTCAGGTAGTCGATGTTCAGCGCCGGACTTTCAGCGCTTCCTACCGGTGGCAATTGCGCCGTGTCGCCTACCAGGATCAGTTTGCAATTATCACCCTGAAAAACATATTCAAACAGGCTTTCCAGTAAACTACCGTAAACCGATCCCGAATCCGGATTGTCCATTCCGATCATAGACGCCTCATCAACAATAAACACCGTGTGTCGGTGTAAGTTTTCGCCCAGGGTAAAACTCACGCCGCCATCGTGGGTTGGCATCTTTCTGAAAATTTTTTTATGGATCGTAAACGCAGGCTTTTGTGCATAGTTCGATAACACCTTTGCAGCCCGGCCTGTTGGTGCCAGTAAGACGCTGCGCCATTTAAAACTCGGGAGCGTTTTCGAAAGCGCGGCAATCATGTTTGTTTTTCCGGTACCGGCATAGCCCTTTATCACCATGATTTCGCGCTCATTTTGACTTGCCATGAAATCAGAAAGCATGGCAATCAGGTCCGACTGATCGTTTGTTGGTGTGAAGTTCAGCCAGCTTAAAAAAACGGAAGTAAAAGAATGATCGCGTGTCGGGCTATACAAAGTTAAATTAGCTTGAAGGTTAATAGTCAACGTCAGGGCGTTGTGTCAAACCCTGTTTCGTTTGCCGGTTGCCAAGGGTCAGCGTAAATGCAATCATCCGTTTTACGGTGTTGGCACAGGACGAAACACCGGTTGCGCAGACGCATAAGCCGTTAGGGGTTATGGATATCGTTCGCTTAGCCTTAACGGTTTCCAATTGCGTTATTGTTTTTCCACCCAATCACCGTGTTCCCTGATCAACTCAATCAGTTCATCCACCGCATTGGCACTCGGTACATTTTTCTTTACTACTTCGCGCCCTTTGTACAGCGATATTTTATCCACACCTACACCCACGTAGCCATAATCGGCATCGGCCATTTCGCCCGGGCCATTTACAATGCAGCCCATAATGCCTATTTTAATGCCTTTCAGGTGATCGGTGCGTTCCCTGATTTTTTGCGTGGTTTCCTGCAGATCAAACAGCGTGCGGCCGCAACTCGGACACGAAATATATTCTGTTTTGCTAATGCGCGTGCGTGTAGCCTGTAAGATGCCAAATGCCGTGGAGTTGGCTACCTGCGGAGGTGCGCTGTTTCCTGGTTTTAACCAGATGCCGTCGCCCAGCCCGTCGAGCAGCAACGCGCCTGTTTCGGCCGATGCACCCAATTGAAAGTCCTGTTCGCTGATATCGTTGTATGCGCGTTGCACAATTACCGGAAGCGAAACGCCATGTTCGGCAAGTGTTACGAACATCCGTCGCAGCTCTGGCATGGCATGTTTGTTCAAGGTCTCGGCCACCAATACCACATTGCCATTCCTCTTGATCTCGTCTAAAAATTCCGTGGTGAGAATGTGCTTGGTGATGGCTACAAAATTCAGTTCGGGGTGCACTTTTTCGCTACGAAGGTATTCGTCGCCGAAAAACAATGGGTATTGTCTTACCGGACGTTCGATGTCGAGCCAGGTGTCGGAGTTGTAGATAATGCCCAGGGTACCCGGTATTTCGAATTCAATGCGTTGATTGCCGACATAAATAAAGTCGCAAGCGAGGTCGCCGATGTTCCATTTGTCGAGCGGCACCGAATAGTGATACCCGAATGGGAAAAGCGCCGCCTGGGTAATTTGCCCGCGTTCACTCAAATCGCCTACCACGCGTGGTACGTGATGGCCACCGGTATTAATTACCGGAGTACTATGGCGACGCGCATACGTGTATGGATCATAAGGCAGCTCGAGCTTTCCATTTTCTTCTTTCAGTGGCGCTATGGCATCGTGCGGATTTCTTTTTGAATAACGGTCCACGAGTGCTTTGGCCACCGGTATTTCAAATTCCGGTTCTTCGGTAAGCGAAACCCTTACGGTGTCGCCCAGTCCGTCTTCGAGCAAGGTGCCAATGCCTACTGCCGATTTGATCCGTCCGTCTTCGCCATCACCAGCCTCGGTTACACCAAGATGTAGCGGATAACTGCGTCCGCTTTCCATCATTTTCTGCACCAGCAGGCGGTAGGCTTGCACCATTACCTGCGTGTTGCTGGCTTTCATGGAAATGACGATGTTGTGGTAATTCAAATCCTCGCAAATACGGAGAAACTCAAAAGCCGATTCCACCATACCCAATGGTGTGTCGCCATAACGGCTCATGATACGATCACTTAACGAGCCGTGGTTGGTGCCAATGCGCATGGCAGTGCCATATTCCTTGCAGATCTTTACCAGTGGCGAAAACCGTTGTCGGATGCGCTCAAGCTCCTGCTCATAAGCGGCATCGGTATAGTCTATGTCTTCAAATTTTTTCTTATCGGCGTAGTTACCCGGATTCACACGTACTTTCTCGATAATGCGCGCGGCGTATTCGGCGGCATTCGGTGTAAAGTGGATGTCGGCCACCAAAGGCGTCTGATAGCCTGCAGCCACCAGCTCTTTTTTTATGTTTTCAAGATTTTTGGCTTCGTTGATGCTGGGAGCGGTGATCCTCACCAGTTCGCAACCCGCTTCGATCATGCGGATACTTTGTGCGACCGTGGCTTTTGTGTCCATGGTATCGGTTGTAGTCATACTTTGCAGGCGTATCGGGTTGTTGCCCCCAATGCCTATGCTGCCGCACATCACCTCGTGCGTTTTAAAGCGTTTGTATTCGGTAAGGCTATCGCTGTAAGGAAGGTATAATTTCATGTGGTTTTCTGTCCGCTGTCTTTTGTGTAATATCTGTTGTGGTGCGTGGATAGTTTTACCCTTCAGGCCGTTGATCTATTGTTCATGTATCTTTTTCTTAAAACAACTTGTAAAGGAGGGGTTTACTCGGGCTGGCATCGTTTTCGAAACTCGCAATCTGCAAGTTCAGGATGTACGTGCCGTCTATCACGTCGTTGCCAACATAAATCAGTTCTGTGATGGTTTTATGCAGTTGTATATTGTTTGGGTACTGCCAGAACGCGTGGTGCGCCAGGAGTTTTCCTTCATCCATCTCCCGGTCGATGCTTGGCATATCGATCAGCAGGTGTTCCACGCCAATGTCGTTAAGGTAGAGGATGGCTTCCTCCAACACATACGGCGGATTGGTATTGGAATATTGCATGCTGAGCTTGTTGAGCCCATTGGAAAGGGTGCGTATAACGAGCGCTTCTGGCTTTTTTCCTTCGAGGGCACTTTCCAGATGATCACGTGTAATAACAAAATCGCCGTTGGCAAGCTGTTTAGGCAATACCGTCACCAGTTCGGCTACAAACATGAATCGTTTCAGGCAGTTGTTGAGGCTTATCCATTCCTTGCTGATGTGGCCTACACATTCGGTATGAGTGCCATTACCATGCGGGTTAAAGGTAATGTCGCGGAAATTGACGGAACCACCCTGGCTCACGTCTCCGATCCAGGCTCCGTTCTTCACAGGTTCCAGTTTCATGGGGCTAACATACCAGGCACTGGCACTGTCGGGCCGGTTGCTTAGTGGCATTGAAATGTCGATGGGCTGATAGAGGTCGATCTTGTAGTCCTTGCCCTTATGAAAAATGGATGCGATCATAACTATAAAATTCCCGCAAAACCGGGTGCCAAATCCCCTGAATTTTACCAAACGGTAATATTGCCGGGTTCACGGTTACAAAATTGACAATAAATCGGGATATTAGCTTTATTTTTTGTTTTTTTCATCAATTTTGACAGAAAATCATACACAGGGTTTTTAACAAAAAAAAGTTCAAAAACTTTGATTTGAATAAAAATTGTCCTAATTTAGTCCCCTAGGTATTTAACGATACTTAACAAAATTAAAACTAAACTGGTCAACATGAAGAAAATCTTTACAACATTAACTGTTGCTTTGGCAGCATTTA
>DAIUED010000173.1:0-7099 GCA_036845295.1 Bacteroidota bacterium
CGGTACATCGCGCCTCCAACAGAGCTGTTTCCTACGCAAGAGGCATATAGCACAGGCGTGGCACCGGTTTCGTCAATGGCCAGGTCGTTCAGCCGGGTGTTTTGCATGCCGTTACTGCTATTGGCAATTGTCGCTTGCAAAACTTCCGCACTGTTGTATTTGGAAATACCGGTGTTGTAAGTGCACACATAGATGTTGTTGTTGCTGTCGAATTCAATGTCGTAGTTGTTTCCGCCGATCGTTGTGTTTGTCCAGGTAGTGCCGTTGTCGGCAGATTTCCTGATGTTGCCAGATGCCAAACCGGCATAGATGACGCCGGAACTATTTTTTTTCAGGCTCACAACATAGCCGGTTCCCGTTCCGTGTACGAGCGTCCAGTTGTCGCCGGCATCGGTCGATCGGTAAATGCCGTTGTTGCCGCCTGCCAGAATGGTGGTATTGTCCACCGCCAAAACGCTCCACAGGGCAATGTTGCTTGGAAAGCCCGTGGCTTTTGGAGTCCAGCTATCACCGTTGTCGGTCGATACATAGACCTTTGGACTGGAGACACCAACCCTGGTTGCAATAAAAATATTTCCATTGGGAGCAACCGATAGCTCTTCTACAATAGCATTTCCAACAATTCCCGAAAGAGAAGCGGTCCAGGAATTGCCTCCATCATCAGACTTGGAGATGGAGTTTCCGAGGGTGCCGCCCATGCCAAGAGCCATAAGCCTGTTGGCGTTTACTTTTTTTATGCCGATATAAGAGTCGCCGACAAAACTTGTAGTAGGACCCGGAATTGGTTTTTTCGTCCAGGAGCTTCCTTTGTCGGCCGATTTGTAAACACCGGAAAGCGTGGCCGCGAGGATGTCACCGTTACTTAATACCACTATTTCATTACAATCGGGATATTTAGTCGCGGAAATGACTTTATTGACACCTGTCAGTATCGAATCCCAGGTTTGAGAAAATGATGGAGTAGTGGAGCCTGCCAGCGCGGCTATTGCTGTGATTTTGAGTAGTTGTTTTTTCATGGCTTTTAGTTTTTTTCAAAAGTCATAAATACCTGCTTTTTGTAAAATAGTACAGATGTACTACATGGCCCTGAACTTTTTTTACGCTTTATTATTTATCTTTAATATGCTGAAAACTATCCTTTATGCTAAAAAGACTGGTGTATGTTCTTTCTTTTCTAACGGGCGTAATCTGCTTAAACGCCCAGCAGGCAAACGACCGCGCCGCGTTTATCGAAATCCGGAATTCCTCGCTCGGGGCGGATACCAAAGCCGATAGCCTGTATTTTTTTCTAGCCCGTGTGATGCAGACAAATGAACCGCTGGCAGATTCGTTATCGGGCGAAATGAGGCGCTATGGCGAAGAATTGCATAACAAAACGCTTGTGGGCTATGCTGCACTTGCCAAAGCTTTACTGGTGAAAAAACAGGATAACTATGCCAACGGTATTTCAATGGCTCTCGAGGCTATCGCTTTATTAGATTCTGTTAAGCAACTAAAAAGGGTATGTGAGGCCTATCAGACATTAGCGCATCTTTATAGTCGTACCAACAATTTTGAGCTGTCAGGTGAGGCGGCTCTTAAGTCGTTGTCGCTTGCCGAAGCATCACAGGATCCGAAGTTGCTTTTTGATACCTACAATTTTTTGGGTTTAAGTCTTATCGGGGAGAAGAAATTTGACGAGGCCAGGCAGCTTTACAGAAAGGCGATGCGGATTGCCGAAAAGAACCAAAATCTGAGTCAGTTAACCCGCGTATATACCAATCTTGGCATTGCCTTCAGAAACCTTCAGGAATGGGACAGTGCGTTCTATTACCACCATAAATCCTATGCTGTAGCCTTAAAATCAGGTAGCAAATACGATGTGGCATTTACGCTCAATGATATCGGTGTGATCTACCTGAGAACAGACGATTACGGCAAGGCGCTCGAGTACTTATTGAAATCGGCAACCATCCGCGAGGAAATCGGAGAAAAATGGGAATTAGGCTTTACCTATAATTTTATCGGAGAATGTTACGCCGATTTGGATAAAATGGCGGAAGCAGAAAACTATATCCGAAAAGCGATTGCGATTTCCTACCTGAGTAAAAATGTGAGGCAGCGCTATGAGTCGTACGACTATCTCAGCATCATCAAATCAGTACAGAGTCAGTATGATTCTGCTTTTTACTTTGTTCAGAAACATACGGCGCTGAAAGATTCTTTTCAGCGTGCGCGCAATAATCTAATGACGGAAGCCCTGATTGCTTCCTACCAAACCAAAGAAAAAGAAAAAGAGATCGCACTCTTGAACGAAGTATCAACTAATCAGTCGCTCGAGATCCAGCGCCAGCGTTTGTACCTGATCATAGCCGTTGTTGTATCGGTATTTGTTGTGTCGCTGGCTGTGCTGATATTGAGATCGCGCAAACAGGCAGCCGACAAGTTGCGCCTGGAGTCTCAGTTGAAAGAGGAGTCGATCAAACGGATCGCTTCCGAATCGATTCAGAGAGAGAAAGAGCGTATTTCACGCGATTTGCATGATAACGTTGGCGGTCAGTTATCATTTGTATTGTATTCGCTTGATGGGATTGAAGACGATGATAAGACACGCCGGGCAGAACTCTCGAAAAGTATTGGTGAATCGGTGAGAACGGTTATCGGAAATTTGCGGGAAACCATTTGGGCTCTGAATGACGAGTTCATTACAATCCAGGATTTGTCGGACAAGCTGAAAGTTTACGCCCGCGGAATGTTTAAAAACACACCGGTGAGGCTAGTCTTTAAGGAAAGCATCGAGAGCCAGTTGCGCCTGAAGTCGGCGGTGGGGCTGAATGTATTCCGTATCTGCCAGGAAGCAGTCAACAACGGTTTTAAGCACTCGGGCGCCCGGAATGTGACCATCGAAGTTTTATCAGGAAGTGATGGCGCTTCTGTCAGCATTAGCGACGATGGCCGGGGATTTGATGTTCATGCGGAACGTGGCGATACATTCGGGCTGGTAAATATGCAAGCCAGGGCGAAAGAAGCAGGTATCACCGTCGAGATCCGTTCAGATCCAGCTTCGGGAACACGGGTGACGCTGGTAGTATAAATGCACTATGTTTTTGTTGGACAATAAACCGCAGTTTTGATGAAAAATGAAACGATGACATATATCGCAATTGTCGATGATAAAAAAAATCTGAGAGCTGCACTGGAAGAAAGGCTGAACGCCATGGAGAACTACCAGGTTCTTTTTACGGCAGAGAACGGCAAGGAGTTTTTGGAAAAGATGATGGAAGCCCGTAAAGCCATTGAGCCGGATGTTATTCTGATGGATATCGATATGCCGGTGATGGACGGCATCGAAGCAGTCGAGAAAGGCAAGGAGCGCTATCCGGGTTCCAAATACCTCATGCTGACCGTATTTGACGAGGACGATAAAATATTCAATGCCATCAAAGCCGGTGCCGATGGCTACTTGCTGAAAGACGAGCCCATTCAAAAAATCAAAGAAGCCATCATCAACCTGTTGAATGAAGAAGGCGCGCCGATGTCGCCAAGTATTGCCAGAAGAGCCCTTAACCTCTTAATGCAGGCAAAGCTCAATGTCAAACCGGAAATACAGGTAAACAAGGACGAATACAGTTTGACAGACCGCGAGAAAGAAGTGTTGGAATTATTGGTGGAAGGACAAGAATACAAGGAAATTGCGCAAGCCATGCACGTGAGTCCGAATACCGTGCGGAATCACATCGCTAAAATCTATAAGAAACTGCATGTGACGTCGCGGACGCAGGCTATCAGGGTTTTTCTGGGTAGTAAATAAATGCCGGGCCTTTCAGTTCAGAGCAAAAAAAGTATCTTTGATAATGTAATTAAAACTCAGTCCGAGTTTGGGGAGGGTTACAATTATGGTAAAACCCAAAATCTCCAACCGTGCCAATATTTTCCATAATAGTAATTAAAATCTTTATATTCTGGTCTTGTGTCAAGATTTTTTGTTTTCAAGAATACAATGTAATCATTCTCTTTTTCGAATGTCTTGACAGTATTATTTACCAAGTCGTAAACGAAAAAGTTACCGCCATAATTTTCATTTGCATTGCCTGTCAAACCATAAACAAAGTCGTCCGAAACAATGAATTTGTCAATCTCTATCATACTTACAGGACCTTCGTCTTGGATGTATGCCTGCGTTCCGTTTACTTCTTGAATTGCTCGCCAATGTCCAATGGGAACTCTTGCACTATCGCCAAGTCCGTGATTGCCAAAATAAGTGAACATAAAAAAGAAAAGCCCAACAGAAATGGTCAGTCCACTTAAAAACCAAAGTCGTAATTTTTTCTTTGAAACTCTGTCAAGCCAACTGTCAGGCTTGTAATGTCCGATAAGTTTAAAAGCCAAAAGTGTCAATGTCGCATAAATGCAACCCAAAATTGAAATTTTTGTTAGTTCAAATATGAGGTGAAATAATGCTTCCATTTCTGTCTGTCGTTTGTTGATTTAGGGGCGTCCTAAGCTGACCGCTAACGGTTTCGGACTTTGCGTTCGGGCGGGTTTCGGAGCACAAAGCTCCAAGTTTGTACGTCACCCCTGTGTTATGCACCGTTTTTTTAATCCTTTAATAGTCCAGCACTGTCAATATATTCGCCAATGTAGTATGAAGGAAGTCCTTTTTCAACCCCTAATCTGTAAATCCCAATGCCATTGCTTATTTGATTATTAACAGCTTCTTGGAGTTCTTTTGCTTTCCAAATCAATTCAGAAGCTTCAAAGAATTTAGAATTGTCGGCTGTAATAATGGTTCCCTTCTTTAAACCACCTTTATTACCATATGGAATTAATACCAGCTTGTCGGTTTGAATTGTATCGGTTAACTTCTTTGCTTGTTTATTAAATCCTTCAAAAGTTGGTGCATTAAAATTGTTCCAATTAAATTCTTTGCTTCTACACACTCTAATTGGTAAATCTGGTCTAAAAGATTTTTGTTCCTCCTCTGTGATTGGCGAGAAGTCAATAGGTTTTGATTTAGCAATAAACAATGGAGCCGAAGTCCGATAGAAATAACACTTCTTTTTGAAATTGCCTGAAAATGTCCAAGAATTGTCATGAGGCCAAAGGCAGTCATAAAAAACCTCGATGTCGTCATACCCGATAACTCGAAATGGTCTTTCGTCCCATTCAGTTCTATAAATTTCTCCTATTCTTAGTTTGTTTGTCGTCATTTCTAAAATGTTGCCTAACTTATTTATTGACGAATATAATCAAGATTTTCCTTAACGTAATTCCCTCCTCATTCTCCGCTCGCGCTCTGAAAGAAAAAAGCATCTGGAGAAAATTTGGTCAGAATGAGAAACAGAATGAAAATGAGGTTGAAAAAAAAGCACCACTATTGCGATGCTTTTTCTCTAGTGATCCGGATTGGATTCGAACCAATGGCCTGCTGCTTAGAAGGCAGCTGCTCTATCCAGCTGAGCTACCGGACCCAAAGGGAATGCGAATTTACTAATTTTTTCGATCCCACAGCCGCTTTTTTTTAATCCCTGCGGTTAGGCAATATTTTGGTATTTTTAGCGCTTTAAACCGTGGTTAAACTATCCGTTGTTATTGTCAACTACAATGTAAAGCACTTCATCGAACAGTGCCTCTTTTCCGTGCTTAAGGCGGCGCAGCACGTTCGCTGCGAAGTGTTTGTGGTCGATAATAATTCCGTAGATGGCTCCGTGGCTCTTATCAAAAGCCGTTTTCCGCAGATCACCCTCATCGAGAACAAAGTAAATACCGGGTTTTCGGTTGCCAATAACCAGGCCTTAAGACTGGCTACCGGTGAATACGTCCTGCTGCTAAATCCCGACACGGTGGTGCAGGAAGATACCTTTGCCAAAACGGTGGCCTTTATGGATGCGCATCCGGAAGCCGGTGGGTTGGGTGTGAAAATGCTCGATGGCCAGGGCAATTTTGCCCCAGAATCGAAGCGAGGATTGCCAACCCCGGCGGTGGCTTTCTATAAAATGTTCGGCTTATCCAGGCTGTTTCCGCGCTCAACCCGGTTTGGCAAGTACCATTTAACCTACCTTTCGGAACACGAGGTGCACGAGATCGACGTCATCAGCGGCGCCTTTATGCTCATGCGGAAAAGTGTGCTCGACCGCATAGGCCTGCTCGACGAGACCTTTTTCATGTATGGAGAGGACATCGACCTGTCGTATCGTATTACCCAGGCAGGTTACAAAAATTATTATTTTCCGCATACGCAGATCATTCACTATAAAGGCGAGAGTACCAAGCGCAGCAGCATTAATTATGTTCTGGTGTTTTACAAAGCCATGGCTATTTTTTCGAAGAAACATTTCAGTGGTTCTCATACATTCTGGTTCAGTTTCCTCATCAACCTGGCTATCATTCTCAAGGCCGGGGCAGCACTTATCAGCCGTTTCTTCAAGGCTTTTACCGTGCCACTCATCGATTTTGTCTTGCTTACGGCTGGCCTGTTTGTGATCAAAGACCTTTACCTGAACAAAACCGGGCTTAGTGTCGATGTGTATTCCCAGAAATTGCTGATGGTCGCTTTTCCGGCTTATGCGCTGGCCTGGATCGTCATGGTATATTTCAATGGCGGTTATGATAAGCCGGTGAGGTTGTGGAAGATTGCGCGCGGCATACTGATGGGAACCGTGATCATTTTATTGGGATATTCCCTGCTTCCTGAAACCCTGCGTTTTTCGAGGGCCTTCATCTTATTTGGTACCGCATGGGCATTTTTGAGCTTTTTCCTGTTGCGTTTACTCCTTCATGTGCTTAAGATCCGCTCATACAGCCTTTCGCCGGAAGGAAATAAGCGCATCGCGATTGCCGGTAATGCCGCCGAATTTGGACGCGTCTCAGCATTGTTGAAAGAGACGCGTGTGAAGGCCGCTTTCATTGCCTTTGTTAATACAACCGAAAAGGATGATTCCGGTATTCCCAGTCTCGGGCATATCGCTCAGCTCGACGAGATCATCCAGGTGCACCAGATCAATGAGATCATTTTCTGCGCCCGGGATATCAGCTCCGGCGACATCATTAATTACATGCTTGCCATGGTGTCGAGTGGTGTCGATTTTAAGATCGCTTCACCCGATAGTCTGTCTATCAT
>DAIUED010000174.1:0-7050 GCA_036845295.1 Bacteroidota bacterium
AGTATAATAGTCATAGATGCGTAAGTAATACGTAACACCTACCACAAGTCCGGTAGCATTAATCGTTTCGGTGCCTCCCATGAACGTGTTATCCACGCAGTTGAGCGATGTCAGGCTACCACAGCTTCCTCCAGACAGTAATTGGATAACCGGGTCGAAGCCCGATGAACCGGTCACGGTGATCTGATGGGATGTATTGGTAGCTACAAAACGATACCAGGCATCGTCATCAGCATTACCTACACAACCAGGAAGGTTTTGGGTTGCCCCCGGGCTACCCGTTACACAGTTACCGATAGTTAATAATACAGCGCCGGAACAGTTGTCGGATTGTGACTGCAGCTGAACAGAAGCGAGTAAAAACAATAAAAATGCGTAAATATTCTTCATAAATAAGATGAGGCTGGTTAAGGATTATTGCTGATGGCTTCGCGGTGATACTCTACCGGGTTAAATCCTTTATTAATAAATGTTCTTTTGATATTAACCGGGTTGAACTGTTTGTCACCCTCGCTTACTATTGCCTTTTCCCGGGTGATGAGCCTTATCTGTCCCGCACTTTTCTCCGCTTTGTATTCGATCTTCACTTCGGTTACAAATTCCATGTTACTGAGTTCTTGTTGCAGAAACTCAAGTTGTTGAGGCGAGGCTTGTCCCTGGAAAGAATAATAATGCATTGTCACAAGCTCCTTATCGGATCTTGGTTTTTGCTCCTGTGCAAATACAGAGGTAGCTAGCAGGGACATGGCTGCAAAAGCAAGAATTTTAATAAAACGCATAGAAATTATTTTGATATTTGTCTGATTTTTTAAAAACTATTAACACCAAAAATATATCTTTTTTGCCGATAAATCGTATTGCTAATGTTAAAAAACCGCTGTTTCTCTATTAAAACAGTTTAGAATCGACAGCCCTCATCACGTTTTTTTTACCATTGGATCAAACACTATTTTTCTATCGACCAACGGTAAAAAATGCAGCGGAAAAATTCCAGGAAGCTAATTTTTTAGGTGTCAACAAAAGTAAAATGCTGAAAAATAAGCTCTTGGTATATTATTTTATTTCTATATTTGTTGATTAACATTGCTAAACCCTGATTTCTTTTATGAAAAAAGCACTGACCCTCCTTTCTCTTTTCATTTCCTTGTTATCTGTTTCCCAAATCACGATTACGGCAAACCTGCCGGCCTCTATCAGTGCCGGGTCATCTGTTGATGCAGAAATAAAAATCGCGAAAGGAACTGTCGGTAACTTTGCCAAATACCAAATGGATGTGCCTGCCGGGTATGTTGTCACTGCCGGCGATGTAAAAGGTGGCAATTTCACCTTTGAGAACCAGCGCGCCAAAATTGTTTGGGTTTCTGTTCCTTCAGAACCTGAGTTCTCTGTCGTTCTGAAGCTCCAGGCCAGCAGTACGGCCGCCAGTGGCACCTTTTCCCAAAAATTTTATTACCTGGAAAATAACGAGAAGAAAGAAGTCGAAGGTAATTCAATGAACGTGAGCGTGGGCGACGCTGTAGCTGTTAGTCCGGTGGAAAGCACGCCGGTTGAAACAACCTCTTATACGAAGCCTGTTGAAACAGTGGCATCTACACCTGTAGAAACCGTGAAATCGACCCCTGTAGAAACTGTAGCCTCAACGCCGGTAGAAACTGTAAAATCCACCCCTGTAGAAAATACAACGGCTACCAAAGTTTCTTCCGCGTCATCTTCATCGGCCACCGAAGCAGGCATGACCTATAAAGTGCAATTGGGCGCATATTCCACACAGCCAAGCAAAAGTAAATTTGCAGGACTGAGCAACCTGAGTATCGATCAGGTAAACGGATTATATAAAGTAACATGCGGTAGCTTTAAAACAAAAGAAGATGCCATCCGCTATCGTGACGAATTAAGCGCTAAGGGCTTCAATGGCTTTATCGTCAAATACCAGAACGGCCAGCGCATCAACTAATTCGCCCCGCCTTACCGACGTTTGATCAGAGTTATTTTCATATTTGTTGTTGCGTTAATCCCATTACATTCCTGGTCGCAACAGTACCCGTGGTGGACACAATTCAGAAGTGCCCAAACCCTGCTGAATCCAGGCTTTTGTGGTACAAAACGGCTTCTCGACGTGAGGCTGAATTACCGCAACCAATGGACAGGGTACGATGGCGCGCCTAAAACCTATGCATTGGCGATCAACTCCCGCCTGCTGAAAGGCAAACTGGGTGCCGGTGGTTTTATTTATAAAGATGATATCGGACCATTTAAGAATTTTTCGGGAAGCCTGACGGCCGCTTACCACCTGAAATTTCCGGATTCGGAGATTTCATTTGGTGCACAGGGAAACTACATGAGCCGGCGATTTGATGGAACGGACATTACCTTGCGTAATCAACAGGATAAAGCCATAAACCAATACGCAGCCGACAAAGTGTCTAATTTCGACCTGAGTTTCGGGCTTGTGTATTACAACGACCGTTTCCATCTGGGCGCAGGCGCCAATAACGTGGCCGGATCGGCTTTTGAATTCTACAAAGGCGATAACGGTAAAAGTGGGAAATTTACAAATGTGGCCCACTACAACATTTCTGCAGGCTACAATTGGGCGGAAAACCTCGATTTTGTATTTGAAAATACCGTATTGGCGGTGTATGTACCATCGGTTCCTTTTTCATTTGAATACAACTTACGGCTACATATGAAAAAGCAATTGATGGCCGGATTGGATTTCCGTTTCAACGACGCTATTGCACTGCAATTGGGCTACACCATTAAAGATTATCTGCAAATTTCGTATTCTTACGATTTTGTTACCTCACCGTTACGCACCTATCAGAAAGGCTCTCACGAGATCATGATCATTTACTCTACCAACCTGGGGACCGATAAGCGCAAACGTGGTTTTAACGGCCGATTCCTCAAACAGCGTTTCCAATACCTGCTTCAGTAGTTGGTATAATTTTAGCATAGGAAACGTTATGGTATTTGCAGTAATAGATCTGGGGACGAACACTTTCAATTTGCTCATTGGCGAAACCCTTCCCGACAACAGTTTTAAACGCCTGTTCAATACCAAAATTGCCGTGAAACTGGGCGAAGGCACTATCAATTCGGGCTATATTGCCGATGCGCCTTTTCAGCGGGGTATCAGTGCCCTGAAGCAGTACCAACAATACATGCTCGATTACCAGGTAGAAAAGGAATTTGCCTTTGCGACTTCGGCGATCCGCTCGGCATCCAACGGCTCCGATTTTGTAAAAGCAGCAAAAGAGCAGGCCGGGGTTAGCATTACAGTCATCGATGGCGACGAGGAAGCAGAATTGATCTATTATGGAAACCGGATGGCGGTGACCATGTCGGAAAGTATTTCGCTAATCATGGATATTGGCGGAGGAAGCACGGAATTCATCCTTGCCAGCCGCGACACCATTTTCTGGAAAAAAAGTTTTAAGCTGGGTGCGGCCAGGTTACTCGAACGATTTCAACCTTGTGATCCCATACGGGAAGATGAAATAGAGGCTTTTCACACGTATTTGAACAAGGAACTTGCGCCGCTCCTTGACGCTGCCCAACAGTTTTGTCCGATCGAATTAATTGGTTCTTCCGGTGCTTTCGAATCGGTAGTGGATCTCATTGGTGGCGAATTCAACCATGCGTTGGTCGATGATGCCATTACCGAATACCATATTTCATTACCGGAATACCGGCACATCAGCAACAAGATCAAAGCATCGACCTTGCAGGAGCGCTACCAGATGCCTTACCTCGTGAACATGCGTGCGGATATGATGGTCATCTCCGTTATGCTGATCGATCATGTGTTACAAGCCCTAAATCTTTCTGTTTTCAGAACCTCCAGCTTTTCACTCAAAGAAGGCGTGATCAGTAAAAAATTAGGTTTAAGCATTCACTAGATTTTTTCTTTTTTCCGTACCTTGTAACCGGAATGATTGCTGCCAGCCCTTATACCTTGCCTTTTACAACCCTTTTCGACGAACATGAATTGGGTAAAAATAGCTGGATGATGATCCTGCATGCGTCACGCATTCCACCACACGTAGGCCTGATGATCGGCGGCGCTTATAGCTCGTTAACCATTAAAGGACATGAACTTAACCTGAGTGCCGACGTGTTGCTGCAAACCATTGCCCGGAAAAAAATCGAAGCCTTAGCCGTAAAACTTGTTAAACAACCGGTATTCAGCAACGACTACCAGAGAGAAGTATTGGAACTTTGCATCCGGCAATTTCCGAAAGTGGAAGCCAACAAAGCCAGCTGCCTGAGTCCGGTAAAATTATTCCTGCAGGAATTTTACGCCATTCCTTACCAACCAGACGAAATGCTTTTCGAAATCGCGGAAAAGCTAAATCAAAATCAATACATTGAAAAAGTGCTGGCGTTTAATCTAAAAGATAGTGCTTCAAGTGGCGAGTTCGTTTTACCAATGTATTCCAAAGAGCGGCTGCACGATGTGATTGCTGCAGAAACGGCACAATTGCTTTAAACGATGTTCATCAAGACCGGCCATATTTACCTACGCGCACTCGAAAAAAGCGATCTTGATATTTTATATGATTGCGAAAACGATCGCACTGTATGGAAAGTCAGCAACACACAAACACCTTATAGCAAATTTGTACTGGAACAATACCTCGACACCGCTCACCACGATATTTATACAAACAAGCAACTAAGGCTCATGGTTTGCCGCTTAGACTCCGGCGATGCAGTTGGCACGATCGATCTGTTTGATTTCGAGCCAGCTCATAACAGGATCGGGGTAGGGGTGCTGATCTTCGAAAACCACCGGAACCAAGGCTATGCCGGCGATGCCCTCCAATGTGTTTGCAACTACGCCTTTGAAACCATGGGCGTAAAGCAACTCTATTGTAATATCGGCGCGTCTAACCTGCCGAGCAAACATCTGTTCGAAAAATTAGGGTTTTGCCAATCTGGTATCAAAAAAAGCTGGAACCGGGTTTCGGACGTCCAATTCGAAGATGAATATTTTTACCAACTGATTCGTTCCTGAACCCGTAAACATACACAGGTTACTTTACCTTTTTTGCCACCACAATCATTTCCTCGCCGATACGTAACGCTGAAAGCGTTTTATAAATGATGTTATGTGCCAGGATGTATAACTTAAGTTTCCACATGGGTTTTTCGGTAAACGTATTGAAATAATTCTGGCGTTCGCTGGCATTGATGGTGCTGTTTTCCTCGCGTAACGTGGCTTTCGACTTCTTGCGGAAGCGCTTGACCAGCGGAAGAACCGTGTACATGATAAACAGTTTGATCTCGAAAGATGACTTGATCGTTTCTACCTGGTAGCCATACCGTTCGAGAAGGTGGGTTATGGTTTTTTTGCTGAAATAATTAACGTGATCGAGCCCCATCATTTTCCACTCGTCCTTGTATTTCTTTGCAAAATATGAGTCGATTTGCGGCACCTGCAACACAAGATAGCCGTTGAGTGCCGTTACCGAGGCGCATTTTTCCACGAAAGCATCGGCTTTGTCGATATGCTCCAGCACATCCCACATCGTTACGACATCAAATTTTTTGGATTCGTCCATATCGAAAAAATCCATGTGATCAACCGGCAGCTTGAGATCGTTTTTGGAATAGAGGTAAGGTTGTTCGGAAATTTCAATGCCATATACATTGTATCCCAATTCTTGCCCGGCGAGCATGAAATGTCCCCAACCTGCGCCAAGGTCGAATACAGTGGATCCGGGCTTTTTGTATTTCCTGATAAGATCGTACCGCAATTTATGCCGCTGGATTTTCACCCAGTTATTGCCGGCGCGCACAGCCTGTGCTACGCGCTCGTCTTTATAGTTATGGTAATCAATGCGTTTACGGTAATAGGGTGGAATAAATTCAAATGAGCAGGAGCGGCATTGCACCACTGCAAATGTGTCTTTTTGGTATTTGACATCGAAATTGGCATGATCTGTATTGCCGCATACGCAACAGCGGATGTCTTCAAAAATATCGGGCATAAATGTAATTAACGAGACGGTTAGGGTTTGGTTTCTTGTTCGAATGTGGATTCGGTAATAGGCGTTGAGTCACGGAAATAGGAGATCCCGCCCCAACTGAATATTTTTTTCTGGTACACGTAAGCAGACGTTTCTTTTACCACCACGCGCTGAATGATCACGACGCCGGTAGCCGAAATGGTTTCTTCGGTTACACCCAAGGGATATTTTGCCCGAAGCGCTGTGGTTTTTGCATCGGCATCTTTTGCGGCGGCGGCATCAGAATTAAGGATCTTTTCGATCTCAGCCAGTTTGCCTTTGGCATACGTATCGCCAGCTTTTGCGATCAACGCGTCTTCATAAGAACCTTTCGCCTCTTTATAACGTTTCATTTTAAAGAATCCATCCGCCTTCACGATGGCTTCTTTGTATTTGTCAGCACCAAGCGCCGGAGCAATGGAGTGTTTACTTTCTTTTTCTGCGGCAGCTTTAGCGGCTGCAGCTTTTTCTGCAGCTAATTTATCAGCAGCGGCTTTCTCGGCAGCAAGTTTGTCTGCAGCGGCTTTTTCAGCAGCAGCCTTTTCAGCAGCGGCTTTAGCGGCTGCAGCTTTTTCTGCAGCTAATTTATCAGCAGCGGCTTTCTCCGCGGCAGCTTTCTCCGCAGTAGCTTTCTCAGCAGCAAGTTTATCCGCAGCAGCTTTGTCTGCAGCGGCCTTCTCGGCAGCAAGTTTATCAGCGGCAACCTTTTCAGCAGCGGCTTTTTCAGCTGCAGCTTTTTCTGCAGCTAATTTATCCGCGGCAGCCTTTTCAGCAGCAAGTTTATCCGCAGCAGCCTTTTCAGCGGCGGCTTTCTCCGCAGCAGCTTTGTCTGCAGCAAGTTTGTCAGTAGCAAGTTTATCCGCAGCAGCCTTTTCAGCGGCGGCTTTTTCAGCAGCAAGTTTGTCTGCAGCGGCTTTTTCAGCGGCAAGTTTCTCTGCAACGGCTTTTTCCGCAGCAAGTTTATCCGCAGCAGCCTTTTCAGCAGCGGCCTTCTCGGCAGCAAGTTTATCAGCGGCAACCTTTTCAGCAGCGGCTT
>DAIUED010000175.1:0-6949 GCA_036845295.1 Bacteroidota bacterium
GTAGCATTCGGTTTTCATGAAATGATGGGCTTATCCCTAACCCGGGAATCTTACTATGCCGACGGAACGCCTTTGGTAAAAGTACTGAATCCCTTGAGTTCTGACCTGAATGTGATGCGCCACAGCATGCTATATGGCGGATTGGAATCGTTGGCATATAACATCAACCGCAAGCAGGCTGATCTGAAATTTTTTGAATTCGGTAAAACCTACCAGTTGAATGGTAACGATGATGCCGCATTTAAATATGCTGAGTCGAAACACTTGTGCCTGTTCGTTACGGGCCGTAAATATGCCGAAAATCCATACGGCAAAAATGAAAAGGTGGACTTTGCATTCCTGAAAGCCTGTGTGGAAGCGGTGTTTAAAAAACTGGCTATTGGTTTTAAAACCAGCGAATTGAGCGATGATAAGTTTAGTTATGGTTTAGTATTTGCATTCAAAAACAAATCGCTCGCTACACTTGGCCTGGTAGATAAGGCAATATGTAAAAAGCTGGATGTAAACGGCGACGTCTTCTTCGCTGATCTTCATTGGGACAATATTCTTGCACTTATAGGTAAAACGAAACTGGAATTCAGGGAAATACCGAAATTCCCCGCTGTTCGTCGTGATCTTGCCTTGCTGGTGGATCAAAAAACAAGCTACCGCGAACTGGAGGATCTGGCCTATTCGACCGAACGTAAATTGCTGAAATCGGTAAACCTTTTCGATATATATGTAGGCGATAAGCTGGAAGCTGGTAAAAAATCGTATGCGCTTAGTTTTACCTTGCAGGACGATGATGCTACGCTCAACGACAAGCAAATTGACCAGGTAATGCAAAAACTGATCAAAAACTACACTGAAAAAATGGGTGCTACGCTCCGTTAAAAGTACCATCAGGCTGATTTATCGTTTCCGGATCTGCTAAGCGGGTAAAATTTACCTTACACGGGAATTAAATTTCCGGTCGTTTTCTTTTTTTGTTTCCTACCTGCATTTGTATCAAATAATGCTTATTTTTAACTCAACCCTATTTTATTGAACTATGGCAATTAATTTACAGAAAGGCCAGAAAATTGACATTGGCCTTACCAAGATGAGCGTGGGTTTAGGATGGAACCCCAATGAAGGCACCGGCAACGACTTCGACCTTGATGCGTCGGCGTTTATGCTGAATGCGAAGAAATTGATCCCTGCCGACGAGTATTTTATTTTTTATGGCAATACCGATTCACCCGATAAAGCCTTGCACCATACCGGCGACGATCCTACCGGAGGCAACAGCGCCGATGGCGATGATGAAACCATACAGGTTGATCTTTCGGTTGTAAACCCTGACGTGGAAGAAATACTTTTTGTCGTGACCATTCACGAAGCTGAGCGCAGAAAGCAAAACTTCGGACAGGTTCGCAATTCCTATATCCGCATTGTGGACGAAAGCAATAACACTGAAATTGCAAAATACGAACTGGGCGAAGATTTTTCCATTGAAACAGCTGTGGAATTCGGGCGGCTTTACAAGCGCAACGGCGCCTGGAAGTTTGAGGCCAGTGGCATTGGCTACAAAGAAGATCTGTCGTTCTTTTTAAGCAAGTATTTTACCGGAGAGATCATCAAATAATACATAACACCAAACCTAAAAAAACAATTACATTATGGCAATTAACTTACAAAAAGGGCAGCGTATTGATTTAAGGAAATCTGGCGGCGCCACATTAACTGAATTTTGTGTTGGCGTAAACTGGGGCGCAATCGAGAAAAAAGGAGGCTTCCTTGGCCTCGGCAAATCGGTAACCCAGGTCGATCTTGATTTGAGCTGTGTGATGATCGATTCGGCCGGGCAAGTGTCTGACCACTTGTATTCACCGGATTACAAACCTGATTTCCTGGCTAAATTTGGTTTACCTCCCGGAAAATTATTATCGCGCAACAATGCGCTGAGGCATTCTGGCGACGACCGTGCGGGCGATAGCGGCGGCGACGATGGGCTGGATAACGAAGTAATCACGGTAAATTTATCGGCCGTTGAACCTAATATTTCACAGATTTTCTTTTTCCTGAACAACGTAGGACAAGAAGATTTTTCGATGATCCCGTATGCCAAGATCCGCATGTATGAAGGCACACCAACAAAAGTGAAAGAGGTATTTGCCGACTATAATGTGGCCGCCGAAGCGCAGTTTGCTGGTAAAAAAGCGTTGATCATGGGCAAACTTTACAAAAAAGACAACGAGTGGAAATTTAATGCCATCGGCGATCCGACAGAAGATGTTTTCCTTGGTCAAACCATTCACAGGATCGTAAAATCCTACCTGTAAATGCATTTTGTCAATATCCGCCATGTCTCGTTCGACCTGTGGTTGACGCTTATTAAATCGAATCCAGTTTTTAAGCAGAAACGTGACGAATTATTGAAATCGTTTTTTAAGATCCCTCACCCTATCGAGGCTGTTTCGGCCAGGATCCGGGTGTGGGATCTTCGTTTTAACGCCATCAATGAACTAAGCGGCCGCAACCTCGATGCCGGAGAAATGGTACTGATCATCCTTTCTGACCTTGACGTGGATGTGCGACAGATTGATTCCGAACAATTGGCGCAGTATTACCAGCACATGGAAACATTGTTCATGGAATTTCACCCGGTACTTTACGAGGAAAAATTAATCAGCTATCTTGATGGCTTGCGTCAACAGGGAATCACGCTGAGCCTGTTAAGCAACACCGGTTTTATCAAAGGAAGCACGCTCAAAAAACTTCTCGAAAAATTGGGAATCGCTCCATTGCTTAGTTTTCAGATCTACTCTGATGAAATCTGTTGCTCCAAACCATCAAAAGAGGCTTATCAGCACGTGTTAAATAATCTGAAAACGATGGGCATCGACGAGCCGGCGAACATTCTGCACATTGGCGACAATGAACTGGCGGATTTTCAGGGTGCCAGAAAACACGGCATGCAAAGTGCCCTCATCAACTCCAATAATATATCACTACTCAGTTTATCCATCAACTATTAAATGTTTTATCATTATTCCCTGCACCAAATCGAAGATCCCAACCATTTGAACTTTGATCCGGCAGCTTACAGTAAATTCAAATTCGGCGACGCAGACACCACGAGGCAGTTCGGAAGCTCGCTGGCAGCCGGTTTTTTGCAGCAGCATGCGAACTTGCTGCTGCAACACCACGATATCGTGTTTTTGCCAAGCCCGTTCAACTACATTCCCACCGCCTCCTATTACCTGTCGCAGCGCTTTAAAACCGAGGTCAATAAATTCCTGCACGCACATCATAAAAAGGCATTGCTCGAATCGAAGATCCATCGATACAAGACGTATAGCGAAGATTATGGAAATCTGAGTTTTGAGGAACGCCTCAATTTAATTTCGACAGATACCTACCATGTGGATACGCGCTTTCTTACCAACCGTTTGTGCATCTTTCTCGACGACATCAAAATTACCGGTAGCCACGAAATGGTGATCCGGAAGATCCTTCACCAGAACAACATCGAAGGCAATTTCATGTTCGTTTATTTTGCGGAGTTGATAAACCGTGACATTTCGCCCAGGTTTGAGAATTACCTGAATTATTACCATGTAAAAGGCATTCCTGAGATCTGCCAGCTGCTGGCAGGCCACGACGTACAGATCAATACACGTACTATAAAATTCATTCTGAATGAGAAAAATCCGATAAATTCACTTATTTTAGACCTGGCAAAGCCTGTGCTTGAAAAGATCACAGACTACGCTATTGGAAACAACTATCATTTGATGGACGAATATAAAATCAATTTAAATCAACTCATTAAACACATTAACTATGGCAATTAACTTACAGAAAGGACAACGCGAAAGTTTAAACGCACAGAAATTCACCATCGGACTCGGCTGGGACACCAATGCCAGCTCTACCGGCGCCGCATTCGACCTCGATGCTTCGGTATTTATGCTGGGCTCCAATTCCAAACTGGTAGCCGACGAGTATTTCGTTTTTTATAATAATAAGACATCGCCCGATGGCGCCGTAACACACACGGGTGATAATCTCACCGGTGACGGCGAAGGGGATGATGAATCTATTTTAGTAGATCTCTCGAAAATCAACCCGGCGGTTCAGGAGATTTGTGTGGTAGTAACCATACACGATGCCGCCGACCGCAAGCAGAATTTCGGGCAGGTACGCAATTCCTTTATCCGCGTGGTAGATCAAAACAATAATGTATTGGTAAAATACGAGCTGGATGAGGATTTTTCGATTGAAACAGCCATCGAGTTCGGGCGCATTTACAAGAAAGATGGGCAATGGAAATTCGAAGCTGTGGGTGCCGGCATGAAAGGCGGCTTGGAAGATTATTTGAATAAATATAACTAACTACTAAACGTATGACGAAACCTAAAGCAATCTCATTTATGTGAGATTGCTTTAGGTCGTTTACAATGAAACCTGTTAAATAATTATGAAAAAAATAGTATTCGTAGCTGTGCTTATGATCTCAGCTACTATAGCCTTCGCCCAGGACAAGTACCAGTTTATGGTTATAAATTACCAGGTAGGAAATCCGAGTTCGATTGCCGTTTCAATTGACGGAGTAGAGTTTTCCAAGGAAAAGGTCTCCTTACCAAAAGAAAGTAATGATGTGTTGAATGTAAATCCTCTACTTTTAAAAGTAAAAGAATACCAGGATAAGGGTTGGGAAGTTGTAACTTTTAATTTTTCTGCTCCCGGTTACTATTTTTATGTTGCCTATTTAAAGAAAAAGAAAAACTAACTCGTATGACAACAGATTATGCAGAGGTAATGTCGGGCAATAGAAATGAAACGCTTATAAAAATTTTAACGGTAAAAAGAGACCAGTACCAGCCGGAGGCCCTTGAAGCAGCTGAACAGGAACTCGAAAAGCGCGGCCTCGACCTTTCTCAGTTTACCCAACCTGCGGCCAGTGCTTACGCCGTTAATGAGCTGAACGGGCATACCAACACATCCATGGACTCGCTTTATGAAGAGGAACGAAGGAAGCAGGCCAACAAAGACATGCTGTATGGTGCGTTGTGGTGCGGCGGCGGGCTCGTTGCCACGATGGCGGATGTAGGCTTTATATTCTGGGGTGCGATCGTGTTCGGTGGCATCCAGTTTTTCAAAGGACTCATCAACAGTTCAACCAATTAATCCCGTGTTAAACCAATTATTATGGCCATCAATTTAGAAAAAGGACAACGCATTAGCCTCGAGAAAAGCAACGGCACCAAGCTGAACAACATCTGTGTGGGAGTGAACTGGGGCGCAATTGAAAGCAAAGGTATTTTTGGAACAAAAAAAGAGGCGGTGGATCTCGATGCCAGCTGCGCCGTGTATGATGCCAACAAGCAGACACTAGATGCGGTACATTTCCGCAAGAAGCGCTCCGACGACCAAGCCATCCAGCACAGCGGCGACGACCTGACGGGCGACCTGAACGGCGACGACGGCCTGGACAACGAAGTGATCAAACTCGACTTGTCAAAGCTGAAGCCGTCTGCCAGCTACGTCGCCTTTTTCATCAACAGCTACCGCGGACAGGACTTTAAAGACATTCCCTTCGCGAGCATCCGCATTTACGAAGGCACGCCAACCCAGGTGAACGAGGTCTTCGCCAAATACGACGCCGCCAACGATCCGTCGTTTGCCGGCAGCGTGTCGATGGTGCTGGGTGTGTTCTACAAAAAGAACAACGAGTGGAAATTCAATGCCGTGGGCGTTCCCACCAAAGACCGCCGCCTGGAAGAAACCATAGCCACTATTCAACAAAACTACTTATAACCACATCATGGAAAACAACACAGACCTCACCGTCAGCGGCAGCACTAATCCGATCGATAAAGATGGGAACGTTAGCCTCGAAAAAATCCCTCAGAACGACCTGGCGCAATACACCAACCTTTCCAACCAGCTCAATGAGAAAGACGTGAACTCCATCATGAACTATGGTGCAGAGATCCAGAACTCCATTGCCAAACAAAGCGACACGTTCTTATCTAACGTGCGTACCTACAATTCGGGTGATGTAGGCAATCACATTACCGAGTTGCTCACTGAGCTGAATTACATTGATGTGGACCAACTCAACCAGAGCCCATTCAAGCGTTTCCTGTCGAAAGTGCCTTTGCTCAATAAATTTGTTGTGGACATCAAAAAATTATTCCAGCAATATGATAAAGTAACGGCAAATGTAGAGAAGATCAGCAATAAGGTGAAAGCAGGCATGATCAATTCGGTGAAAGACAATTCATCGCTTCAAACTATGTTCGACGGAAACGTGGGCCTCATCAAGGAAATTGAAAAATACATCATCGCCGGGCAATTAAAATTCAAACAAAGCAGCGAAGAACTGGCTGCTATGGAGGCCAACAGCGCCCAACACCAGGATTACGAGATTGCCGACAAACGCAATTTTGTGAACCGCCTCGACAAGCGCCTGGCCGATATGAAAGTGGTGCGGTTTATCCTCTTGCAATCGCTGGCACAGATCCGTGTGGTACAAAACAATAACACATCTATCGCAGAGAAAGCCCAGTCGATACTTACCACGACCATGCCGGTATGGAAAAACCAGCTGACGCTGGCGGTGGCCCTGCAACGCCAGAAAGCCCATATCGAGGTGCAGCGCAAAGTATCGGACACAACCAATACCATTTTGCAGAAAAATGCCGAGCTGCTGCAACAAAACAGCATCGAAGTGGCCCGCGAAAACGAAAAAACAGTGGTATCGCTCGATACACTGAAAGAAACGACCAAACGCCTCATCGACACACTTACCGAAGTGAAGCAAATCCACGAGCAGGGCACGCAAACCCGCCGCGAACTCGATGCTGGCCTCCAAAGCCTGGAAGCAGAACTGAAAAAAGGCGTGATCAGCTAAAATCATTCACTAACTGTATGAAAAGGACTGCATAGAGGCAGTCCTTTTTTTGTAACAGCTGCCAGG
>DAIUED010000176.1:0-6926 GCA_036845295.1 Bacteroidota bacterium
TGCATCATGGCAGTGGATAATCTTCCGTGCGAGCTCCCGAGGGATGCGAGCGACGACTTCGGTAAAGATTTAATGGAACGTGTGTTGCCGTTTTTGTTCAAAGAAGATAATGATAAAATCATTGAACGGGCGAGCATTTGTAAGGATGGCAAACTCATGCCGGCATTTGACTACCTGAGCGACTACGCTTACTAGCCGCTCGACTTACTTTTGTACAAAAACGAAAATGTCTTCGTTGTCTTTTTTCATGAGGTATTTTTCGCGGGCAAAAGTTTCCAGACTTTTCATATTGTGTTGCAGCTCGTCGATCTCATGCTTGTTCTTTTCAATTTCGGCAATGTAATAATCGCGCTCTGTTTTAAGTTTATTGCATTTGCCGATCAATTCCATTTGGGTAAACACATCGTTGCGATCGAAATACAGAAGCCACACGACGAGACCAATAACGACCAGGAGGTACTTATTTTTGAGAATCTTTAAAAGGAACACGGATTTTACTAATTTTGGTTGTCTAAAAGTAACATTTTCAACCTTTTTCTCCTGTTAGCTGTGCAAAATCTTATAAAAAGTCTGCTGTTAGTTGTTTTTCTGACGCCGTGCTTGGCTGCGCAAACGGGTTTTAAAACTGCTCAATTGGCTTACACGCGGGTAAAAACCGCTTATGATACTAAATGGAGCGGGCTCCAGGCCGATATGCGCGCGGCAGGCTTCGATCCTGCTGATTTCGATTTGTATATCCGGGTCTTTAAAAAAGAAAAAGATCTGCAGGTGTGGATGAAAAAAAAATCGGAAACAGCCTACCGCTTGTTTCGCTCCTACGAAGTTTGTGCCTCTAGCGGAAGCCTCGGTCCTAAACGCAAAGAGGGCGATGGCCAGGTGCCTGAAGGCTTTTATACGCTCGACCTTTTTAACCCTAGCAGTAATTATTACCTGAGCCTGCGGGTAAGTTACCCAAATGCCAGCGATGTGATCCTGAAAAGCGGCAAAAGCGCCGGTGGTGCGATTATGGTACACGGCAATTGTGTGACCATTGGTTGCCTGCCGATGACAGACGACAAAATCAAGGAAATTTATGTGCTTTGCGTGGAAGCCAGGAACCGGCAACGTCCGCTCAACATCGACATCTTTCCGGCCAGGTTAACTGAGAGCAACATAAAACTGCTCGCAGAAAGCTATCCGCAACATGCCGCGTTCTGGCAAAGCCTGAAACCTCGCTATAGCCGATTTGAGCAAAACAAAACCCTAGCTACTTATACCATCGACCGGAAGGGTGCCTACCGGTTTCCTGAAAAACCATAAACATGTCACTCGCTCTTCCTATCGAAACACCCCGGCTTATTCTCCGGGAAAAATGCCTCGACGACGCGCCCTTCTTACTGGAATTGAACAGCGATCCTGAGGTTACGCGCTATACTGGCGACGGCCCCTTCTCTAACCTGGCAGAAGCGGAAGCCATTGTGCGTTATGTGCAGGAGCAATATACCCTAAACGGTTATGGGCGCTGGCTGGTAAGCCTGAAAGAAACCGGGGAATCCATCGGCTGGTGCGGCTTGAAATATCACGCCGATAGCGGCGATACGGATCTCGGCTATCGTTTTTTGCAAAAACATTGGGGAAAAGGATATGCCACTGAAGCCGGCCGCGCTTGCCTGGAATATGGTTTTCGGGTCGCCCTTTTGTCCCGCATCATTGGCCGCGCGGATAAAGAAAATGCAGCCTCTGTTAACGTGTTGAAAAAGTTGGGGATGACTTTTTACGCCAACGATTTTTTGGATCGCTCACCGGCGTATATTTACCATATTCTGAAAGACTAATTTCAATATGATGCGTATTACCGAGCGGCTGCGGCTCATTAAACTTACCGTGCTGGGAGGCCTGCTGCTATCTGTTTTACTAAGCCTCAACCTCTGGGCTGGCCAACGCTGGTTTCCTAAAGTACCGGCCATAGAAGGATTGTATGGCCTGTATGCACCCTATGATTTTGTGTACCTGGCCGTTTTACTGCTGTTGATTTTTGTTTGTTTTTTCAGCAGCGCCCGGGCTCCTGTGTGGATACTCATCCTGTTTGGTGCCTACCTTTGCATCGAGGATCAGAACAGACTGCAGCCTTGGTTTGTCAACTATCTTTTTATTCTGTTGATTTTACAGTTTTATAAGCACCGCATGGATCAACCGAACAATTTCACCTCGGTATTCATCAGTCTGCAAGTATTGGTGGCCCTTATCTACATTTACAGTGGTATCCAGAAACTGAACCCATTTTTTGTAACAGATACTTTTACCTGGATGATCGATCCGCTGCGGTCTGTGCTTAGCGACAAACAGATGAGTCTTTTCTACCGCTTTGGAAATGTAGTGCCTTATATCGAACTTCTCACTGGCATTGGACTTCTCTTTAGACCGGCCCGTTTTATCGCACTTCCGCTTATTATCACCATGCATGTGTTTATTTTACTGATGCTGGGACCAGCCGGGCGATCGGTAAACTATGTGGTATGGCCATGGAACCTGGTGATGATCGTGCTTTGCCTTCTGCTTTATGGCAATACCCCTACCGACCGCTTTTTTGACATATCGTTTCTCATCAAACACTTACCTTTTTACATGGTACTGTTGGTGATGCTTGTTTTACCGTTTTTCAGTCTCAACAATAAATACGATTCTTATCTTTCGAGTTCGCTGTATTCGGGTAACACCAACGGCTGCAAACTGATTCTTTCTGATACCGCGTATAACAGGTTACCGCTGTATCTCCGTGCCTTTGTGACACGCGATGCCGACTACAACCTGTTGTTTGTGAAACACTGGGCGATGACGGAACTCAATGCCCCCTGTGTGCCTGAACACAGGATTTTTGAAAACGTACAAAAACGGGTGATTTTGCTCACGCGCACAGGACCAGACGATGTGAAGCTGGATTACACAGAACGCAAAAAGATTCTCGACTTCTAAGATGTTACGTGGATCACCCGAATCTCCTTATTTGACTTTTTCACCTTCACGATCAGGTACTGATTAACGGCGTATTTTTTCCTGACATGCCCGGGCGTATCTGTATTTTTGACAAACACCTTGATAAAGTGTTCTGTTTCTACCACATTGTCCACAAACAGCCGGCTACTGGCTTTGCTAAGCGACTTAAACGTAACAACAGCCGTTTCTTCGTTAAAATCAACAAAAGGGATTTTGGAATCCAATCCGAAAGCCGCATTACAGAAATCAATGAATTCCGGTTCGGCGTAAAACAGATAGTCGCCCACTTTATTAGTGTACGCCTGCCGGCTTTGCAACACCTTGAACGGGTAATTTTCGTTCATGATCTTATCGTTTGCCAGGTCGTAGGTTTGTGTTTGCGCATTGAGTCCGAAGCTCACAAACAGCAGATAAATAAACAGTGTTTTCATGTGCGTTTTATGTATGTGAATGGAATTTTGATGCCTGGCTCAAAACGTTAAATCCGCCGACACGATTGTGTTTTTATTACCTTTGCTTCCGATCCATTTTTCGTATATGAAGTTCGTATTGTCTTTTCTTTGCCTGCTAGGTAACGCCTGTTTTTCGCAGATACCACCAGGCTACTACAATGCCGCAGCAGGACTTAGCGGTAACGCCCTGAAAACCGCACTCCACAACATTATTAAAAATCACAACAGCATTTCGTATAATAGCCTCTGGAACGCCTACAAAAAAACGGATGTAAAGCCAAACGGCAAGGTTTGGGATATTTACAGCGACGTTCCTGCGGGCATGCCGCCTTATGAATTTGCGTTTTCGACCGATCAGTGCGGAACTTATTCCACAGAAGGCGACTGTTATAACCGCGAGCACAGTTGGCCCCAAAGCTGGTTTAATTCCGTGAATGGCCCTGTGTCTGATCTTTTTCATATTTATCCCACTGATGGAAAAGTAAACGGCATGCGAAACAATTATCCCTATGGCCACGTCGGTACAACCAATTGGACGAGCCTTAACGGCGGTAAATTAGGCTTGTGTACCGATCCGGGGTTTGGTCAGTATGCTTTTGAGCCGATTGATGCGTATAAAGGCGATATTGCGCGGAGCTACTTTTACATGAGTACACGTTATTATACGGAAGATGCCTCCTGGACCAGTTCGGTAGCAACCAACAAATCCACTATCCTACCCTGGCAGGTAAACGTGCTCTTGCAATGGCACCACCAGGATCCGGTGAGTGCTAAAGAAATTGCACGTACTGACTCTATTTATTATCGTTTTCAAAACAACCGGAACCCCTTCATCGATCATCCGGAATGGGCCGATAGTATTTGGACCATGACCGTTATTCCCACACAGGTTGCCGAATCGGGACTTACCAGTAACGGGTGTATTCTTTACCCAAACCCAGCACAGGACATCGTGCATTTATTGAAAACAGGGAACACGGATGCCACAACAGCATTAGTTGTTTATTGCATAACCACCGGGCAGTGTGTTTACCAGGCTGCTCCATCGCAATGGCAACAAACCGAATTGGATTGCTCACATTGGGCGCCCGGGGTTTACGTGGTAGAGCTGGTCTCTGCGCAAGGCCG
This sequence comes from Bacteroidota bacterium, assembly GCA_036845295.1. Classification (GTDB taxonomy): domain Bacteria; phylum Bacteroidota; class Bacteroidia; order B-17B0; family Aurantibacillaceae; genus UBA4416. Next base: position 4,554 of record DAIUED010000176.1, read on the forward strand.
CAGCCGGCTAAAATTTGTAAAAAGCGAAACTGCACCCTAACATTTTCGAAAAAACCTGCGCAGACCGCGAGATTGCTGCACAAAAAAAGCTGCCCTTTGGGCAGCTTTTTCGTTTCAAGGTATCAGATTATAAGTGGATCACCTCTCCGTAAGCGGCAGCAGCTGCTTCCATGATCGCCTCGCTCATGGTAGGATGTGGGTGAACGGTTTTAATCAACTCGTGCCCTGTCGTTTCCAATTTACGAACAGCCACGATCTCAGCGATCATTTCCGTTACATTAGCACCTATCATATGAGCGCCAAGCAATTCGCCGTATTTGGCATCAAAGATCAGTTTAATGAAACCATCGGATGCGCCGGCTGCTTTGGCTTTGCCTGAAGCAGAAAACGGAAACTTGCCCACTTTCAGAGTATAGCCTTTTTCCTTGGCTTGCTTTTCGGTCATACCTACGGATGCCACTTCAGGCTGGCAGTAGGTACAGCCCGGAATGTTGGTGTAGTCGAGAGGTTCGGTGTGTACGCCTGCAATTTTCTCAACGCAGGTAATGCCCTCAGCGCTGGCCACGTGAGCAAGCGCCTGTCCGCCAACACAATCACCAATAGCGTAGTAGCCAGGAATGTTGGTCGCGTAATATTTATCGGTGAGGATTTTGCCTTTGTCCGTAGCAATACCAACGGCTTCCAAGCCAATGTTTTCGATGTTTGCCTGAATGCCTACCGCCGAAAGCACGATCTCTGCATCGAGCGTCATGTTACCGGTTTTGGTTTTTACATTTACTTTGCAAAGCTCGCCTTTTGTGTCAACACTCTCTACCGATGCTTCGGTCATGATGTCGATGCCAACTTTCTTGAACGATTTCTCAAGTTGTTTCGATACTTCTTCATCTTCTACCGGCACAATGTTAGGCATGAATTCTACGATGGTAACTTTCGTACCCATAGTAGCATAAAAATAAGCAAACTCAACACCAATAGCTCCTGAACCAACAACCACAAGCGATTTAGGTTGTTTTGGCAAGTTCATGGCCTCGCGGTAGCCTATGATTTTTTTACCGTCTTGCGGTAGATTTGGCAGTTGACGCGAACGGGCTCCGGTAGCGATGATGATGTGTTTGGCTTCGAGCATGTTGCTTTTGCCATCTTTATCTTTCACTTCTACTTTTTTACCTGGCTTTACCGTGGCTGTTCCCATGATCACGTCGATCTTGTTCTTTTTCATCAGGAACTGGATACCTTTGCTCATGCCATCGGCCACATCGCGGCTGCGTTTAACAACAGCGCCGAAATCGGCTTTGATATTGTCGGCACTGATGCCGTAATCTTTCGCATGGTTCAGGTACTCGAACACCTGTGCACTTTTCAGCAAGGCTTTGGTGGGAATACAGCCCCAATTCAGGCAAATTCCTCCAAGGTTCTCTTTTTCTACAATAGCTGTTTTCAAGCCCAGCTGAGAAGCACGGATGGCCGCTACATAACCGCCAGGCCCGCTTCCTATCACAATAACGTCGTAATTCATAGTGTTTTGTTTTTGGTGCCGCTAATATAACGGTTTTTTAGGATAAAAAAATGAAGAATACGCCACGACCTGCCAGAGTTAGCCGGCTAGCCCGAAGCTAAAACAATGGCAGATACCAAAACTGCTTAGTTTCTGGAAATGATAGAGGTAGGCAGAATTACCTTTTCGTATTCGATGTCGCCGGCATTGCGTTGCCCGATGAGCTTCAGCACCAGCGACGCAGCTTCTTCACCAATACGCTCCAACGGCTGCGAGACGGAAATGACACTTGGCTTCACAAAATCAAACAAACTGATATCATCGAACGAAGCAAAATAAATCCCTTCTTTCTTCATGTCGATGGCCAGCTCATTGAACACATGCAAACAAGCTACAGCAATATGGTTGTTGAGTGTATAAATAGCATCAATTTTGCCCGGTTGCTTCAGCAGCGCAATGAGTTTTTCGCGCACATCACCTCCAATGTTATTGAAAGATATTTCCACGAGGTTATCAGGGCCGAAAGCCAGGTTGTATTTAGCCAGAGCATCTTTAAAGCCTCTGACACGGTCTTTGAGCGAACTGATGTGCGACGGCGTAATGTTGAACGCCACAATGTTGCGGCATCCTTTATGGATCAGCAGATCGGTGAGTTCGAACGACCCCTGGTAATTGTCTGCTACCACATAGTTAGAGTCGATGTCGGGCAAATAGCGATCGATGAACACAATCGGAAAATTACGTAAGCGTTCTTTTTTAAAGAACTCTCCTGATGTGTTGGTGGTTGCCACAATCAACCCATCGATGATTTGCTGTTCGCCGAAGAGCTGGATGAGTTTTTCCTCACGGTCAATGTTTTCGTCGGTGCTGCATATCAT
>DAIUED010000177.1:0-6920 GCA_036845295.1 Bacteroidota bacterium
CAGGGCCTTTCGCCTGGCGGGATTTGCGGAGATGCCGATGAGCCTCGCGGTATAGAAGTCGAGGGCCGATGTGCCGATAAGCAACAGTAAAAACCAGGGGTTGTATGAGAAATAAAAGTAATAAGACGCTCCCAGTAAGAAGAGGTTTCTCCACCGTGGTGCCAGCAGCCAGTAAACCGCGAATACACAGGGTAGGAAAACCAAAAATATCAGGGAATTAAATAACATCTTTTGTAAATATACAAACGATTTAAATTATATATCTTTACGCTCAAACGATGGCAATCAAAAAACACATTCCGAATGCAATTACCTGTTGCAACCTGATCTGCGGGTGCCTTGCGATTGTGGAGGTGCTGCAGGGGAACCTGGAGTACGCTTCATTCCTGGTTGGACTGGCAGCAGTTTTCGATTTTTTTGACGGTTTTGCTGCGCGGATGCTGCGGGTGACGTCGCCTATTGGCAAAGACCTCGACAGCCTTGCTGATATGGTAACCTTTGGCGTGGTTCCGGGCATGATGATGTACAAGTTGCTCGCCCAATCGTTGCAGGTCGCTTCTTCTTCGGCGGCTTTGGCGGGCTCACAACCAGCCTGGCAAACGTATCTTCCGTTTCTCGCATTTTCAATCATCGTTTTTTCAGCTCTGCGTTTGGCGAAGTTCAATAACGATACCAGGCAAACAACTTCTTTTGTGGGGCTTCCAACGCCGGCCAATGCCATCCTGATAGGTTCGTTTCCATTGATCCTGCAACATTCGCCATCGTTGTCTATTCAAACAGTTATTCTCAATCCGTTCGTGCTTCTGTTTCTGAGTGTTGGCTTAAGTTACCTGCTGGTTGCAGAAATTCCTCTGTTTGCACTTAAATTCAGAAACTTTTCATGGAATGGGAATCGTACCCGCTACACGTTTTTACTGGCTAGTGCCTTATTGCTAGTGCTATTTCGCTTTACCGGCATTCCGCTCATTATTCTGCTCTATGTGCTGATGAGCATCAATAGCAATTATTTCGCCAAGCGTAAGGAACGCCACTAACCGGTTTTGTTCAAGATCGTTTGAAAGCTCAATTTGCGTCAGCGATTGAAGCGGAAATCCTTTTTGCCTGCTGGCAGCTTGCGAAGCCAGGCAAAAAGATTGCAGTGTAAAGCGCGCCCGGACGCCCGGCGACGTTCTTTTAAGTGCAAGGCTCCGTGCAAAAGCGCTCAAGCTTGGGAGTCTTGGTTTAGGATAGTGGTTTATCCACAAACGCAGTTTTTCACCTGTAAACGGTAGCCGCTATCTCCTATAATAGTGTTATTTTTAGAACCATGATTACCCTGGAGCAGATCCGCAAAGCCTATCGCATCAACGATACATTTTTTGAAGTGTTGAAAGGTATCGATCTTCATATCGCAGAAGGCGAATTTGTATCCATTATGGGCTCATCAGGTTCGGGCAAATCCACCCTGCTCAATATCTTGGGTATTTTGGATAATTATGATTCGGGAAATTACACACTCAACGGAACCCTGATCAAAGACTTGTCTCAAACAAAAGCCGCGCAACTTCGCAACCGTTTTCTCGGGTTTGTATTTCAGTCGTTCAATTTATTGTCGTTTAAAAATGCAATGGAAAATGTAGCGCTGCCTTTATACTACCAAAGTGTGTCGCGAAAAGAGCGGAACCGGAAAGCCCTGGAATACCTTGAGCGGGTCGGTCTTTTGGAATGGGCGGATCACCTGCCAAGCGAAATGAGCGGTGGGCAGAAACAGCGCGTCGCAATTGCAAGGGCGCTCATTGCCGATCCGAAGGTTATTTTTGCCGATGAGCCTACCGGAGCGCTCGATTCCCAAACCTCCGTGGAAGTGATGGATATTTTTAAGGAGATCAACCGGCAAGGGAAAACGATTGTGATTGTAACCCATGAAAATGATATTGCGGAGATGACCCACCGGACGATACGCCTGAAAGACGGATTGATCGTGTAGAAACCAACAGGTTCAATCAGCGAAAGCTATTGCAATAAGACGAAAGATAAAGCGCAACGATGTTCGACCTCGACAAGTGGCAGGAAATATTAGGAACCATCAGGAAGAATAAGCTCCGGACTATTCTCACGGCCTTTAGTGTGGCCTGGGGCATTTTTATCCTGATTATTCTGTTGGCGGCAGGGCAGGGCTTACGGAACGGCGCACAGGCGCAGTTTGGTAATGATGCTGCCAACAGCATCTGGATCAATGGCGGCCAAACCAGCGTGGCTTTTGGCGGATACAAACCAGGGAGAACTATTCAGCTAAAAAACGAAGACTTTTACACGATCCGTGATCGTACCGATGATGTTGATCACGCTTCGGCTACTTATGGCTGGAGGGAAAATAAAACCTTGTCCTATAAAAACGAGCACTCGGGTTTCCTGGTACGCTCTTGTGCGCCCGATCATCATTTACTCGAAAAAGCAAAAGTTATTAAAGGCCGCTTTATCAACGAACTGGATTTTAACGAGTTCAGAAAGGTATGTGTGCTCGGTAAGCCTGTTGAAGATTTTTTGTTTAAAGGAGAAGATCCAATTGGTAAATTCATCGATGTGAATGGCACAAAGTATAAAGTAGTTGGAGTGTTTAATGATCCCGGAAAGGGCGATAACGAGCGCATTTACATTCCTTTGCTTACGGCCCAGCGCATTTACAATGGTAAAGATAATGTAGGCGTTATCTGGGCCACTACAGGCAATGCCAGCGAATTACGCAGCGAGCAGCTGGTGAAAGAAATCCGCCAGCGTCTTGCCAAGAAATATAACTTCGATCCCAACGATATGAATGCGATCGGCGTGCGGAACAATAACGTCGAATATAAACGCGTGATGGGCATGCTCGATGGCATCAAGGTATTTATTTATGTGATCGGTATCCTCACACTCATTGCAGGTGTGGTTGGTATTAGCAATATCATGATGATTGTGGTGAAGGAACGCACACGCGAGATCGGCATCCGCAAGGCGCTCGGTGCATCGCCGTTTTCCATTGTGTCGCTCATTCTGCTCGAATCGGTGTTCATTACCTCGGTTGCCGGTTATATTGGTCTGCTTTCGGGTGTTGGTGTGGTGGAATTGATCAAAGCCATGGGCGTGGAAAGTGATTTTTTTAGAGATCCGGATGTCAATTTGCAGATCGCTGTGTTTTCGGTGATCCTGATCGTGGTAGCCGGTGCTCTGGCCGGCTTGTTTCCGGCGATTAAAGCAGCCAAAGTAGAACCCATCACGGCCTTAAGAGATAACTGATATGATGCTTTTCGAACGCGATAACTGGCAGGAGATTTTTGCAACGATCAGCAAAAACAAACTCCGCACGTTCCTTACCATGCTTGGTGTGTTTTGGGGCATATTCATGCTGGTGATCATGTTGGGATCCGGAAATGGTTTGCGAAACGGGGTTCTGCGTGAGTTTGCCGGTACAGCCACCAATAGTTTCTTTACCTGGACACAGCAAACCTCAAAAGCCTACAAAGGGATGAAGCCCGGCCGGTATTTCAACTACAATACCAGCGATGCCGAAGCACTGAAACAATTGCCCGAACTGGAAGTTGTATGCCCGATGAACCAGTTGGGCGGACACGACAATAGCAATAACGCTGTGCGCGGCTTGAAAACGGCTGCCTGTGTGATTCAGGCGAATTACCCGGAAGTGGCGAGAATCCGCGAAACGCGTATTGCCAAAGGCAGGTTTTTAAATGCCCTCGATATTGCAGAAAAACGCAAAGTATGTGTTATTGGTCCGCGGGTGGCCGAGATGCTCTTTGCTCCCGGCGAAAACGTGATCGGCGGCTATATACAGGTTAATGGCGTTTATTTCCGTGTGGTAGGCCTTAGCAATCCCAGTGGAGGAGGCGACGACGGGCAGGAGCAGGCTGTTCTAATCAACATTCCTTTTACCACTTTTCAGAATGCATTTAATTATGGTAATGTGGTGGGTTGGTTTGCCATTCGTTCGAAAGATGAGATACCGGCAAAAGTTTCGGAAGAAAAAGTGATCGCTATTTTGAAAGAACGGCATAAGATTGCACCGGAAGACTTATCGGCGATAGGGCATTGGAATATGGCGGTGGAGTACGATAAACTCAACGGCCTGTTTACCGGTATCGAGATCCTGATCTGGATTGTGGGTATTGGTACTTTGCTGGCGGGGGTGATCGGCATCAGTAACATTATGCTGATCGTGGTAAAAGAGCGCACCAAGGAGATAGGCGTGAAGCGTGCACTGGGCGCCGTTCCGTGGCAGATCATTTTTCAGATCCTCCTGGAAACCGTTTTTCTCACCTCTATTTCCGGTTATCTCGGCTTACTGGCGGGCATCGGCTTACTGGAAGGCATCAGTTCCGCTATTGGCGATTCGGGAGGCATGTTCACCAATCCTACCGTGGACCTTAGCGTGGCCTTAAAAGCCCTGACAGTTTTGATCGTCAGTGGTGCCCTGGCCGGGTTTGTACCGGCATCGAAGGCTGTGGCGATTAAACCGGTAGAAGCACTGAGGGCCGAGTAAATGTAAAACCAGTAAGCGAACAAACAAAATAATAATATATAATAACCCTAGCAAGCCGGCATCAAAATAGGTAATTCCGGCATACAAAACCAACACTGACACGATGAATGCAAGCAACGGAAAAAAGCGATCAATCGGAAAACAGATCTTCAGGACACTCTTAGTGCTCCTGTCTGTAGGTTTGTTTATCTGGACCATTTTCTTTTTCTATCAAAAATCACAACAACCACCTGTTGTTTACGAAACCCTAAGCCCTTTCGATACAAGTATCATCAAGAAAACGGTGGCTACCGGTTCGGTGACACCACGCAAGGAGGTGAACATGAAATCGCAGGTAAGCGGTATCATCGAAAAGTTGTACATACTCGCGGGACAGGAAGTAAAGCAAGGCGATGTGATCGCCAGGATCAAGATCATACCCAATATGCTCAATATGGCCAATGCCGAAACCCGCCTGAATACGGCACAACTCAATTACGACAATGCCAAACTGGAGTACGACCGCAACAAGCAGCTTTTTGATCAGAGTGTGATCTCAAAAGCCGAGTTTCAGGTGTATGATCTTAAGTTGAAAGCTACTGCCGAAGAACTCTCGGCCTCCCAGAATCAATTGCAGATCATCAAGGAAGGTGTTTCCAAATCGAGCGGTGCCGCCTCCAATACGTTGGTAAAATCCACAATTACCGGCATGGTGCTCGATGTGCCGGTGAAAGAGGGTGGGCAGGTGATCGAGAGTAACACATTTAACGAAGGAACGACTATTGCTGCGGTTGCCAACATGGGTGAAATGATCTTTGAAGGCAAGCTCGACGAAAGTGAGGTAGGTAAAGTGCATGAAGGGATGGATATTGTATTGACGATCGGGGCCATCGACAAAGGCAGCTTCAGGGCCAAGCTAGAGTACATTGCCCCGAAAGGCGTTACCGAGAATGGTGCTATTCAGTTCCTGATCCGCGCGTCGATCAGCAAAGACAACAGCGCGTTCCTGCGCGCAGGTTATAGTGCCAATGCCGATATTATCCTCGATAAAAAGGAGGATGTTCTGGCTATCCCGGAAAGTGTGCTTCAATTTGAGAAAGAGAAGCCCTATGTGGAAGTTGAGACAGCGCCACAAAAATTTGAGAAGCGCTATGTGAAAACCGGACTTTCAGATGGAATTAACATCGAAGTGCTTGACGGTGTAAAGAAAGGCGATAAACTCAAAGTGCCGCAGCTCGGTATGTAGCGGGTGGTCGAGCAGAGCTCGTTTGTGGATCCGCAGCTACGCCAGCCGCTTCTCGTGTTAACGGTCAGTCGAGGATCCCAAGCTGCCGTTACTGTTTCCCCAGCGCTGTGAATTTGATGAACACTTTGTTGAACCGATTGCCATTGTATTCCCAGGTATTCGTGAGATAAGTGATAATCCCTTCTTTATCCATTTCCAGGAAATCGTAACGGCCATTTTTTTCGAGTGTTAAGGGGTACACAAACCATTGCTTGCCGCCGTCGAAGGATAACAAGGTTCCGTTTTCAAGGCCGCTGATGCAAATGTAACGGCCGTTTTCAAGAATCAGGCCTTTCTTGTGCAACTCAGTCAGGTTGTCGTGCAGCGTCAGACTCCCCAAGTTTCTGACGACGAGTTGGCTGTCGTTTGCAATGATAAAGTTCTGGTAAACGATGCTCCCGGTGTGGCGTTTTTGACTGGCTCTGGTCACTGTTTTTTCAGCGATACCGAATTTCCAATGGCTGTTGTCTTTGGTCAGGAAAGGCCGGAAGCGGGCTTTTCCAGTTTCAGCATATTCACTGTAGGTCCAGCTACCCAGGAAGACGGTGTCGTTTTCTATGCGAAAGTCATAGCCATTGTAATTGTCGTTAAAATGCTTGTCGTCCGGTGTTTTGAGCGAGTCCACAATTAGAAAATCCTTCAATAAATAGTAAGTGCCTTGCTGGATGTCGTAGCTTTTATTTTTCGGGCGCACCTTCGTGAGTTTGAAGATCAGGGCGTGATGTGGATCTAAAAATTCGAGTTGCCTGAACTCATGCACGGTGTAAAGCCAGCTGAGCATGGGATGCGGAACCCATGTTTTGCCTTCATCGGCCGAGCGATACCATTTAGGGTACATATATGTGGCGTAGAATAGCTCTTTGCAGGTGGTGTCGCGGATAAAACTTTTATTGTAATAAAGACCGTTAAATTCGTCTTTCGATAAAGTTGCTGTCGATGAATACCGGATAGCCTGCGTCGGCGACCAGGTCGTCATGCCGTTATTGATTTTGTTATAGCGCACAAAAATGCCTCGGCCGCCCGACCAGTTCAGCGTATCGAACGACATTTCAACGATGCCCACGTATTCGTCTTTTTGTTGTGTTGGGTAGTACGATTGCCGCCAGTTACTCCAACGCGGTTTACTGAATGGCTGCAATGGCC
>DAIUED010000178.1:0-6806 GCA_036845295.1 Bacteroidota bacterium
ATCAAAGATCCGTTGTGTGATTTACAAAGGCATGGATTATCGCATTAACGTTTGCTGCGAAACCCAATTTGGTGACAAATTAAACTACAAGATCTTCGACGCCAAAACCAACGAGTTGTTGTATGATAATGCAACCGCTAAAAACGAGCCGATGTTCGAATTTCAAAGCACCGCAACCCGTCAGCTGATCATCGAAGTAACGGTTCCGAAGGGATCTACCGAAAAAGATGCACACAAGCCTCAGGAGGCTGCTTGCGTTGGTTTGTTGATAGAACATAAGTTAACCGATAAACAAGGTTTCTCTGCTTACTAAAAGCGTCTCAGCTACTTTTATACAAAGCCATTCCACCACGGGATGGCTTTTTTTATTCTTCGCTCTTTGCCGAAAGATTAACGCTTTTTGTTTACGATCCTCCCACAATAGTGGTATTTTAGCTCTATCAAAAACGCACCATGGCGCCTTTCAGGATCTGCATGCTATTTTTTCTGCTCTCGGCGCAGCTTCTGCCAGCCTCAGATTCTCTCCGCGTGTTCCGTAAACGAAAAATAATGCTGGGTGCATCGTCGGCTGCGCTTACCGGTGGTTCGCTGGTGTATCTCAACCAAGCCTGGTACCAGCAATATGCCGGGTCGGGCTTTCATTTGTTTAACGACGACGCTGAGTGGCTGCAAATGGACAAATTCGGCCATACGCTCACAACCTATCAAACCGGCAGGCTCATGATGCAGGCCATGGATTGGGCAGGCTATTCTCGTAGAAGCCGTTTGCTGGTGGGCGGCATGAGCGGGCTGGCTTACATGAGTGCAATAGAAATCATGGACGGCTACAGCAGCGGTTGGGGTTTCAGCTGGGGCGATATGGCGGCCAACGCGCTCGGCAGCGGCCTGGCCGTCGGGCAGGAAGCCATCTGGAAACAGCAGCGCATTCAAATCAAGTTCTCGTTCTATCAAAGTCCTTACGCCCAATACCGGCCTGAACTTCTCGGCTCCTCGCTGGCAACACAGGTATTGAAAGATTACAATGGACAAACCTATTGGCTCAGCATCAATCCTTCATCATTTATGCGCGAAACGAACCGTTTCCCCAAATGGCTGAACCTTGCGTTGGGGTACGGGGCCGATGGCATGTTGGGCGCGCGTTACAACAACGTGTTGGTAATGGACGAGAATGGAAATACGCGTTCTTTCGAACGGCGCCGGCAATATTACCTCTCGCTGGATGTTGATTTAACGCGAATTCCGGTGAAATCCAGGTTTCTTAAATCGGTATTTTCCTGTATCAATATTGTGAAACTGCCTTTCCCTAACATGGAGTTTAGTGACGGGAAATTTTCCTTTCACTACTTCTAGCAGTTTAACAGTCTTTTGGGCCTAAACCACTGGTTTAACCAAACGCGTGCTTGTTCTCTTAGCCTTTGATGCTGCGGATAATTTCGTCGAGGTCTTCCATGGTCTTACAGCGCACTTCACGCGCTTTCGATCCTTCAAATGGGCCAATAATGCCGGCAGCCTCCAGCTGATCCACAATCCGTCCAGCGCGGTTATAACCCAGCTTCAACTTACGTTGCAGGAACGATGCAGAGCCTTGCTGAAACTGGACCACCAATTTCGCAGCTTCCTCAAACATTTTATCACGTTCACTAAGGTCTATTTCTTCCTTACCGCTTTCGCCGTCTTCGCCTACATATTCAGGCAACAAAAACGCCGAAGGATAAGCACGCTGCGACCCGATGAACTCGGTGATCTTCTCTGCTTCAGGCGTATCCACAAAGGCACATTGAATACGAATAAGGTCGTTGCCGTTACTGAGCAACATATCGCCACGACCAATTAATTGCTCGGCGCCGCCGGCATCAAGGATGGTGCGGGAATCGATCTTACTCGTTACGCGGAATGCGATCCTGGCCGGGAAGTTGGCTTTGATGGTACCGGTGATAATATTTACTGACGGGCGCTGAGTAGCAATGATGAGGTGAATGCCAATGGCGCGCGCCAGCTGTGCGAGACGTGCGATTGGTGTTTCCACTTCTTTGCCGGCAGTCATGATCAGGTCGGCAAACTCATCGACCACCAGTACGATGTATGGCAGGTATTTGTGGCCCTCGTTCGGATTCAGTTTGCGGTTGATGAACTTAACGTTGTACTCTTTGATGTTACGCACTTGTGCGTCCTGCAACAAGGCATACCGGTTATCCATTTCGATGCACAATGAGTTGAGCGTGTGGATCACTTTGGTATTATCAGTGATAATGGCATCCTCGGCATTCGGCAGTTTAGCCAAAAAGTGGCGTTCGATTTTATTGAAGAGTGTTAGTTCCACCTTTTTAGGATCCACCAGTACGAACTTAATTTGTGCCGGGTGTTTCTTGTACAACAGGGAAACTAGAATGGCATTCAGGCCAACGGATTTACCCTGGCCGGTGGCGCCAGCCATCAGTAAGTGGGGCATCTTAGCCAGGTCGGCAACAAAAATTTCGTTGTTGATGGTTTTACCTAATGCAATGGGCAGATCGTGCGCGGTGTTCTGAAATTTTTCAGAAGCAATGATGTTGCGCATCGGCACCATTTCAGGTGTTTGGTTCGGCACTTCAATGCCAATGGTGCCACGTCCTGGTATTGGTGCAATAATGCGGATACCAAGCGCCGCAAGGCTCAGTGCGATGTCATCTTCCAGGTTTTTGATCTTCGAGATGCGCACACCCGCCGCAGGAACAATTTCATATAATGTTACGGTTGGCCCTACGGTTGCAGAGATCTTGTCGATCTCGATGCCGTAGTTCTTGAGGGTATTTACGATGCGGTCTTTATTAGCTACCAGCTCTTCGTTATTTACTTTTCCGTTGCCGGTGCCATAATCAATGAGCAATTCAGGACTAGGAAACTGGTAGTGTCCCAGGTCGAGTGTGGGATCGTATTGTCCGAACTCTTCCACCAACTGGGCAGCTTTCAGTTCTTCATCGAGGGTTATTTCTGCCTTAGGCTCTTCCTTTACAAACGCCGGTTCCTGGATGATCTCATCAGCGGCCGGGTTGTTGATCTCGAAATCGGGCGAGCGTTTATCTCGCGGAGCCTGGCTTACTGTGTCTAATTCAATGCTAAGGTTTTCCGCAGGAGTTGCTTCATTTTCCGGGGTGGCTTCTTCCTGTAATTCTTCCTCAGGCTTCTCCTCAGAAGGGACTGTCGAAAGTACTTCGAAATTCAACAGGGCCTCTTCCTCTTCCTTCGACAAGGTTGGCTCTGTTTCGTAAACGGTATTGCCATTAGGGTTCGGGTGCGAGCTTGAGTCTTGCGTATCTTCCTCTTCGATGATGGATTCGCCCGACATATCCGGCAATACATCTTTTTTGATCTGGAACGATAAATTGATGCTCAATACCAGGAATGCCAGCATGCCAAACGCCAGAACAGCCAGTGTGCCGATAGAGCCAACGTAATTTGAAAGTTGTATATTGAGGATGTAACCGTAACCACCGCCGAGGAAAAACAAACGGTCGTGGAAAAAGTAAGCCAGCGTAAGGCTGGTCCAAACCATCAGAAACAGCCATTTGGCAGTAAACGAAGATGGTTTGGCGATCTTCTTATTCAGGATCTTTTGCAGGCCGTATATTACCAGAACAGGAACAAGGATGAACGACGAAACGCCAAACCATTTGTACATGAACAGGTGCGATACCAGGGCACCGAATTTACCAAGCCAGTTGAGCACTTTGGTATCGATGGCAAAGAGTTCGCTCAGCGGCCCAAGCACTTTGTCCTGGTCTTTGTCCCAAGTAAAAATGTACGATAGCAGAGCGATGAACAGGTAAATACCTGCCAGAATGAGTAGCAGCCCGATCAGCTTTTGGATGCGTTCGTTCCGGTAAATGGCTACCGTTTTGTTCCAGCGGTCGAGTGCTGTTGCTTTGGCTTCGGATATGCCGCCAGCCGGTTTGCGCGGACTGCGTTCGGTGTTTTCGGTATTGGTGGCCGCTTTTTTTGCGGGCTTCGATTTGTTCCTTGAGGCAGGGGCATGCGTTTCCTCGATATCGTTCTTATCGGGCTTCACTTCCGGCTTGGTGGTTTCTTCAACAGGTTTGTCCCTGAACTTATTTTTTGCCATGTGTAATACTGTTTAAAAATAGCCTTATACACTTCAAGCTGAGGAAGATCATCAAAATGTTTTAAACTGCCTGTTGTTTACTAAATCGCCTTTTTTACGCAAAAAATAGTGCCAAAAAATGGGATGATCGCTAAAATGATAAAAAGAAACCGGAAAAGGCAGTTTTGTGAGAATCCCGCCGCGGTTATCGGTCTGTTTTGCATTCGGAAAACGAAAGAGGTGCCGATACCCAAACTGCTTAGCTCATATTCAGTAATTCCAGTACGTGGTCTTTTTTACGGTGCGAAACAGGCACAACCGATTGATCTTTCATGACCAAATGACTCTCCGACTTTTCGAAAAAGTAAACATGGTTGATGTTGATGAGGTGTGAATGGTGTATCCTTACAAAACCGGCATCGGCGAGCAGATCGTCGAATTCTTTGAGAATGCGCGATACCATGATGCGTGTTCCATCGGTTAAAAATACCTTGGTATAACCTCCGTCAGATTCCAAACGGATGAGATCTTGTATGTCCACCGAGTAAATACGGTCGAGCGTTTTTAAAATGATTTTTCGTTTTTGCCGGCTGGGTTCACTGATATTATCGAGCAGGGTTTTGAGCTTCAGGTTTAGTTCGTCGTGACCTAAAGATTCCTCGGCTTTTTTGACAGCCGCCAGTAAATTGCCTGGCGACAAGGGTTTGAGCAGGTAATCGAGAGCGCTGTATTTAAAGGCTTCAATGGCAAATTCTTCATGAGCGGTGACAAACAACACCCTGAAGCCCGGTTTTTCGAAAAGTTTTAATAGATCGAAGCCCGTGCCGTCCTGCATTTGAATGTCGAGGAAAACCAGGTTTGGCTGTAGATCACAGATGGCCTGGTAGCCACTTTTTACCGAGTTGGCCACACCAAGTATTTCCACCTGTGGCGCATATTGTGTCAGCAGATTGTTAATCAGCTCCTGGTTGTTGGCCTCGTCGTCTATTATCACTGCTTTGATCATATTGTTTAGTCTTGCTTGTAAGGAACGCTGAAACGCACTTTTACACCCTGGCCTTTTCCCGGAACGGTTTGTTTATCGAGTATTTCAATATCGCGGCCACTTTTATGTTGTTCGCCCAACAGGCTCATTCTTTCCCGTGTAATTACCGTTGCCAGCGATTCGTGCGACGACTTGAACTTATGCTTAAGTTGCATCGCTTCTGCCAGGCCAATGCCGTCGTCTTCTATTTCGTACATGAGTTTTGATCCCTCGTAGAACAAGCGAATATCAAGGCGGCCTTTTTCATGCTTATGGAAGAGGCCGTGTTCGATCGCATTTTCGATAAAGGGTTGCGCCAGCATCGGCGGAATAAAAATAAAATCGGGTTCGATGGCAGGATCCACGCTGATCGAATAGTCGAACTTATTTTCGAAGCGTAGTTTTTGCAGATCAAGGTAGGTGTGCAGGAGTTTGAGTTCCGATTCGAGGGCGATGTAGTCTTTTCGGGAAAAATCGAGGATCATGCGGATGAGTTCAGAAAACTGGCTGAGGTAGTTGCCGGCTTTCAGGCTATCCTGCTTGAAAATGTAGTTCTGGATGGCGTTGAGCGAATTAAAAATAAAATGCGGGTTCATCTGCGAAACGAGCAGTTTCTGTTTCAATAAGTTGTTCTTCTGCTCATTGATCAGGCTTTTTTGCCTGAAATGGCGATACAGGAACCAGGTGCTGAGCCCGATAAGCAACACGATAAGCAACGATACCAGTATCCAAATATTCTTTACCAGGTTTGCGCGTTCGTTTTTGAGGCGCAGGGTGACGAGCTTTTTCTCGGTTTCCGCTTCGTTGAGCAACTCTTTTTTTTCGTACTCATAACGGAGTTTTTGTTCGAGCAGGGCGTTTTTCGATTCCTGGTTATCCAGGTTGCTTTTGGCTTCGAGGTACAATTCGTGCATACGGGCGGCGCGCGCGTCCTGTTTCGATAGGGTGTAAACGTCGTACAATTGCCTCGCAGCAATGCTCAGCTCTGAGGCACGATCAATATCACGCGCCATTGCCAGGGCCTTCTCGCCATGAATGGCTGCCTGCTTATAGTCTTTTGTATGCACAAAAAGGCGGCTCAGCAACACATGGCTTTGGCAGATACCGGCTTTATTTTGCGACTGGTGGGCTATGTCCAGGGCTTTCAGGGCATAGGCCATGGCTTTGTCGTACTTCTCCTGGATAACGAAGATCTGCGCCATGTTGAGGTAGCTGACCGTATTGGGCGAAAGGTTGGTTTTTTCAGTAAAGTCAACGCTTTTTTGCTGGTACAACAGCGCCATGGGATAATCTTTCAACTCGTAATAGTCCACGCCAACTTTATAGCATACGGTGCTAATGGCTACCAGGTAATTATTACTGTTATAGAGATCATAGCTTTTCTTGTGGTGCTCGAGCGCTTTTTTATAGTCCTTTTGAAAAAAACAGATGTCGCCAAGACTTAAATGCACATCGGCGATCCCAATTTCGTCGTGTACCTCTTCAAAAATGCGTAGCGCCTGGTAGAGTTGATCCAGGGCTTCGGTATTATTGCCTTTACGGATATTTATTTGGGCAATGGCTTGCAGCGAGATCGCCATCTGGTTGCGATTGCCCGATTGTTTAGATACGGCGATGCTTTTTCGAAAACAGTCGATGGCTTTTTCATCTTCCGACTGCTCGAAATACAGAATCCCTTCGTTATGAACCGCGATGGCATAGTAT
>DAIUED010000179.1:0-6794 GCA_036845295.1 Bacteroidota bacterium
GCTACGATGCGGCCAAACTATTTTGCAAGTGGCTCGAGGAAGAAACCGCTTCGTATATCCGCCAGAATAATGCCAAATTGAAAGCAGTGCTGATCCGGTTACCATACGATGAAGAATGGGTTTTTGCCGCACGCGAAGGCTACGTCAAAATTGCATTTGAACAAGGCTACAACACAATTTACGATGAGTCGGCAGGCCTGGTCAATAAATCGTTTACGAACCGTGTGGAGCTGGTAAAAAAACATGCCGAACGGGTGGATACGCTGTATCCGTACTACGCTACCAACCGTTATGGATGGACTGAACAGGAAATCACCAGCTTCTTTGAAAACGGCATGGACTATTACCGCAATTTGCCTCCCGACACCATTATGCCAAAACGCATGCAAGTACTCGGAAAGTTTGGACATGTTTCGGAAATGGTGCCGCAGAAAAACAACAACAAACTCTGGCTATCAGGCCTCAGTTGGAAGAGCAAAGATGAATACAAAAAACTGGAACAAGAGTTTAAAAGCCGCGGCTCATCTCCCTTTGTGGGCTTCAGGATCGTGGTAGTAAACCCCAACGACCCTGAATACAAAAACCCTTTCTGGTAGGGTACTCATTTTTTATTTAAATAATCATAAAGCGGTCGGTAATCAGCCCGAATCAGTTACTTTTAGAGCCTATCACATGCAGCTTTCAGAAAGTCATACCATGACTTGGAACTGCAACTAACATACTGCAATGCCCAATTCGCTACAACACGAAAGCAGCCCTTACTTGCTGCAACATGCCAACAACCCTGTAAACTGGTATGCCTGGAACGACGACACCCTGGCACTTGCCAAAAAAGAAAACAAGCTCATTCTCGTGAGCATTGGCTACAGCGCCTGCCATTGGTGCCATGTGATGGAACACGAGAGCTTCGAAGATGAAACAGTAGCTGCTATCATGAACCGCGACTTCATCAACATCAAAGTCGATCGCGAAGAGAGACCCGATATTGACATGGTGTATATGGGTGCCGTACAGATCATGACCGGGCAAGGCGGTTGGCCGTTGAACTGCTTTGCACTACCCGACGGACGACCCCTATATGGTGGAACCTATTTCCCAAAACGTCAATGGATCACGATCCTCCAAAACCTTGCCGCTTTATTTAAAGACGATCCAGACAAAGCCTATGCTTATGCAGAAAACCTGGTAACGGGATTGGAACAGCTCGAAATGCCAAAACCACAAAGCGATGAGGCGTTTCACATGGACGTTCTCCGACGGTCGGTACAAAAATGGAAGCAGTCATTCGACCAGGAACACGGCGGGCCAAACCGGGCACCCAAATTCCCGTTGCCAAACAATTACCTTTTTCTTTTGGGTTATAGTTTTTTTGAGCCGGATGCCACTGTGAAAAAGCATCTTGGCCTTACCCTGGAAAAAATGGCACGTGGCGGCATTTACGACCATCTTGGCGGCGGCTTTGCACGCTACAGCACAGATGTGTACTGGAAAGTACCGCACTTTGAAAAAATGCTGTACGACAACGCACAATTGATCAGCCTTTACAGTCAGGCCTACCGGCAATCGCCTCAGGATCTTTACAGGCAAATCGTGCATGAAACTATTGCCTTTGTTGAAAGGGAACTCATGAGCCCTGATTACGGTTTCTACTCGGCGCTTGATGCCGACAGCGAAGGCGAGGAAGGTAAATATTACATTTGGGAAAAAGAACAGTTGGAAGAATTGCTGGGCGACGATTTCGCATTGTTTGCGGACTATTACAATATTAACGACACGGGTTATTGGGAGGATGGCAATTATATTTTAGTGCGCGGTTCGGACGAGGCTTCGCTTGCCAGTAAATACCAATTGGACCCGCCAGCGCTGGAAGAAAAAATAAACCACGCAAAAGCTATTTTGCTGAAGGCACGGGAGAAGCGCGTGAAACCGGGCCTCGATGATAAAGTGCTGGCGGCCTGGAATGGCTTAATGTGCAAAGCGCTGGGCGAGGCTTACCTGGTTTTTGGCGATGAACATTTCCGGGAGCTGGCGCTGAAAAATGCAACGTTCCTGGAAAAACATTATTCACAGGAAGGATACCGACTGTTACGTGTCAGGAATAAAAACACAACGATTACCGGTTTTCTCGACGACTATGCTTTTGTGACCGACGCGTATTTAACCTGTTACCTGATCGCTGCTGACGAGCACTGGTTGCGCTGTGCAAAGGCATTGTGTGATTATGCCATAGATGCCTTCTACAACCCGAAGACCCACACCTTCTATTACACCGATGCCTCTGCCGAAAAACTCATTGTGCGAACCACCGAGTGGAGCGATAATGTGATCCCCTCATCTGCTTCTCAGATGGCGCTGAACCTGCGCCGTCTTTCGGTGTATTTCGATGAACAGACGTACATCGGCATTGCATCCTCGCTGTTGCGAAGCGTACAACCTGAAATAGCGGACTATGGACCTGGCTATAGTAATTGGGGCATTTTGTTACTGGAGCTTGCACAAGCGCCCGCAGAGCTTGTTATTGTTGGTAAAAATGTTAATGAAAATCTACTCGCCCTTTATAAACAGGCAGCACCAAATGTGATATTTGCTGTAAGCGACAAAGCATCAGATCTTCCGTTAGTGAAAAACAGGTATGTGGAGGGATCGACCCTCATGTATGTATGCAAAAACCATAGCTGTTTACTACCAACGACTTCTGTTGATGAGGCGCTCAGGCAACTTGAAGCACATCCGTAACATACATTCCTATTTTCTCATGGCGATCCTGGGATTGATGCTCTTGTGGTTATCGCCGGGGCTGCAGGCGCAGGCACTGGTGCCCAAAGCCGAATCGGCTTTTGAGGCACAATTGCCTTTTAATACCGCGTATATCAAAGAGAAAAAGATCAGGTCGATTACGTTCGACATTCTTGATAAAAAAGACTTTCAGGTTGCAGAGGACAAGGGCTTGCTGAACTATTACGAATTCAATACCCAGGGCCTTCTGACGCGTTATTATTACACATCTATTGCAAAGGTGATTGAAAAGGAATACCACCACGACGCCGTTTACCGCAAACACCGGAAAGTGAGCAATGCCTACACTTACACCAAAAATGAATATGTGTACGACACGGTATCGACAACCTATTTTTACGACAACCTCGACCTTCTTAAAATGAAACGGTACCACGACGGTCCCTACTATGAAAGTAAATATTACACCTACTCTACTGCCAACCGCCCAACAAGCGAGATGCGGTTTAAAGAGACGAATGCCTCCGAAAACAAAGCAGAATTTAAACTCGGCACCCAAACCATGCTGAGCGACGAAACCTTCGACTATCTTGTTACAGGTAAGAATCAGTACAAAAAGATCTGCAAAAACGACGAAGGACGCGTTTACAAGGAAATTATTTTCAACTACAACCAGGCCCAGCAACTGACAAGCCTCAACGAACAATATACGGCGACCTGGATCTCGCAAACCAGCGAATTTACTTACAATGCGAAAGGACAACTGGCGAGCGCCGTGTACCGGAGCAATGCCAATGGTGAACTGGAACAAAAGCGCATCTACGAATACGATGCCAACGACTGCCTGCTGACCGAAAAGCAATTCAGAAATGGCGTGTTGCAACGGGAGATCAGCTATGTGACCGGCCCTGATAAAAAGCTGAATTCTTACATCATCCGTGATCCGAATGGTAAAAGCATGCGCATCGTAAAACTTCTGTATAACTATTACTGACGCCGGGGCTCTGGAAACGTACAGCGGCAATCATCACTTCTCACAACACCTTCTCTGCTCAAACCGCTTACTTATCAGGCCTCGCCTGCCTGCGCCCGGAAAAAAGCATACACCAGTGATGCTTTTGAATTGCCAACAACCGCAGACAACTCCGCAAGGGTAGCTTCTTTAATGTTCTTAACCGATTTCAATTCGGTTAATAGCTTTTGGGCCGTTTTTTCGCTAATACCTTTGATCTCCGACAGCTCAGATTTAAATGTTTCGCGACTTCGTTTATTGCGGTGATGCGTGATGCCAAACCGGTGAGCTTCGTCGCGGATATGTTGTATGATCTTTAAGGTTTCGGAACGCTTATCGAGGTATAAGGGCACCGGATCGCCCGGAAAATAGATCTCCTCAAGGCGCTTGGCAATCCCGATCACTGTTACTTTTCCCATCAAGCCGAGCTTCTCCAGGCTGGCAACAGCCGCACCCAACTGGCCTTTTCCCCCGTCGATCACGATCAATTGCGGCATCGGCAATGCTTCATCCAGCACACGCTTATAGCGTCGCCAGATCACCTCCTCCATGGTTGCAAAGTCGTCGGGGCCAACCACTGTTTTCACATTGAAATGCCTGTACTCTTTTTTGGCCGGCTTCCCGTCGATAAACACCGGCATGGCACTTACAGCATATTCGCCCTGGATATTAGAGTTGTCAAATCCTTCTATACGCCGGGGTTCTTCTTTCATCCGCAGGTCCTTCATCATTTGTTGCATGATGCGATCGGTATGCCTTTCAGGGTCGATGATGGCAATTTGTTTTTCACGCTCTTTCTTATAAGCCTCAGCATTCCGGTAACAAAGGTCCAGTAATTGCTTTTTGTCGCCAATTTTGGGCACCACATACCGTGCATTCTCAAAGGTTAGTTCCGGCTCAAAAGGAACAAAGATCTCGCGACTCAGTGACGAATAACGCGTACGGATCTCGTTGATGGCAAACACGAGCATCTCCTCATCGCTTTCATCGAGTTTCTTCTTAAGTTCCAATATCTGCGACTGCACAATGGTGCCGTTCATTACCTTGAAATAATTAACGTAGGCCGTTTTTTCGTCACTTAAAATGGCAAACACGTCGGTATCGGTAATCGAAGGGTGTACAATGGTTGACTTGCTCTGGTATTTCTCCAAAAGGTCAATCTTTCGTTTTACGGCCGCAGCCATCTCGAACTCAAACTTTTCGGCATGTTGTTGCATGATCCTCCGGAGGTCGCGGATGGCAAACTGAATATCGCCTTTAATGATCTCACGGATGTGCCGGATGTCGTCGTCGTAGTCTTCCTGCGTTTGCAAGCCCACGCAGGGCGCTTTGCAACGGCCAATCTGGTGTTCAAGACAAGCCCTGAATTTCTTTTTAGCGATATTATCAGCGCTGAGATCGAGAGCACAGGAACGCGTTGGGTACAATTGCTTGATGAGATCGAGCAAAATATGCATGGTTGTTACCGAAGGATAAGGCCCGAACAATTCCATCTCTTCTTTTTTCGGCTGTCGCGAATAAAACACCCTTGGAAAGCGTTCTTTTCGGATCACGATCCAGGGATAAGTCTTGTCGTCGCGCAAATCCACATTGTAACGCGGATGCAAATTCTTGATCAGATTATTTTCCAGGATCAATGCATCCATTTCTGTATCTACTTTCACCGTTTTAATATCCGCGATCTTGCGAACCATCAGACGCAAACGATGGGTATCATGTTCCTTTGCAAAATAAGAACTTACACGTTTCTTCAGATTCTTGGCCTTACCCACATACAGCAGGTTATTGTCCTTGTCGTAATACCTGTAAACGCCGGGTGTTTCCGGGATCGTTTTCAGGATACTCTGGATATGTTCTGAGAAATTCTCTATCACCGCACAAAGGTAATCATTAGAAAATACCACTCCTAATTCCTCCCCGACCTGCTTCAATACAAAGTGAAAGGTCCGAAAAAGCATTCCCCGAAACATTCGTTGATCTGCTGATAAAATAAAGTATCTTTACACTACCGCTGTGTTTCATCCGGCTTGCCACAACAAACAAGGCCTTTGCAGACCAGCAGAACACTCAAACACCAACCCGACACTGACTCTTTCTATTTCACATAGAACAATTTTTTTTGCCCCGCTCGACTGGGGTTTCGGCCATACGACGCGCAGTATTCCGCTCATCCGGCAGCTTGCCACCAACAATAAGGTAATCCTGGGTGTAACACCCTTAACGGCGCCGCTGCTTGAACACGAATTCCCGCACCTGCAAAAACTCAATATCGAAGCGTACAACATTCGCTATAGCCGGTATTTACCCGTCTATCTGAAATTGCTATGCGATTGGCCACGGATAACAGGAATAATAAAAAAAGAACGGGACCAGTTGCAGACAATTATCAGCGAGTACGCCGTCGATATGATCATCAGTGATAATCGCCCTGGCCTCTATCACCCAAATATTGAGAGCATTTACATCACACACCAGCTGAACATACAGGCAGGAGTGTGGTCTGGCATTGCCAATGCCATGCATCACCGCTACATGCGCCATTTTAACCGGATTTGGGTTCCTGACACTGAAAACAGGCAACAATCGCTTGCCGGAGCGCTTTCTCACTCGAACGGGCAGACAAATGTGCAATACATTGGCCCGCAAAGCCGCCTTCGACCTTCACTTCCAATGGGTAGCCCCATCGACTGCCTGCTACTGTTGTCAGGCCCCGAACCTCAACGGACCATACTGGAGCATCTGTTTTTAAAACTCTTTGACAATACCACCAAAAGAACGGTACTGGTAAGGGGTTCCGCCGATCCTCTCGGAATTGTGCCTACTGGCAAGCTATCCGTGATCGACCTGGCCGACGCGACACAACTTTCACAATTAATTGCCGATGCCAACGTCGTGGTTTGCCGGAGCGGATATAGCAGCCTGATGGATCTTCACCTCTTGAACAAAAAACAACTGGTACTGGTGCCCACGCCCGGACAAACGGAACAGGAATACCTGGCGTTGCATTGGCAAAAGCACTTCGGGGCTAAGATTGTGACACAAAATG
>DAIUED010000180.1:0-6794 GCA_036845295.1 Bacteroidota bacterium
CTACTGCGTCGTTTTCTCCGTCATTCATCCGCGCAAGTATGACTTATGGTTTCGCAATCTTTGCTTACAACGGCAGCGGCATTTATACGGCCTACAATACAACAGCGCCTTTGTCGCAAACGGTATCAACACCGTTCAGCATGCAGTCGCCTACGGAGTATTCCACCATCAGCACCAGCTCGCCGTCTTTCCTCACAAACCTGAGCGCGCTGATCAACCCGCACACTTCTACGTTCTACAGCAACTATACACCAACGATGATCGATCAGTTCGAGACCCGTGATACCCTTATTACTTCACCGGTATTGTTTACCAAAGCCGTGACGTGTTCTTACAGCGGCATGAACAGGCCTTACAATGATCCGTTCGATTACACTGGTCTCGACTGGAGTCGCGAACATACATATTGCCACTCGTGGATGCCGACATTCCCAGCCGACAATCCCGAAAAACCGGAATATAACGATCAGCATCACCTGTATCCGGTGAAACAAACTAACGTGAATTCTGAAAGAAGTAACTATCCTTTGGGCGAAGTGGTAACGCAAACTGCGTCATTCATGAACTGCAAAACGGGTAATAACGCTCTGGGTCAGAAAGTGTTTGAGCCAAGGAACGAGCACAAGGGGAATGCCGCCCGTGCCATTTTCTACATGGCTACCTGCTACAATGGCATTGGTGGTAACAACTGGAAACTGAAAGATACTCTCGATAAGACAGGCCCTATCTATATTTTATACGGCCAGGATCAAAACGTGTTGAAAAAATGGCACTTCCAGGATCCGCCAGATTCTTACGAGCGTTCCCGCAACGACTTTGTGGAGTCTATCCAGGGGAACCGTAACCCGTTCATTGATAGCGTACGCTATGCCTGCTACATTGACTTCAAAAAAATGACCTATATCGCAAACCCTACTTATACAACTGGCATCGGCACACCGTGCTACGTGGCTAGCTCAGTAGGCATCAACGAAAGTACACCTCAGAATTTTGAATACGTGTTGGCTCCGAACCCTACTACAGGTGATTTTAAACTCATGATCGAGTCGAATGTGTCTGATAAATTCGAGATGAACATTACCGACATCGCGGGCCGTGTGGTTTACAGCGAAAAACTACAAATCAACAACGGTTTCAATAGCCTGGAATTCACAGGTCTGAAATTGAACGGTGGTGTGTATTTCGTGAACCTGAACTTCAAGGATCAGAAAAGCACACGCAAATTGATCATTCAATAACAAAGAGTGATGCTAACTAAAGAGCCTTCTGCGATAACAGCAGAAGGCTTTTTTATTGGATCATTTTATAACGGCAATAAGATAAAATGCACTTATGATGTAGTAGGTAGGCACTTGCGCAGAAAAATAACCTACGTACACGTCTTCAGGACAATCGATATAACTTTTATTGCAAAGACCAACTAAAAAACTAATTTTGAAACTAACATTTTAAATGGCCAGAAAATATGGGGAGCTTACAATCCTAAATTATAGGATTAAGATAATATAAATGGAGAGCTACGAAAAAATAATACAGATCTATCAAAAAGTTTTTTCTACTGAAAAACTCAGGAACGATTTGTTAGAGTGTTTAGAAGAGAATGCAAGTGGGTTTTACACTAAAACAGAAAAGGATTATTTTATTATTGACATATATACAAAGGAGACTTTGGTATATGAAAAAATAGTTATAAATCCAAAAAATGAGGTGATAACACCACTTTGCTATTTTTCAAGTTATGAATATGGTGAGAACTTCTATTATGACATTATTGTTGGCCTAGGAGAATATACTGAGCAATTCCCTTCCTTTACAATTGAAAAGTGTTTAGCAAAGTTCTATTATAATTTTGATGGAAGTCTTTACAATATCGATTTCTATATCGAAGAAATGAATAAAGTTAAATAATTAGTCTATGCTGCTGCTCCGCGGGATTTATAATCACAATTTCACGAAACATTAAGGTGATTTATTTCCTTTTTAAAATACTCAAAAAAGTAAACTCAGAAAAGCCTGACAAAATCCTATTTGAAAGGTCTAATGCATTATATCTTTACTTTATGATGTTGATAATTCAGGGTTTATTTTTTCTTTCTTACAAAGTCATCTTTTCTAAATATACAAATTTAGGATATATAGATTTGATGTATGGATTTGCGTTTGTGTGTGCCCTGCTTTTTATTTATGAAGATTTGGTTAAAAAAAGAAAACAGAAAAAATACAGGAACGTACTAAAAAAATACCTTTTAGAGAGTAAGATGACATAAACAAGGCACGGCAGGATACGGTCTTTTCGCTCCTTCCTCATGTGTCGATACGGGTCTGTAACCCCCTTCCAGCAAAAAACTGAAGATTAGAAAACCTCACCCAGTTATCGTGGATTTGTAATCCGTGACCAGACCACAACATAAACGGGTAGATACAGAAGCACCATTTATTATGGTAGCTTTGTAGAGTGAACAAATACCATAATGCTTAGTGAAATAAATTTTAATTGTATCTATGCTTTTTGAATTTCTATTATATAAAATACATCAAAAAATGTCCTCTGAGAAAAAAGAGGATATTCCTGTCATCAGGTCTTACATATATATACTCATAAATGTCATATTTGTATGTTTTATTATTGTTACACTACTTCAGGGGTTAAGTTCTTTTTTAGAAAAAAAAGGTATTAGAAGTTTTTCAATTGGAAACAGTTTTATCACAAATGTTGTTTTTTTTGCAATTGTTCCATCTTTATATACATACTTCCGTTTTTTCTTTAAAAAATCAATGGAGTTCTATGAAGCAAAGTACAATAAGCACGCGTTAAATAAATACATAGATAAATATATGCTCATGGTTATCCCTTTTGTGTTATTTATGATCGGACCTGCATTAACTGTGTATTTATTTGGAGGCATCGCATTTGGCCACGAAGTAAAAGGCTTATTACAGTAAGCCTGCTCCACAGGATTTGCAATCCTGTGGAATAGAACAAAAAAATCGTTGTCGCGGATTTGTAATCCAAGACCAAACCAGAACGTATAATGGGGAGATATAAGATGAACTGTTCAAATAAGTACCAAACGGTTTACAATTCA
Organism: Bacteroidota bacterium; assembly: GCA_036845295.1. GTDB lineage: Bacteria > Bacteroidota > Bacteroidia > B-17B0 > Aurantibacillaceae > UBA4416. The sequence continues at coordinate 3,087 of DAIUED010000180.1, forward strand.
TAAATAACCAGAGCGTGCTATCATACCGCTGAAGCGACAATAACACGCCCTATACGAGGCTTTCCACCGGTGTGCAGGTGCCGTTTTCGCAGATATAGCATTTCAACTTATCCTTGAAGATCGACGATTTATAGATCGATTTGCCGAGCAACATGCGAAGGCATTCCTGCACGCCTTCAATGATGCTGGGATGTGGATGCATCATGTCGGCCAATTCACGGATACCCTGGTTGGTGTGTATGAGGTAAGCCACGGCCTGTATCGCCGAACTGGCATGTTCACCCACAGCACGCATGCCGAGGATACGCATGCCATGGTCGTTGGTGACGATGATCTTGAAAAATCCTTTGGTTTTACGCATCGCGATGGCACGTGCATTGGTGCTGTAGTCGAGTTTTACCACACGGTGCGCAATACCTTTTTTCGTGAGGTCCTGTTCGCTCATGCCCACACTTGCTACTTCGGGGTTCAGGAACATGATGGTGGAAATGTTCTGGTAAGAAAGTGGTTTCACGGTAGGGCCGAACATGCGAACCACAGCATGGCGCGCTTCGCGCTCGCCTACATTCACCAGCGCCATTTCAGTTGTGACGTCGCCAGCCACATAGATGTTGGAAATGTTGGTTTGCGTATCGTCGTCCCAGATAGAATTGCGCTCATTCAGTTTAATGCCAACGGCGTCCAGGCCAAGGTTTTCGATATTCGGAACGCGGCCCACCGACACCAGCGCTTTGTCCACCGTGAATGTTTCCGTGCTGCCGTCGCCGTATATCAGTTCATATTCCACGCGGCCGTCTTTTATTTCCATGCGCTTGAGGTTGGCACCGTGGTGTATGGTGGCGCCCTGCTTCACGAGACTGTCGCTCACCACTTCGGCGACGTCGGCATCTTCAAAAGGAAGGATGCGGTCGGCTTTATCGATCAGGTACACTTTGGTTTTGGCGAGGCCCGAAAAAATGGTAGCAAACTCACAGCCGATCACACCGGCACCCAACACCACCAGGCTCTTCGGAAGCTCTTTCAGGTTTTTGATCCCGTCGCTCGTCATGATAATTTGCTCATCGATCGGGATGTGTGGTAAGTAACGCGGACGGCTTCCGGTAGCAATCAGGATGTTGTCGCCTTTTACCAGCTTTACCGTGCCATCGTCTTTCAGGATGCTGATGGTGTTTTTATCGACAAAAGAAGCCATGCCTTTTTCGTAGCAAAAGTGATCCGGTTGTTGCTTCTGAAGCAAATGCAGGTGAACAGTCATTTGGGTTTTTCGCTCGAAGACGGCTTCGTTCACGGTGTTTACCATATCCTGGTAATCCACATGGTAGTTCGGGATCATTTCGCGGATCGAGGAAACTTTTTGCGATAGCTCCCACAAGGTTTTGGAGGTAAGAACGCCATCGTACACACCGGCGCCGCCAATCCGTTTCTTCTCGATCAGCAGCACTTTCTTTTTAAAATCGAGTGCCCGCATGGCGCCGGCATAGCCACTCGGGCCGCCGCCAATCACAATCAGGTCGTAGTGTTCCATAGACTAAGGTGCTTTATGGTAATAAGTTTTGTTATTCAGAACGTCGTTGTTATAAGTCTGTATAAATGCTTTGCAGAACCTGAGAAGCTCTGGATTGTCGTGCGAACGGATCAGGTTGTTCTGGAGCAGGCTGTCTTTCCGGTAATTATATACTTCCGCGAAGGCGCCATTGTTGAGCATGTAAAACAGGCTGTCGTCCACGCAGTAGTACGACGGCTGATTGTAAAACACGCAAGGTTGGTGCTTTTCCGAAAACATGTCGGCACCGAAAGCATAATAGGGTTGGTCGTAGTTCAGGTAGTTCAGCACCGTTGGCATAATGTCCAGTTGCTGCACAGTTTTAGGATCCATGCGCGGCGTGAGGCCTTTCTGGTAAAAAATAACAGGGATCGAGTACTGCCCGATGCCATTGGCATAGAACGGATCGTCGGAAATACTCGTGTGATCGGGACACAGCACAAATAAGGTATTGGCAAACCAGGGCTGTTTCGAGGCTTCTGCAAAAAAGCGGCGCAGCGCATAATCGGTGTAGCCAATACATTGGTGGATTTCCATCGTCCCTTTGTCAAATTTGCCCTCATACGCTTTTGGAATTTTGTAAGGATTATGTGAGCTTAACGTGAAGATAGAGGTCATGAAAGGCGCTTTCAATTTCGACATTTCCTGCACCGTGCGAACCAGGAAAGGCTCGTCCCAAATGCCCCATTGCCCATCGTAGTCTTTTTCATCGTTGTATTCGGTGCGTCCATAGTAGGCATCGTAACCCGCCAGCTTCGCAAACGAATCAAAGTTCATGGTGCCGTTGGTGCCGCCATGATAGAAAACGGAGTAATAGCCTTTCTTCTTTAACAAGCCCGGAAGGGTTTCAATGATATTATTACTGTATGCCGAGTTCAGGTAATGATTGTCGAGGAAGCAGGGCGCCGAAGCCAGGATCGCCGGAATGCCGTTGATCGATGTTTTCTCGTTGGCAATGGCATTCGGAAATACCACCGACTGCATCATCAGGCTGTCGAGAAAAGGCGTAAAGCTCTTGCGGTTGGAAATCCCTGTAAACTCTTTCGAAAAGCTCTCGAGGGCAATCACGCACACATTGTAATTTCTGAATGTGCCCGTATCTGGATGGTGAACAGGAGTGTATATTGCTTTTAGCTCTTGTTCATTAAAATACGTTATCGGCTTGATCTCCGTCAGTTCGGCCGATTTCAACACAGAAAACGGTGTGTTGATCACGATGGGAATGTACTTGGGCGAGGTATAAAGCGCCGCATCGAGGAATACGATCGGGATGCGTTGGGTGCCACCGCGAATACCCAGTAGTGTGGCGCCGGCCGTAAGCGCAAAGATCAGCACGTAGGCCAGCGAACGCTTAAGTGTCGGGCGAAGCTCGACGGGCTGATCTGTTTTCCGGATGCGTAAATGAAGATAGCTCAAGCCCCAGGTCACCGCAACATAAAGTAAAACCAGGTACCAGAAGTCGGCGAGAAAGTGCGGAATGAGCTTGACGATATCCGATTGTCCGCCAAATGTAAAATTCACGACGTCGTAGGTCATTCGCTTTTGGATATACGGGTAAAAGGCAAAATCGACGAAGTTAAGAAGCAAACCGAAAGCATTGAGGATAATGAACACCAACGACAGTAGTCGTTGATACCCTTTCCGATAGTGGAACGGGAACGGAAGCACATAAAGCAAGATGTAAAGGGCGTTCAGGGCGGCAATGCTAAACAGGTCGAAGCGCAGGCCATACACAAAAAGCGACGCCAGTTCGCCGGTTGAGATGTCCGCAAAATAGCTACGGTTGCACAGGTAAAACAGCAGCCGGCACAACGCGTAAAATAATATCAGAATGAGGAGTTGCCTGGCAAGGCTTTTCAGAATAGGAGAGTAAGAACGTAGTGTCATAGTTTAAAATGCCCGGTTGATGCCAATCATCCAGCGGAACTGGAAATAATCTTTTTCAGCGAACGGAAGCCTGTTGATCAATACCGGCATATCAAAACGCACAGTCAGCGGCTTCAAACCATATAGCGGACCGAATTTCTGAAGCGTCAGCGCCACGCCGAGTCCCGCATCGGCAATCAGGTTCGACATCACCGTGGCTTTGCCAGGCGCATTGGTGTTAATGGTTCCGGCATCGCCGAACAGGTAAGGGTTAATTTTGATGCTGTTGTTGAGGCGTT
>DAIUED010000181.1:0-6789 GCA_036845295.1 Bacteroidota bacterium
AAGCATCGGAATCAGGTTGGTTACGAGCTTATCCATTTCCAATTCTTCCGCTGGCCCAGGAATAGTGCCGGCAAGGGAGTCAATCCCTTTTTTGAGCCCATTCATTTTTTTTGCCAGCCTGTCTTTGTCGCTGTTGAGAGAGGTGATCAAATGCGTCAGCGAGTCGAATTGCAGATGCCGGTGTTTCTCGAGAGAATCGTTGAGCCGCTTCATGTCAGCCAAAGTGAGTAAGCCTGCTTCCTGCACGTATTTTTTGATGATCTCGTCAACACGTTTTTTTTCTTTCTCCCGCGATTTGGAAACGAAGCTGAATGCTTTCACCAGACTCTTCAGGAATTTTTCTGTCTTGAGCGAGTCTTCTTTTTTCAGTTTGCTGAGTTCGTCTGTTTTTGGGATCTTTCCCTGGTAGCCATCTTGTTGAGCGAAAGTTGTTACACTCATGCAACACAAGAGTAACACAGATATGATGCTTGGGAAGCGCATGATAAAATTTGAGCGGGAGAATTAAATTTAAAATAATTCGTGTCGAAAGTAGATCATTTTTTGAATTAAAAAAAGTTTCGGCATCTAATCGCATTCATTTTTTGATGAAAATACCACGTGATATTACGTTGATCGGTATAGGTAATAATACCCGATTTTATCCGGGAGTATTTGCGGGGGTGTGCCTCTGTAAGTGTTGTAAATACTGGTGTTTTGGCAATAGCTTAAAAAACGATCAAAAAAAATAAAATTTATTCGCTTGTTTTTTTCTTCTGTCAGTCTTGTATATTTGGTGCAAAACCGGCCCCCTTATGTCGCTGTTATCTGTCTTCATTTTGTATTTCGAAACAAATGCATGTGTTGATATACAAAGCGTGTTTGCAAGACCGGTTAATGCCTTCAAAGATTTGTCACATCAGTAAAAAAACAACAATGATCTACGAATCACTCTCCTGCCTTGTCGATGAAATGAACGAGCATTTCAGAAGCAAGTTGAAAGTAAACGAGCAGAAGGTCGTTTTGTCGTCGCTGATAAACCAGGATGGAACGGTGGCAGTACAGGGAGAGAATAAACTTGTCGTGACGCTGATCAACGTAGAAAAAGAACCCGTGCGGAGTTTGTCGCAGAAAAGCGGAAGCATCTTATCCAATTCTTCTCCTCCCGTCAACGTAAATCTCATTGTATTATTTTCCGCATTTTTTGCACAGGGAAATTATCCCGAAGCGCTCCGGTTTCTGTCGTTTATTATTGGTTATTTCGTGCAAAAGCCCGTGTTTACACACGCCAATACACCGGCTCTCGATGCAAAGATCGATAAGTTATCCTTCGAGATGCTCGATCTCAGTACAGATACCCTGAGTAATCTTTGGTCATCGTTAGGAGCAAAGTACATGCCTTCCGTGGTTTATAAAATGCGAATGCTCACATTCGACGACACCTTTGTGCGCGAGTTCCGACCCGATATTTCAGGCGTATCAGATCAACAAGCCATAGCGAAACCTTGACCATGAACAGCCAGTATAGCATATTATTCCAGGTGAATTTCCGGCATGCTTATTTTGCCGGAGAGATACCGGATTGTTTCTCGGTGCGCCCTACCGCCGACACGGATGCTTTTCTCTTGAATCAAGGCATGCTGTTCAAATCGAGGCGCGATGGGTTTGCAATAGCATTTGAGTCGTACAACAACGGACAACAGTACACGGCAGCCGATGCCTTGGCACACGACCATAAACTGACTTTTGTAATGGGGTTGAGCGATCCCTTGTTTTTCAATTACACCGATGTCATAGGAGATATCGCTAACTCGGTATTTTTATTTCGCAATAACACTACAGCCGGATCGCTTGTGTTGCACGCCTCCGAATATGTTGGCACGGAAGACCTCGTCAAACTAGAGGAACTTGGCTATCCTTTTTTCAGGAAGCCTTTTGCATTGATCGAGCTCCATCTGAATACAATGCGTGCGGGAGAGTATGCCGTGCAGTTCAGGGAAAAATCTACCTATTGGCGCTACCTGCTGGTGAGCGACCATCTTCGTGAGTTGCAGAGACCGGCAGTGCTGAATGGCTCTGTGGTGTTCAATGGTCCGGTAGAGATAGAGCTACCTGGCAACAAGCGCGCATTGGCTTTCGAATCGGAGCAACCGCTGAGTATTAGCCAACGCCCGGGTAAGAACTTTCAACTGGTGGAAAATTACGACGCCGAAACCAATAAAGGGAAAGCCGTGATTAAAATGCTGCCTCACCCGGATGTCAATTGCATTTCGAGGTTGGGCCCATCAAACGGAAAATACTATTCGGAGATCTTCATCTGACAACAAATTAAAATTACCTAAATATAAACCTCTAAAACCAATATCTATGCCATCAAAACTAATGACACCTGGCGTTTACATCGAAGAAAAAAACGCCTTCCCGAGTTCAGCCGTTGCGGTTGAAACTGCCGTGCCCGTGTTTATCGGTTACACCGAAACCGCCGAGTGGAACGGTAAATCCTTACAAAACAAGCCGACGCGCATTACCTCATTTGCAGAGTACACCGAGCGTTTTGGCGGCGCTTTTCACGCGCGCTTCAAGCTCGCCGATCCCGATCCGGCTATCAAGCAGGAAACATTTTCGTTAGGCGGTAAGCAAAAGATCGTAACGGTGAATGATAAGAACACCGCGTACATGTTCAACAGCATTCGCCTGTTTTATGCCAATGGCGGCGGCCCGGCTTACATTCTCAGCATCGACACCTACAAGGGCAAAGATGAACTGGAGATCAAGCAAGACGACTTTGGCGATTCGGTATTTGAACTGCTGAAAAAAGAATTTGAACCGACGCTCGTGGTGATGCCTGATGCCATTGCGCTGGGCGACGTGTGTTACAAAAACATTTACACCAAAGTGTTGCAGCATTGTGCATTCATGCAAAGCCGCTTTGGTATTTTCGATCTCAAGCAACAGGTCGCAGGAACAGATACCAATACCGTAGTCACCGAATTCAGGGAAGGTATCGGTATGCAATCGCTTAATTACGGCGCTGCATACTATCCATGGCTCAACTCCGGCATTGTGCCTCCATCCGAGGTGAGCTTCGAAAACCTGGATGCAAGCGTAGATCTCAATGCCATCCTTCCGGAAGAGGAGGCAAAAAAGGTGATCGCTAAATTCAAACCGGACCTCGACAAATTCGCTGGAAAGAAAGAAGAAGAGAAAACGGCGGAAGAAAAGAAAGAGGAAGAAAACGTGAAGCGTAATTACCACCAGGGACTTAAAGCCACGAGCCCTACGTACACACACATCCTGGAAGAAGTGAGAGCGAAACTCAACGAGCTGCCACCATCAGGTGCAATGGCCGGTTTGTACACCACTGTTGACAATAGCCGCGGTGTTTGGAAAGCACCGGCCAATGTGTCGGTGAGTGCCGTTAACTCGCCTTCTGTGAATGTATCGCACGAAGGGCAGGAAACGCTCAACGTGGACGCCATCAGCGGAAAATCGATCAACGTGATTCGCTCCTTCCCGGGAATTGGTACGCTGGTATGGGGCGGCCGTACACTCGACGGCAACAGCCAGGATTGGCGTTACATCAACGTGAGGCGTACGCTCATCATGATCGAGCAGTCGCTCAAGCTGGCCACGCGTGCTTATGTATTCGAGCCAAACGACGCCAACACCTGGGTGACGGTGAAAAGCATGATGGTGAACTTCCTGACCAATCTCTGGAAGCAAGGTGCCCTTGCGGGCTCTGCTCCTGAACAGGCGTTTGATGTACAGGTGGGGCTTGGCGCAACCATGACGCCAACCGACATCCTCGACGGAAAGATGCTCATTACCGTAAAGGTAGCGATCGTTCGCCCGGCAGAGTTCATCGTAATCACTTTCCAGCAAAAAATGCAGGAATCATAAGCATAGCATCATAACATTTATTCATTAATCATCAACTTTTAAAAATAAAATCACATGGCAGACGACGGATCAGCACAATCAACGGCCACATGGCCCATGGTCAAATTTTCATTCCAGGTAAAATGGGATGATGCAGAATTTATTTTTCAGGAAGTTACAGGTTTGTCTTCCGAAACTCAGGTAATCGAATACCGCGGCGGCAGCAGCCCTGTTTATTCCACAGTAAAGATGCCTGGCATTCAGAAGTTCGGCAACGTCACACTAAAGAAGGGTATGTTCAAAGGCGACAAGAACCTTTGGGACAAATACAACCTGATCAAAATGAATACCTACAAACGCGCTACCATTACCATCAGTCTGCTCGACGAGTCGCAGGCTGTGGCAATGAGCTGGACGCTTACCAACGCTTTCCCTACCAAGATCACGGTTAGCGACATGAAGTCGGACGCGAGCGAAGTAGCGGTAGAGAGCATTGAGCTGGCGCATGAGGGCCTGAAAATCGCTTCATAACATTAAACACCTGAACTAAGCATTATGCCGAAACCTGCCACACCTCCTTTTTACCCGGTTGTTTTTGCGTTCAACGTCAAAGTCACTGGTATATCCGGAACGTTTGAAGCGAGCTTCCAAGAGGTGACCGGCATTTCTGTAAAGCTGAATTCGGAATCATTGAAAGAGGGAGGGGAGAACACGTTCGTGCGCCGTTTGCCCCTTCCTCCTCAATATGAGAACCTGGTTCTGAAACGCGGCATGGTGCTGAGTTCTGATCTGATCGACTGGGCGAGAGATGCTGTAGAGAAATTTACCATTAAAACAAAAACAGTGGTGGTAAATCTGTTGGATGAAACCCAGAAACCGCTGGCCTCGTGGTCGTTTGCCAATGCCTATCCTGTTGCCTTAAAGATCAGTGATCTCAAAGCGCAGGAAAACGCGCTGGTGTGCGAGAGCCTTGAGCTGGCTTATGAAAATTTTACACGGACATTGTAAAACAAAAGATGTGGTAGAAAACTGCCTGTCGAACCAAACTTATGCCGATAGAGATCAGGGAACTGATAGTAAAAATTACCGTTGATGAAAGCCAGGCCAAGAAAGGCCTGTCGGAAGAGGAATTGGCTGACTTGAAAAAGACGATCATCAAGGAATGTGTCGATAAAGTATTGATTAAAATAGAAAACCAGGTTCAACGATAAGAAATGGCATTGGTCAAACTTCAGATACAGGCATACAGCGATGCCGCGTGCACCAGCAAAGTAGGGCAGGCGTTTGAGGTCATGTTTAATCCTGAAAATTACCAGCGTAACTATACGGTTGAATACAACAACTCCAATGTAGCGGGAGAAAACAACAATACCCTGCTATTCCGCGGGATGAAAGGCAGCGATTTGAAATTGAAGCTCGTGGCCGACGGAACCGGTGTGGCTCCTCTGCCAAAAGGGATCAGCGATGTGGATGCCTACATCAAAAAAATACAGGACCTCACGTATTCATTTAAAGGAACCGTTCACCGGCCCAGCTTTTTAAAAATTGTTTGGGGAAGCCTTTCGGTAATTTGCGTATGCAAAACACTCAACATCTCCTACAACCTGTTCAAACCCGATGGCACAACCCTGCGCGCTACCATCGAACTGGGCTTGTCGGAAACAATTGATTTTAAAACAAAGGCCAAGGAAGCACAGAAAAGTTCGCCCGACCTCACCCACATCCGTACCGTGGGTGCCGGCGATACTCTGCCGCTCATGACCTATAAAATATATGGTAACAGCGCTTATTACATGGATGTAGCCCGCATCAACGGGCTCAAAAGTGTACTTGATATCAAGCCAGGTGATCAACTGTATTTCCCACCCATTAAAAAGTAAAACACATGCCGGCTCAGTCACCCGTCAATATCTCCGATGCTACTCTCCGGTTTACGGTGAAAACAGAAGGCAGTCCGTTAAAAGACTATTATCCCGTTGTATCGGTATCGGTCACTCAGGAGCTTAATAAAATTCCTTATGCCGAAGTGGTCTTGATCGATGGCACCGTCGAGTCTTCCGACTTCCCGATCAGCGAAAGTACCGACCTGATCCCCGGAAATACGATCGAGATCACGGCAGGTTATGGCGACGACGCCGAACAAACGATCTTTACAGGGTATATTGTAAAGCAAAGCATCCGGATAGAGCCAAGCGAGGCTTTTCACCTGGTGGTTACCTGCAAGCACAAGGCTGCGAGTATGTGTTACAACCGCACTGAAGCGCAATTTTCAAAAAAGAACGACAGCGACATCATCAAAAGTATTGTAGGCACTTACGGACTCAGCTGCACGGTTGACAGCACTTCTCCCCAGCAGGAAGCGATCTTTCAGAAAATGGCTACCGACTGGGATTTTATCCTGGCCCGCGCTGAGTACTACGGTTACGTGATCTCCTTCGATGGCGATAAAATGATCGTGGGTAAGCCGGCTACCAGTGGTAGTGCGGTGCTCCGCGTTGCATTCGGCGAATCGCTTCTCAATTTTCATGGTGAAATGAATGCCGAAAAGCAGCCAACAGGTATCCAGGTGAGTGCCTGGGATATCAAGAACCAGGCGCTGCTCAATTCCAGCGCTACCGAACCATCACTTAGCTCGCAAGGCAATATGAATGGCAAAGCCATGAGTGCCAAACTGGGGCAACAGCAACTGAAGCTAACCACGAATACGCCGCTGGCGCAGGACGACCTGAAAGCCTGGGCAGATGGAAGTCTCATGCGCTTGAGAATGGCTGCACTCAAGGGCCAGGCCACTTTTGTGGGAAATGCATCGGTTAAAACAAATACACTGATTGAGCTGGCAGGCGTGGGCGACCGTTTCAATGGGAATGCCTACGTTACTGGATTTTCGCATTCCATCTCCGAGGGTACCTGGACCAGTACAGCCCGCTTTGG
>DAIUED010000182.1:0-6775 GCA_036845295.1 Bacteroidota bacterium
AAAATCAACCAAATCCTCTACATTCGAATTGACCGAAAAAACGGTACGCCTACAACGGGAAAATGATTTTTCTGGCTTCGTTGGGTCATGTTCCGATGTTGCAAAAATCATTTGATCCGAGACAGCATCTGCCGGAAGGCCATAGGTTGCTTCAACCGCTTCCAGCCAATGGGCAATGAATTCTGCTGGTGTTCGATCATCCAAAGAACTATGTGGTCGATAGTGGTTGTATTCGCTCCGCCAGTCTTCTATTTTTTCAGCGGCGTCCGCTAAAGATAAGAACCAGTGCGCATTCAGGCATTCGTCCCGGAAGCTACCGTTGAAAGATTCAATGAAAGGATTGTCTGTCGGTTTACCGGGTCGGGAGAAGTCCATCGTAACCTGGTTTTCATAGGCCCAACGGTCCAGCTCTTTGGAAATAAACGCACTGCCATTGTCTGCCTGGATACGCTCGGCAACCAACCCCCGGGTGCATTTTAACCCCTCCAATACCCGTACCACATCCGATCCTCTCCAGCTTTGCCCGACCTCGATGGCCAGGCATTCCCGACTACAGATATCCACTACAGTTAAGCACCGGAATTTTCGGCCATCAAAGAGCGCGTCGCTGACAAAATCGATCGACCAGCACTGGTATAACTGGAGCGAAGCCATTCTTTCCAGGCGATGTGCAGCAGACTTACTGCGGCGCGGCCGCTTACTGCGCAAATTCAGCCCTTCCTCTTTATAAATCTGACACACCCGCTTATGGTTGTCTTTCCAGCCCTCCCGCCGCAAAAGCGTATATATCCGCCACATGCCATACCTGATCTTGACAGCAGCAATGTCTCGCATCCGGGCACGAAGCGGCTGATCGTCTCTGCGTCTTTTCGGTTGGTAGTAGTAACCCGAATGCCCCAACATACTTATCCGACAGGCACGCCGTACCGATATTTTGAAGGCCTCCTGCAGAAATGCTGCCACCGCTCTTTTTTGATGAACCTTCAAAACTTTTTTTTTAATACCTCCTGCAGCATGTGTTTATCCAGGCTCAGATCGGCTACCATTTGCTTCAGCTTTGCATTCTCTTCTTTCAATTGCCGCAGTTCCCTAAGCTCCGATACCCCCAAACCACCATATTTTTTCTTCCAATTGTAAAAAGTCGCCTCGCTGACGCCCATCTTACGACAGATCTCCTCGACCTTTACCCCCTGTTCGGCCTGCTTGAGCGCAAAAACAATCTGGGCTTCTGTAAATTTTGACTTCTTCATGAGCAATGATTCGTTTTTAAGTTATGAATAATTGCCCCGATTTTCTACTTTACAACTGTCCACTTTTTGGAGGGGAGGTCACAATAGTGATTAAATAACGTTATTAATTAGGGTAAGCTTTTAAAATAACAGCAAATTCTGACAATTCTATTGACCACAATAAAAGCGACAAGATGACCCGTACAATTAAAATCAAAACATTTTTGCCTTATGGGCAAGACATGGTTTGGCGGGCATTGACAGAACCGAAATTGTTATGTAATTGGTTTATGGAAACCAATATTGAGCCAATAAGAGGACATTATTTCACATTTAGAATGAAGCCTCAAAAAGGTTGGGACGGAATTACACATTGTGAAATAATTGACATTGAACCACCGAAGCACATTGCATACACTTATCGTGGTGAAGCTACGGGCGAAAAGGCATTGGCTTGTGCAGGCATTCATTCCGAAAAAGCAGACAAACTTACGAAAGGAATTTTTACCAAGTTGGACACAGTACTAAGCTTTACATTAGAACCAACATGTGGCGGGACAATTCTATTTTTGGAGCATTCAGGATATAAAGGGCTAAAACTTGCACTTATTAGTCTGATAATGCAAATGGGGTGGAAAAAACTGTTGAGAAAAAAACTTCCGAAAGTACTAGAACAAATGCCAAATGAATAAAGGTATCCGGCATTCGTTCCACGTATTTGATTTTATTCAAAGCCTAGCAGTTTTTCCAGCGGAAAAATAAATCCACACAAAATAATACTCTTCATAAGTAGTCCCAACTCTTCAAAGTATTTTTTCAAATATTTTGCCGGACAAATACCAGGCAAATTTCGCTAACAGCAAAAAAATAAACCTCGCTTTAAAAATTTCAATTAGTTCACCATATCAATTGCCAGATTTTGCTTTGTGCTTATATTGGCCAAACAATTATTGTATTTGATAAAACTTCCAAAAATGGCACTAAAAATTATCAGCGCGATTCTCATGCTATTTGCAGCATATATGGGTATTAAACAGGGCTGGGCCATGTTCAACGGAAAAAACGAAATGCTGGAAATGTTTGGCAAATGGAATATTGGCAAACAAGGTGTAATGGCATTGGGCGTTTTTACCCTGCTAAGCGTAGTATTATTGCTGATGCCTAAAACATTTGTATGGGGCAACTTCCTAATGGCGGCAGGTATACTACTTATTATTTGCTTTCACCTGGTTGACAGAGACCTAAAAGCTGTCGCTATAGAACTACCCTTTTTGTTGCTGAACCTGGCCATTCTTTATTTACAACACCCGCTGTCAACCGCCAAATGACCCGACACTTCACAATACAAAAAACAACAAAGTGGATACCTCAAAACTAACAAACCAAACGGTTAAAAAAGCCTTTGATGCTTGGCAACAAGGCGACTTTACAACCTATTTCAAATTTCAGCTTAATACCGAAGGAAAAATAATTCGTTTGGATATCGGACAAGCCCATTGAGGCAAAATAAATTAAACCGCCTACACAAACGAAACCAACCACCCCCTATCTTTGGTGGCAGACATATGGAAGCACCCGATGATTTACCGCAAGGCAGGCAAGACCAAAACAGAACGACGAAAGCAGTGAAAATTTCAAGAAATATGGTAAGCTGTTTGACGTCGATGAAGAACATTTTGAAGAATTTTATTCGTTATTAAGGCATGTCAATTTTGCCAAATCCGAATACTTTTTGCGCAAGGGTGAATCATGTAACTACCTGGGCTTTGTAACAAAGGGCAGCATGAGAAGCTTTTATATCAATGAAAGCGGGAAAGAAATTAGCTTTATGTTTCACTTCGAGAATCAGTTCTTCACCGATTACGAAAGCATCCTATGTAACAAGAAATCCAACTTAAATATACAGTCGCAAGAAAAAGCTGAGGTACTCCTATTACACAAAGATGATTTACAAAAACTGTATTCGAAAGAACCCTATTGGCAGGAATTTGGCAGAAAAATGACGGAGAAAATTTACCTCGACGCCAAAAAAAGAATCGAAAACCTGCTCTACCATTCGCCTGAAAAACGTTACATCAATTTATTGCAAGAGAATCCATCGGTTTTCCAGCATGTTCCGCAAAAACACATTGCCAGTTATTTAGGCATTACACCTCCATCGCTTAGCCGGATTCGCAAGCGGATTTCAATTAATTAACCTAAGTGAACGTCTTGCATTTTTTTTGACCTTAGTTTTGATGGTTATATAAACATCAACAATGGACAAAAAAGACTTAACGATCGTATTGGTACACGGCGCCTGGGGCGACGGCTCACACTGGAAAGGCGTTATTCCGGTGTTGACAAATGCTGGCTATACAGTGCGGGCGGTGCAAAATCCCTTGACATCACTGGCAGACGATGTGCAAAAAACCACCGACCTTATCGAGGCCCAAACTGGAAAGGTTCTATTGGTAGGCCACTCCTACGGTGGTGCTGTTATCACCGGCGCTGGCAACCACGAAAAAGTAGTTGGCCTGGTGTACATCGCCGCCTTTGCCCCTGACAAAGAGGAGAACCTCGGTGGCTTGCTGGCAAAACGACCTACATCGGGTGGTGGAAGCATTGCACCTGATAGCAAAGGCTTTTTATGGATCAAGTACGATGAGTTTCAACGTGAGTTTTGTCCGGATGTAAACGACACCGACGCGTTGGTCATGTCTCTTTCGCAAAAAGCGATTAGCGGCCAGTGCTTCGGCGACAAAATGGGTGATCCTGCCTGGAAAAACAAACCCTCCTGGTACCAGGTTTCCAACCAAGACAAAATGATCCATCCCGACACCCAAAATGAAATGGCAGAAAGAATGAATCCCAAAAAAGTGATTCACCTGAACGCCAGTCACGCTTCTTTGGCTTCTTTCCCCAAAGAGGTTTCCACACTAATTATAGAGGCTGCACAATCGGTTTAGTAAGCCATTTCAGCAGTAGAAACTCAATAGGCCAAATGTTTTGCGATATCGCAAAACATTTGTCTTTAATATCTTTCTCCCATACCCCTCCCAACAAAAGTTGGATGCGCTCGTTAAAACATGGCGTCAAGGTTCCAAGCCCTTTATTAAGTTTTTAACAAGACTTATCAAATGCTGACACGGCGATTCACTAGCTTAGCCTTTACCCGAGGCTAAACAAAGGGTGATGACATGCTAATACCACGCCCATATGCTTTCTTTAATGTAATATTACTGCTGCTATGCACTTCCGTTCTAATAAGCTGCGGCAAAGAACGGAGTTGCGAGGGCGTTTGCAATACTGACCCCCTTATGCCTGCTGATAGCCTGGCCAGAGACAGCAGCATTTATATTGACACAACAAAGATTGATAGCGTGTTGCGTTTCCCAAATTGCAGCGCTTGCGATAGCACGAAACCCTTGCCGCTAAACACCTGGTTTTTTACCTCGAACAATTCTTCCCTTTGCGGGCCCATTGACAGCTCCATGTTTGGCGATCCCGAAAAAAGGACGATTGATTTCTGGGGTCATCCTGAATGTACACCAGATACAGCATTCAGAATAGTCGTCTTCTTCGATCCTTTAACCTTTAAAACCGACCGTTTCCAGGTTGCCACTACCAGTCAAAGTTTTACCCTGCAAGACCAGACCAATTACATGAATCCCTGGTCTGGGAATATTCTTCGCACTGATTTTAGTACCACCCCGTTTCATACCATCAAGGTTGTTGTTGACAGCTTCAACAACGCAACAAAACTGGTTGTCGGCCGATTCTCCGGTTACGCCTACACGAAAAACAACGAAAAGTCTTATGTGGATGGGAAATTTCGTTTTATGATCCCTTAACAGACGGTCAGTTAAAAGAACAGTATGAACACCTGCAAACGCCTGTTTTTACTTTGTTTACCGCTTGCTTGCTGCCTCTCGACGGTTGCACAAAAGCAAATTCAATATGGTTCAAACCACGGGAAATATGTCAGCATTTTCTACAGAGAAATTTATTACGAGGAGTATGGAAAGGGAACGCCGCTGTTACTGCTCCAAGGCGGCATGAAATCCATCAAAGACTTTTCAGCCTGTATCCCCTATCTGGCAAAACAGTATCGGGTTATTGCGCCAGATGACCCAGGTCAAGGGCGTTCTGCCATGTTAGACACCATGACCTATGAACTGCTGGCAGAATTTGTGTCGAAACTCATTGACATACTTCAGCTAGACAGCGCCTATGTATTGGGTTGGAGCGATGGCGGGGTCGCGGCATTACTCCTGGCCGCAAAAAGGCCGGACAAGATAAAAAAGGTGATCGCATCGGGGGCCAATTACATGCAGGCGGGACTTACATCGACCGATACGCTCGAACTTATTCCCCCAGACTATCAGCCGCCGCCAGAAGACAAAAAATGGATCGATGAATTTTTTGTGGCCAATCCCGCTTCCTGGCGAAAAATCATCAATGACCGGAAGATCATGTGGGATCAGCCACTTTATTTCCCCAAAGAAGTATTCAACAAAATAAATATCCCGGTGATGATCGTATCGGGCGACCGAGATATTATTAAACCGGCGCACAGTATTGACATGTACCGGCTGCTCAAAAAAGGGCAATTGTGCATTCTGCCCAACTGCAGCCACGATGTATTTGCCGACAACCCCACACTGATTAGTGAGATAGCCATCAGCTTCTTTGGGAAATAAGTATGGCACAATTACACAAATTCCTGTTCTTTGCCCCCCATCCGGCCTTGCAGCCTGTCGTTAATAATATTATGGTATCGCATACCATCACTGATGAGTCACAAACAAATTTATCTTTCCCTTTTCCACCTCTCCCCGAACACAATATACTTTTCTACCCATTCGACCGACCCTTTGCCGAAGACATACACGCCAACCAGGTGTATCAACTATTTGCCTGCACCATCGCCGGGCAGCATACTGAACGCAGCATACTATCCCTCGGCCACAATCACCTGATGATTAAAATTGGGTTTCAGCCGGGTGCATTGCAAAGACTGTTGGGCGAACCAATGCATCGACTGCTTCCCTGTAAAAGTTACGACGGCGAAGCAGTGTTTGGCCAACAAGTAAAATTGGTTGTAGAGGAACTCGCCCATGCGCCTAACTTTCAAAAGATGAAAGAAATTGCCGAAACTTTTATGTTCAGTCTACTCGCAAAAATCAGGAAACCGGCTACCATCGACTACATCATACCCCAAATAATAGCGCATGGCGGTATGATGAAGATTGACAGCCTGATCAAACAAGCGCATTTGAGCAATCGTCAGTTTGAAAGAACATTTAAAGAAAGAATGGGCGTTTCACCGAAATTTTTCAGCCGGCTGGTTCGTTTCGGCAATGCCTGGTTACGCAAAGAAGACAATCCCCACCTTTCGTGGACCGATATAGCACATACCTGCAATTATTTTGACCAGATGCACTTGATCCGCGACTTCAAAGAGTTTGCCAACGCCAACCCTTCAGAAATTGCCGCTTCCTTTAAAAAGCAGCCTTTCCTGCTTAAAAAGGGGATTTTCCACTGAAACCAAAAAGTCGCATTTG
>DAIUED010000183.1:0-6755 GCA_036845295.1 Bacteroidota bacterium
TGCCCGTCTTTATACACATACAATGTCCGTTGCATCGGGTATCCGTTCACCAACGACATCAGGGTGAGGCTGTCGTTGCTGAGGTGCTTACGCTCTTCGGTGGTATAAGTTTCTTTTTTAAGGTACTTGGGAAAGTAGTCGTTAAGTGTTAGTTGAGAAAGTAACTTGCCGTCCTTATCGAATGCATTGCGCTCTACATCCAGGTGCCCGTTCAGCTCTGTTAGCTTTTCTACCATCTGACGATTCTTAAATGTGTAACAGTTGTTGAAATCGTCGCTCACACCTTTTTCAAGTAGCAACTCACCCTCGGGATTGTACTCATATACCGTCAGGCTTTTTAGCACGAGCGAATCACCCGTGTAGCGTTCGCGATAGCTTTCCAGGCGTTTCGAGAGCTGATTCTTGATTAATTGCATTGCCGCACGGGCTGAATCCAGCAGTTTTTCGGGCTGTGCGCCGAGGTTCGTGAATGCCGCCAGCAGGCAGGTTATAACAATGGCTCGCCTCATGGTTTAGCTGAACCGGATGGCTTTTACCGGCGTAATACGGTTGAGGATAAGGGTTGGCAAAAACATCATCAACAGGCACACGGCAACCGTTCCGGCGTTGATGAGTAGAACATGCATGGCCGACAGGTTTATCGGCACATAGTCGATGTAATAGGTTGCCGGGTTGAGTGAGGCAAACTTCAGCTTCATTTGCAGCCAGCATAAGCCGATGCCGACGAGGTTGCCGAAGAGCAAACCGCGTCCGAGAAGTTGAAGTGAAACAAAAAAGAAGATGCCGCGAACACGTGAATTGCTCAAGCCTACCGCTTTGAGAATGCCGATCATATTGGTGCGCTCCAAAATGAGGATGAGCAGCGCCGAAATCATATTGATCGCCGCTACCAACACCATCAGCGTGATGATGATCACCGCATTCACGTCGATCATGTCGAGCCAGCTGAAGATGGCATTCTGCATTTGTTTCACATTATTCACAATAAGATCGTAGCCCACAATGTCGTTGAGTTCTTCCTGCGTTTGCTCGAGCTTTCCGAAATCGCGGAGGTAAACCTCGTAGCCACCTACCTGCTGCGGGTTCCAGTAATTGAGCTTCTGGATCTGCTTTATATCCACAAACACGAGGTTGCGATCGAAGTCGGCGAAGCCTGTGTTGAAAATTCCTCTGACGTAAAAATCTTTCACACGCGGCTCGTATTCAATGTAGTTTTGACCGCTAAAAGTGGTATCGGTCAGTTTTTTCCGGCTCATGAAATAAACCAATAATTTTTGATTGAGTTTCAGCCCCAGTTTATCGGCGATTGCCTTCGAGATGAAAATGTCTTTGCTCACCGCGCTATCGTTGATCTGTGGCACCGAGCCTTCGGATAAATAGGGTTTGAGATAACTCCAATCGTAGTTGCCATCAACGCCTTTCAGCACAATGCCTTCGTTCTCGGTTTTGGTCTTTAAGATGCCATTTTTAGTGGCAAATGGCTGGAGATGTGCAACATTGGGATGTTGAACAACCGATTGCAGTACAACATCATTTACCACGATGGGATTTGGCTCCTGCGAAGGATTTTCGTTGTAGTCGCTGATTTTAAGATGTGCGGTGAATGTTGTGATCTTACGGGTAATCTGTTGCTGAAAACCAGTAATAACGGCCATGGTAATAATCATAACGGCCACGCCCAGGGAAATGCCGATGGTGCCAATCGTGACGATGGGGCTCGACATGTTGTTCTTAACGTTATTTTTATTTAAGATGCGACGCGCTATGTAGCTCGAAAAGTTCAAATACCTATCTTTACTTTGTAAATCTAAATGAATCTATGCGATTTTACGTCTTTTTGATCACGTTTTTTTTTAGTTATTCGACAGTCTTTTCGCAATCGCGTGTACAGCCGTATGCATCGATTATAACCGGAGCGTCACAAATCGAATCGTACCTACCAGCCTTGTTAGGCAAAAAAATTGCTCTGGTCACCAATGCTTCAGGGCTTATCGGGAAAAAGTTACTGGTAGATACCTTACTGAAAAGGCATGTGAAGGTGGTGAAAATATTTGGCCCGGAGCATGGTTTTCGCGGCACTGCCGATGCCGGCGAAAAGGTAAAAAGCGGGAAAGACCCGGTTACCGGAATTCCTGTGGTATCGCTTTACGGATCGCACAAAAAACCCACGAAAGAAGATCTTGCCGGTATTGATGTGGTGGTGTATGATATACAGGACATTGGTGTGCGCTTCTATACTTACATTTCTACCATGACCTATGTGATGGAAGCCTGTGCCGAAAATGGCAAGCCGCTGGTGATTCTCGACAGACCAAATCCCAATGGTTTTTACATCGATGGGCCGGTGATGACGGATATTTACAAGTCTTTTCTTGGACTGCATGATGTGCCGGTGGTGTATGGCATGACTTGCGGCGAATATGCGCGCATGGTGAACGGCGAAGGCTGGCTGAAAGACAGCTTGCGATGCCGGCTTACCGTGGTTCCGCTTAAAAATTACGACCGGAGCAAGTTTGTATCGGGCTTGCCGGTGAAACCATCTCCCAACATTCCGAACGACACGGCCGTACTTTTGTATCCAAGCCTCGGCCTCTTCGAAGGCACCATCATGAGCGTTGGGCGCGGCACGGCATTTCCGTTTCAATACATCGGCAATCCCTACATTTCTCCAAGTGTTTGCCCGTTCTCATTCACGCCGGTATCAAATACAGTAAGCCGAAAACCCAAATACCAGGATACGCTTTGCCATGGCATCAATACGGCTGCGCAGTTTGCCAATGTACTCGAAACCGGCCGCATCCAGCTCGACTACCTGGCGTTATTTTATGCACAAAGCAAAGGGAAACAGGCCATATTCTTCGACCACAATTTCAATTACCATTCGGGAAATGCGTCCCTGAAACAACAGATCATCAGCGGAAAATCTGCAGAAGAGATCAGAGCATCGTGGCAACCTGCGCTCAATCGGTTTAAGCGCATCCGTGAAAAATACCTGATCTACAACGACTTTTAGCGACGTGCGTTTGCTGTTTATTCTGCTTTATTCTTAAGAGCCATTAAAAGGGTGTAGGCTCCTTTTTGAACAATTTTCTTGCCGCTGAGCAGGCCGGGGTTCTGGATCTCTGCCCTTTCGGTTGGATCGCCTTTTACACTGACTTCTACCATTTCATAACGCAGCCGGTCGCGTTGTGTGAAAACGAAATTCTTCCCCTCGTAATACAGCAGACACTCTGCAGGCACCGTGTTGGCCTGGGCCGCCTGGCATTCGATATCAGCATTCATGTATATGCCTGGCAACAACAGCGGGTCGTATGAGTCGAAATGGCAATGCACCTGCGTGGTGCCTTCCGGACTAACCTCCTTGCTGATGAGGATGATCTCGCACTGGTATTTGTTTTCGGGATTCATGTTGGTGTAAGCCATTACTTTTTGGCCGATGCGCAACGAGGCAATGTCTTTTTCGAACACAGTTAGATTGAGGTGTATGTCGGTGGGATTGACAAGCTCAAACAACACATCGGTTGGACTGAGGTATTTGCCAATATTGGCATTTACTTTCGATACAAAGCCGTCGATAGGCGATATAATGGAAATACTTTTGGTGATAGACTGGTCGGACAATTGCTGCGGATCGAGGTGGATGAGCTTTAGTTTTTCGGCCTGCGACGCGAGTAAAATCTTGTAGTTCCTGAGTTCGGCCTCGGCTTGCTGAAACGCTTTGTCGCTGGCTGCTTTGCTGGCATTCAGTTCTTTCTGGCGATTGTATTCCAATTCTGCCAATTGTAATTTCGACTTGTTCAGCAAGTAATCCTGTTGCAACTGAATAAATTGCTGGTCTTCGATGCGGGCTATTACCTGCCCTTTTACAACGTGGCTTCCCGGAAGCATTTCTGTGCTTTTCAGGTAACCGCCCAACGGGCAACTGATCGATACGAGGTTTTGCGGCGGCACGTCGATGATACCATTTGTTTTTAGTGTTTTGCTAACGGTATCGTTGCTCAGGCTTGTAAGGGAAATGGCGGCGATTTTGTATTGTGCCTCACTTAGCTGCACTTCGTTTTCCGACAGTGAATCGCCTGGTGTGGCGTGCGTTTCGGTTTCGGAACCGCTCGTAGTGTTGCAGGCATTAAACAGCAAAGCTGTCGCTGCTATGGTAATGATGTATTTGATGAATGAAAAGCGTTTCATAATTAGCGGATTGAGTAGGTAATAAAATTGAGTTGAAGGATTATATCAGTTTGTTGCTGCAGTGCATCGAGGTATTTGACATCGATGGCCGTGGCCTGATTGAGCAGAAGTACGTATTCCAGGTAATTGATCTCGCCCTGGCTAAATTGTTTCATGGCAATGCTACGCGTAGCTTTGGCATTAGGCAAGCCTGTTTTTTCGTACAGCGTAATGCGCTCCTGCAGGGCGAGGTAACGACCTGTAAGTTGTTTCAGTTCGGCTTGCTGTTTATAACGCGTCCATGAGGCTTCCTCTTCCAATAGCTTTAAGGCAGTACGGCTACTTTTGAGCCGCGCCCGTTGCGCACCCGAAAATACCGGAATGGCGAGTCCTGCCTGTACCGACGTAAACCTGCTTTGTTGTGTATAGCTCCGGTTATCGGCGCCTACGCCTTGTATGGTGGTATTATTGATCCCCACAGAAAGGTCTGGCCCCAGACGCGAGCGTTCAAGCCTGATGCGGCTTTTCTCAGCTTCTATCTGCGCCTGGTACAATTGTAAGACGCTATTGGTGCTGAAATAAGCGGTATCTACCAATAAGGCAATGCCGCTGCCGTTTTCCTGCGTGTCGGGCACGTAAGCCGTGGGTGAGTTTAATACAAAACGAAACTGAATTAAAAGCGATTGCAATTCTTGTCGAAGTTCGTTCAACTGCAGATGAATATCGAGCTGTTGCTGCTCGGCGGTTATTTTCTCCAGCAAATTGCTCTCGCCACTGTTAAGTCTCAGGGCGGCTATCCGGTAAAAGTTTCCATACAATGAATCGGATTCGATCAGCAAACGCTCGCGACGTTTCAGCAACTGATAGCCGGTGTATAGCTGCGTGACGGTTCGTTTGACATCGCTTACTTTCAGGTTTGCGGCAATGAGGCTGCTGTTGTAATCGGCGCGCAAGACGTCTTTTTGCCGTTTGTACACCATGGGAAAAGCAAAACTTTGCGACAGGGCAATGCGGTTGTCGTAGTAGCTGCTGTTAAATTGGCCGTATTCGCCATTGAGGCTGGTTTTCGGCAGATCGGCCGCGGTACTCACCAATTGCCTGGCGTATTCGGCCTTAAGATTGGCGAGCTTTACGACAGCGCTATTCTTTACTGCTGTGTCGATGGCGGCCTGAAGACTGATGGGCGTTTGGGCTTTGGCATAACCACAAATGCCGAGCATGAAAGCCAAAACAGCTAGCGTTGCCGGGCGCTTGGTGGTTTTGCGGAGGCCTTTTTCAAAAACGAGGTAAAGCAATGGCAACACAAACAAGGTCAGGAACGTAGCCAACAGTAATCCGCCGATTACTACGGTAGCTAGCGGCCGTTGCACTTCGGCGCCGGCGCCGTTGCTCATGGCCATGGGCAGAAACCCGAGTGAGGCCACAAAAGCCGTCATCAATACAGGCCGCAGGCGTGTGCGCGTACCACTTACAACAACACGCGGAAGAGAGTGCACGCCATTCTCACGCCGAAGCCGGTTGAATTCGGCAATCAGCACAATGCCATTGAGTACAGCAACGCCAAACAGCGCAATGAAACCGACACCTGCGCTGATACTGAATGGCATGCCACGCATGGCCAGGAAAAAAATGCCACCTATGGCCGAAAGTGGAATGGCGGTGTAGATCAACAGGCCTTGCCGGAGGTTCCGAAAGGCAAAGTACAACAGCACGAAAATGAGCAGCAGCGAAACCGGCACGGCTATCATCAGGCGGCTTTTGGCTTCTTCCAGGTTCTGAAACGAGCCGCCGTAAGTGATGTAATAGCCGGTAGGTAGCTGGATGCGTTGCTCCGCTTTGGACTTCAGTTCGTTGACGAGACTTTCCACATCACGGTCACCAACATTGAACCCAACCACGATTCGCCGTTTGGCATCTTCGCGCTGTATCTGGTTCACGCCGTTTTTAACCGACACGGTGGCTACCTGGTATAGTGGAACCTGCATGCCGTCCGGCGAAGGGATCAACAAGTTTTTGATGTCGTCGAGATTTCTCTTCGAGTCGGCCTGTAAGCGAACCACCACATCGAAGCGCTTTTCATCTTCGAATAACAGGCCGGCACTCTGCCCCGCAAAAGCGGCATTCACCACATGATTGACATCGCTTACCGACAGGTGATAGCGAGCCAACTGTGGCCTCAGGTATTCGATCTCCACCTGTGGCATGCCATTCACCGGTTCTACATACAGGTTTTCGGTGCCTTCAATTTCGCTGGCGAGCCGTCCGAGTTTTTCGGCATATGCACTTAAGGTGTCGAGGTTTTCACCAAATATTTTACATACGACGTCCTGCCGCGCACCCGTCATCAATTCGTTGAAGCGCATCTGTACCGGGAACTGAAAGCCCGTGGTAATACCGGGAATGTCCTGCAAAGCCTCGCTCATTTTTTTCTCCAGTTCCGGGAATGTTTTAGCCGAGGTCCATTCCGACTTATCTTTCAGAATCACCATCATGTCGGCAGCTTCCATCGGCATGGGATCGGTAGGCACTTCGCCGCTTCCGATCTTGGTCACTACTTTTTCCACCTCCGGAAACCTGTTTTTGAGAAG
>DAIUED010000184.1:0-6721 GCA_036845295.1 Bacteroidota bacterium
CAAAACCTTTAATGCCGGGCTTTTTGATGGTCACATCTACATTGTATGCGCCGGCTGCCGCGCCTTTGGTGATAGTCCTGAAACACGTAACGTCCGATGCAGGCTCGGGCGAACCGGCAAATGCGTTAGAGCCAGCCTGGTCGGTTACGCTTGGCGTGGTTACGGGTTGTGTGGTTGTAACGGGTTGTGTGCCGGCCGCCTTATCGCCGGAAGGCATTGGCTCGGCAACCGCTACCGGAGCAGAAGCCGCATCTCCCACCTGTATTTCTACAGGCGTCATTTCCACCACTTCTTTGTTATTGTTGCTAACGTAAGAAAACTTAGAGCCGATTGTTTTGAGGCCTGCAGCGCTGGCGTCGGCTACCAGGGAAAACTTCACCGTAAACTGTTCTTCGCTGGGTACGGATGTCCAGATGATCTTGGCAATGGTTCCTGCAAACGAAAAGTTGCCCGATTTGCTTTCTACTTCCTTAACCGAAAAGCCCTGTGGCACCTCAAGCTGCAGTTTGGCAAAACCGCTTACGTTGGGTTTTGATACTGTGATTTCCGCTGTAAATTCCGTTCCAACAGCCGCTGTTTTCGGAAAATTGCCCGTAACGCTTACCGGTGAATCGCCAAAGAAAAAGCTGAATAAAAATACCGATACTGTGTTGAATAAAATAAGAAGTGGTTTAATCATATTGGTGTGTTACTGCTCAAAGAAAAAGTCGATGAGCCTGTTAATCTTTTCTACGTTAAATGCGTTATCGCCTTCAAAGAAAGCATCGATCGTTTCGGTAATTTCTTTGGCCGAAATATAACCATCTTTATTGATATCTGCAGGTAAAAGTTCGGCAGGTATCTTCGAGTTCACGCCCGTTTTGGCTTTGTTCTCTTTTGCCTTGCTTTCTACACTTTCGAGGTAGTTTACACTCGGAGCCGCATTAAATCCTTCGCTGCGCTCGCTTGCCAGGCTATCCCATTCGAGCTGGCGTTTAGCCATCAATTCTTCGTCGATGGTAACACCCATGGCATCTACTTTTGCGCCTTTTTTCGAATTTGGCTCTTTGTCCATGTAGTCGAACACGCCATCGTTGTCCGAATCATCCGGGCAGCCTTTGCTATCGACTTTCACGCCTTTTGGTGTTCCCTGGCAACGGTCGTCGTTATCTTTTACGCCATCGCCGTCGAGATCGGAATTATCGATATCCTGGAAATTGATATTTGAAAAACCATCTTTTGGTTTTTTACCAAAATTGAAGTTCAACGCCACATTGGCTGAGGCCCAACTATCGTTGCCGCCTTTTTTATAATTGTCGATATAGTCGCTCAGGCACAGATTATACACAACACCCACGCGAAGGCTGGCGCGGAAGCCCATGTTGAACTTGGCACCAACACCTACCGGAATGTAAAATGTATTGCGGGCGTAATTGGCAACGCTGTCTTTGAGTTGAGTCTCGTAGGTGTAGTCGCGTTTAATGATCGTGGATAGTGGCTCGTTCTGCGTCGATTCTGCCAGGTTCCGGATAGAACCGTCAGACCAATAATTGTAATACGTGCCGTTCTTATCGCGGAGGTCGCCATAAGGGTCGAACATCAAATAACCGAATCCGGCGTGGAGGTACGGCGAAACTTCGTGTTCCTTGTTCCCTATTTTATCAAAAAAAGCATAAAGATTAAGGCCGCCGCCCATTACCTGCGATTGAAAATTCAAGTGTGAGGTTTTATCGTTATCGGTGCCGGCCAGGTGCCCGTACATACCATCGATGCCAATTCCGAGAACTTTCCCGATGCGGTACTCTACACCGAGGTTATAGCCAAGGCGCATGTCGCTGAAGAAATTGGCATTATTCTTCATCCCCACATCACCTAAAAATTTCAGTCCACCAGCCTGACCCGTGATTGATAATTGAGCATATCCCGGGCTAAAAACAACCAAACCAGCAATTAAAACACACAATTTAGTAAACGTTCTATCCATATCGTCTGAATTTAATATTCGATTAAAGTAGTCGTTTTTCCGATAAAAACAAAACTAAATCAAAAAAAAGCCCTGTGCACCCGCCTGCGACCAACTTTTAAACAGAAGTCTGTTAGCTTGACTGATGGGTAGCCTTTGGCAACATGGAAACTCCTGCGCGGCTTAAACAGCAACAAAATACCGTATGTATGGTAATGAACCGCAAGCATGCCTGGCATTGACGCAAGAAAGGCTATACTACGCGAGGATAGAACGCCGATGCCTGCGGCCTGGTTGCAGACACTTTCAAAAACACTACCCGTTAGCGCATGATGCCATACAAACAAGCCTTGCCGCTACCAGCCGGCAACAAACTGTATTCATGCTTTACACCGCTGATGATTTTCCGTGTAACAACCATTGAAGATACGATAATGGCTACGATAACGATCCATTGACAAAAGATGTTGAAGGAAGATTTCGTTTTCATAAGACTAAAGGTTTAAAGTTTATTATGACGTCAAAGGTAGCCCGGTATATGCGGCTCCGGAAACGGCTCCAAGCACCAGCGACCATGTCAGTTTGTGGGAAGTCATAATCCGCCCCATAAAAGAGCCTTGGAAACCAGGATCATTTGCAATAATTCATAAGTAAGGATTTAGGTTTTTGCATTTTCTGCAAATAAATGATACTTTTAGTTGAAATAAACACTGAAAAATGTCCCCAAAAAAAACAGATTTCGAAATGCAGGAAGTATTTGTGCGGCACCTGAAACAAAGCGTACCCTCCAATGTATCGCTGGTGGACGACATTGCCGACCTCCTGAAAATAAGCAACGACAGCGCTTACCGGCGACTGAGAAACGAAACAGAGCTGAGCCTCGACGAAACGTACAAGATTTGCAAGCATTACCGGATCTCGATCGACTCGGTGTTTTCTACTAAAGGCGATTCTGTAACCTGTAATTATATCAAGCTCACCGACTCGTCGCATAACTTCGAAAGCTACCTTATAAGCCTGCTCACACAGCTGCAACGGCTCTCGAAAACCGAAGACTCGAGGGTAATTTATGCCGCGGAGGAAATACCGATCTTTCATTCCTTTTATTCAAAGGAGCTGGCCGCTTTCAAACTGTTCTATTGGCAGCGTTCGGTGCTGAACGTTCCCGAATTTCAAACACGCAAATTCGATTGGGATTCGATCCCGGAGAAACAGTTGCAATTGGCTTCCGACATTCATAATACCTACTTGCAGGTACCAAGCATTGAAATATGGACCGACGAAACCATCCAAACCACCATCAAGCAGATTGAATATTACTTTGAGTCGGGTGCGTTTAAGGAAAAAGACGATGCCATTCTGGTATTGCAGGAACTCAAAAAAATGATGCAGGCCATTAACAACTATGCCGAACACGAAGGCAAGCACGACCCCTCAAAAAAACCAGCCTCGTCTTTCCAGCTTTATAACAGCGATCTGGTAATTGGCACCAATTGCATCCATGTAAAACTGGGCGGTTCCGTTTTTTCCTACATTTCCTTCAACACGCTCAATTCTCTAACCACTGCCAACCAGGAATTTTGCGAAGAGATCGAACACTGGATGAAAAACCTGATCAAAAAATCCACGCTTATCAGCGGCATCGCCGAGAAGCAACGCTTCCAGTTTTTTAGCAAGGCCTATAAAGCCATCGATCAATGCATCGAGCGGGTAAAAAACTATTGAAAAAGCGGCAAAAAAAGACCAGCACGTGCTTTGATATTTTCAGGTAAGTTGCCGGCAAAAAAAGAATATACGTTAATACAGGATCATGAATTATTCGCAATACAACGTCGTCATTGTTGCCGGAGGTACCGGCTCAAGGATGCATTCCAACATACCCAAGCAATTTATTGAGATCAAAGGCAAACCCATTATCGTACACACCATCGAAAAGTTTATCGAGTTCGACGAGTACATTAACATCATTGTATCGGTTCATCCGGAGTACATGACGGATGCCAATTTTATGCTGGCAGAATTTTTCCCTGAGAAAAACATTCACCTGGTAGCTGGTGGCGAAACACGGTTTCACTCGGTAAAAAATGGCTTGAATGCCATTGTCAATAAAAACGACATTGTAGGCATTCACGACGCGGCACGCCCCTTTGTAAGCGTGGATACCATCCGGCGCTGTTTTGAAACCGCTGCACTCAAGGGAAATGCCATCCCGGTAGTACCTGTCAACGAAAGCCTGCGCCTGGTTACAAACGGTATCAATAAAGCGGTTAGCCGCGAAGATTATAAGATCGTACAAACACCGCAATGCTTCGTGGTGTCAACTATAAAAGAAGCCTTTCTCCAGGAGTATTCGCCTTTTTTTACCGACGATGCCACCGTTCTCGAAGGTATGGGAGAAAACATTTGCCTGGTGGAAGGCAACCCGGAAAACATCAAGATCACCAATCCTTACGACTTAACATTGGCCGAACTGTATTTATGATGACCACCGAAGACATTGCCGATGCCCTTGAGTTGACGGCCAAGCTCATGGAGTTACACAACGAAAACCCGTTTAAAGTGAAAGCCATCAGTGCTGCCGCTTACAAGCTGGGAAAAACACGGCTCGACCTTAACCACCTTAGCGTGGAAGAACTCACTAAAATAGAAGGCATTGGGAAAAGCATTGCCGAAAAAATCCATGAGTTTACCACCGCCGGTATCAGCAACGAACTGCGCGAACTAAACACTAAAACGCCTGTAGGCGTGGTGGACATGTTGGGCATCAAAGGCCTCGGTCCAAAAAAAGTACGGCAGTTATGGCTTGAACTGGAACTGGAAAGCGTAACCGACCTGCTGTATGCCTGCCACGAAAACCGCCTGGTGGAGTTGAAAGGCTTTGGCGCAAAAACGCAACAAACCATCATCCAGAATATCGAATTTAAACTCAGTAATACAGGAAAATTTCATTATGCCTATGCCGAAAAGATAGGCCAGCCTATCATCGATGCTATCCGGCAACAAACAGACCTGGTAAGTTTCACCGGACCTATGCACCGGAAATGCGAGATCATTGAGGAAATCGATATTCTTATAGGCGATGAGAGTGTTGACCTGGATGCTTTTGCCACAGATTCCATTCCGCTAAACTTCATCCATGCCTCAGAGGCCCTCTTTTACCGCACACTGGTGGAAAGTTCCTCGACGCCCGAACACCTGGCCGGCATCGGCTTTTCGCTACTGCCCGCAAAACGCTACCAGAGTGAGCAAGATGTTTATGCCGCACTTGGCGTACAATATTGCGAACCGGAATTGCGCGAAGGGCATTTTGAGATTGAAAAAGCCAAAAGCCACAGCCTGCCTGCCTTGGTTGAATACAGCGACCTGAAAGGCATTTTGCATAACCACTCGACTTACAGCGATGGCATGAACTCGTTGCAGGAAATGGCACTCTACTGCAAAGAGTTGGGCTACCAGTACCTTGGCATCTGCGACCACTCGCAAACAGCAGTGTATGCCGATGGCCTGAAACCGGAAACCGTATTGGTGCAACACGAGGAGATCGACCGACTCAACCAACAACTTTTTCCATTTAAGATCTTCAAAGGCATCGAGAGTGACATATTGAGCAACGGCGAACTCGACTACGAAGAAGACATGCTGAAACGTTTCGATTTCATTGTAGCTTCCGTACACGCCAACTTAAAAATGGACGAGGCCAAAGCGACCGCCAGGCTCATCAAAGCCATCGAAAACCCTTACACAACTATTCTCGGGCACCCAACAGGGCGCCTGTTGCTGGGCCGCCCTGGCTATCCCATCGATCATAAAAAGGTAATCGATGCCTGCGCAGCCAATAAGGTGGTTATCGAGCTCAATGCACACCCTTACCGTCTCGACATCGACTGGCGCTGGATCCCGTATTGCCTCGAAAAAGGCGTTATGATCTCTATCAATCCCGACGCACACCAATTGAAAGGCTATCACGACATGCGTTATGGTACATACACTGCCCGAAAGGGAATGCTAACACAGGAAAACTGTCTGAATGCGATGGACCTCCAGACCTTTGAGCACTACCTGAACACCAGAAAAAAATAACATGGGCAAGGTGGGATCTATAGGACTGGCAATTACACTGCTGCTGAGTGTAAGCACGAAGGCACAGCGCGACAGTTGTGCTTTTTTCGGCAATAAGTCCATTTTCCCGTATTACCATCCGTCGCCACCGTCGAATGGCAAAGACTTTTATGCAACCAAAACAGCATTCAAACAGGCTATTACCGCCAACACGCATTTCAGCGGCATCATTACGGTTATCTTTTACATCAATTACCTCGGTGAAACAGATCTTTACCGCTTGCAGCTTTGCGACCTACACTACCAGCCATTGGCCGTGAATGCAGATAACAATGACTTGTGCAACCAACTGTTGGCGGCCGTGAAACGCAGTGGCCCCTGGAAGCGGCACACGATGCCGAACAAGGGGTTGTTAACGCCCGTAAATTTTATTCATTCAAATTTGAAAATGGTACGCTGCTCGAGATTCTTCCTAAATAGAGGTGTGGCCTTGCTGGCCATGTGGCTATCATACAGCGCGCAGGCCCAGAACGACACCACCACGCTCGCATACCGCTATGCCCGGTGCAGGGATCACTGCCATCCCACAGCTATTTACGAATACCTGAAAGCGGCTGGCTACCAGAAAGAAAACATTCTAAGAATAGGCACGTACATGGCCTATCATAGCCACGATGCCTGTGCCAATGCCATGATGAAACGCTGCCTTGCGGACAACGA
>DAIUED010000185.1:0-6714 GCA_036845295.1 Bacteroidota bacterium
CCGCACGGGCCTTATCTTGTATGCGAAGGGCTTTCAATAACGATGGCATGCTGTTGGGCACGCCCGAAAGCGCTCCTTTATTGCCTTCTTTCTGTTTCAGCTTCTCCCAGTTTTGCGTTACCTGCTCGGCATTATCAACCTTTACCTCACCGTAAATATGCGGATGCCGAAAAATCATTTTTTCGCACAAGGCATTGATCACGTCCGTAATCGTAAAGTCGTTGGTTTCGCTTCCTATTTTAGCATAAAACACCAGGTGAAGCAGAATATCGCCGATCTCTTTTTTGATCTCGTTCTTATCATTTTTCAGGATGGCATCACTCAACTCATACGTCTCCTCAATGGTAAGGTGCCGCAGCGACTCCATGGTTTGTTTCTGGTCCCAGGGGCATTTAGCCCTCAGGTCGTCCATAATATTAAGTAGCCGCTCAAAAGCCACTAAGCGTTCGTCTGTCATAAATTTGTCTGTTGTGGTACAAGCATACTCGCCAATGATGTTTACGAATGGTTCTGTTTATTCCGGCATCCGGTTGGGCTTTCTGCTATATTATAAAAAGCAAAATAACGCATTAATTGCTTAGATCAAATCATAAACAATCTAAAATTATTTACTCGAGGTTCTGGATGTCACTGTCAGAAAACCTGGCTCGACGACGGCTACCGCTGCCAATTACACCAAATTTAGAATAGCGTTTTCTACCTCCTGGCTGTCCCAGTTGTTTTCAATATCAGGCATTGCCATGATGCGATCCATGATGGCCTGCTGCCGTTGCCCGTTTCTCAGCGCCTCGCTGTAGCGGATATCAGGCGAATACGTCACCATCGAATACAGCGGGATCCATTTTTCAGGATATTTTTCGCTAAACCGGGCCTCAATTTTTTTCTGCAAAAGAAACGTTTTGTCGGCGGTTTTATCGCGCATTTCAATAAAATTGTCCAGCGCCAGGTCGGCAATCGCGTCGGCATCTGGCTTCCGCAAGGCCTGGTACTCGTCAAGGCAGGCGCCGTTTAGGTCGCCGTATTTATCGATCAGTCCATCGAGCACCACGCAATCTTCAAACCCGCAGTTCATGCCCTGCCCGTAGAAAGGCACAATGGCGTGGGCCGCATCGCCAATCAGCGCGATCTTCTCGTCCCATACCCAGGGCTTGCATTTCACGGTCACCAGGCTCGAGGTTGGATTCTGGAACCAGTCGTCGAGGTACGTCGGCATAAGCGGCACAGCGTCAGGGAATTCACTTTCAAAAAACGCTTTCACTTTTTCCCTTGTTTTTAAGCCATCGAACGACAATTTCCCTTCCATTTGGAAGAAAACGGTACAAGTAAAACTGCCGTCCATATTCGGAAGGGCAATCATCATGAAACTTCCGCGTGGCCAAATGTGCAGGGCATTCTTTTCAATGGCATGTTCGCCGTTTTTCCCCGCAGGAATCGTCAGCTCTTTGTAACCGCAGTCGATATAGAACTGCTGGTAATCGAACCGATCTGAATGCAACTGCATGTGTGTACGCACGGCGCTGAAAGCGCCATCCGCTCCCAATATAAAGTCACTGCGATGTTCTGTACTCTTTCCGCTTTCTGTATTATGAAAATGCAAGGTGTTGGTTTTCCGATCGATGGCCTCGCAGCGTTCACTGAAATGAATGCTGACATTAGGCTGTTGCTCAGCCAGGTCAATGAGGCGCATGTTGATGCCGCCACGCGACACAGAATAAATGGCGTGATTATCTTTTCCGTACTTCTGGTAAGCCGAAGTACCATCTTTCAGATGGATTGAGCGCCCGTACATCGGTATGGCTATCTTGCGGATCTCATCGGCGATACCCACGCCCTCCAAACCTCGCCAGCCGCGATCGCTAAGCGCCAAGTTGATCGACCGGCCGGCTGCAATGGTTTCCTTGCGCATATCGGGTCGGCGCTCGTATATTGAAACTTTATGCCCGCGCTTGGCCAGGTATATCGACATCAGCGAGCCTACCAAACCGGCTCCAACAACAGTTATATGCTTTTGAGTACTCATCTATTTCAGTTTTTTTCACGGCTAATGTAATTATTTCCAAGATCATTTCCCGTCATTTCGCCACATGTTTTACTGATTTTCGACAGCCTTTGCAGCCTGGCGTAACAGCAACCCGTTTGCCGTCAACGCAGGCTTTTTAGCGTAAAAACCACTTCAAACCCGACAGCCATGGCAGTACAATCTGAAGCCGTTTTGGCAACACCATAAAAAAGAAAACTGAAAATTAATCGAGTTTAAAATAGGCTTTTGCCATGGTGGCAATTTCCTCTCCATAAGCCAAGGATGCTGTCGCCGCCGGCGATGGCGAATTGATCACGTGCATAGAATTGCCCTGGTATTCGATTTTAAAATCGTCGAGCATTTCACCATCAGGACCCAGGGCCATGGCCCTTACGCCGCAGCGAGCCGGCTCTATATCGTCCATTTGCAGATCAGGAATGAGTTTACGCAAGCGGTTCAGGAAATAGGTTTTGCTGAATGCACCGCGGTATTCATCGAGTCCGAAACGCCAATGCTTGCCGAAAAATTTCCAGGTGCCTTTATAGCCAAATGCCTCAGTAGTATCCCGGAGACTAAATGCTGTTTTACTGTAGCCTTCGCGCTTAAACACAAATACGGCATTAGGTCCACATTCTACGCCGCCCTTGATCATGCGCGTAAAATGTACTCCCAGGAAAGGGAATTTGGGATTAGGAACCGGATAGATCAGGTTTTTCACCTTGCTCC
The DNA here is from genome assembly GCA_036845295.1 of Bacteroidota bacterium. Lineage (GTDB taxonomy): Bacteria > Bacteroidota > Bacteroidia > B-17B0 > Aurantibacillaceae > UBA4416. The sequence goes on from DAIUED010000185.1 coordinate 2,747, forward strand.
TGCCCTTTTCGGTAAGATCGTAATAATCGCCTCGGAAGCCTACGATGGCGGAATCCGTTTTCACCTGGTCTTTTTTAGTGATACGGTCGGCGTGGAGGCCGGCGCAGGAGATAATGTATTTTCCATTAAACGTACCGCGTGGCGTTACCACATCAGTGCTATCACCTTTTTTCTCGAAACCGGTCACTAAATGGTCGGTAAGCACCCGGCTACCGTTGTTTTTGGCATGAATGAGTTCCACATATTTCCGGGCGACGTCGGTATAGTCGATGATGCCAGTGCAAGGCACCCAAATACCGGAAATACCCTGGCAATGCGGTTCAATTTCGCGGATCTTGGCCGCATCGATCATTTCGATACCTTCTACGTCGTTGGCAACTCCGTTGTTGAACACTTTATTCATGTGGGCCAGCTCACTTTCGTCGGTGGCCACAATGATTTTACCGCAAATGTCGTGTGGAATGTGATGATCTTTTACAAATTGTACCAGTTCCCGGCGCCCTTTCACGCAATTTACCGCTTTGTAAGAACCCGGTTTATAATAAATCCCCGAATGGATCACTCCCGAATTATGACCGGTTTGGTGGGCAGCTACTTCCTTTTCTTTCTCTAATACCAGAATGGTTTTATTGGGATTTTGCAGGGTGAGCTTGTATGCTGTTGCCAGGCCTACGATGCCGCCCCCAATCACGATGATGTCGTATTTGGTGGAGTTCATGGATTACTCTTGTAAATTTGCGCCAAATATACCAATTTAGCTGTGAATTTAGTTTTTACTCATCTATTTTTATGGCCTGCACCAAATGTCCTGTTGTGAACAGAAAATGCCGTAGAAAAAAACGCTTTATTTAACTTAACACATCCATGAAGATTATCTGCATCGGACGAAATTACGCCGAACACGCCAAAGAACTTAAAAACGACATTCCTACCGAACCTGTCTTTTTCATGAAACCCGACACTGCCTTACTGAAAGACGGCGAGCCTTTCTACTATCCGGCGTTTACCAACGACCTGCACCACGAGATCGAGATCGTGCTTAAGATCAATAAAGTTGGAAAACACATCGAGGAGCAGTTTGCTCACAAATATTACGAGGAAATTGGACTTGGTATCGACTTTACCGCCCGCGACCTGCAAACGAAAGCGAAAGAAAAAGGTCTGCCCTGGGAAAAAGCCAAAGCGTTCGACGGCTCGGCGCCTCTCGGTAAATTCATCTCCAAAACGCAGATACAAAACCTGGCTGACATCGGCTTCGAGTTGAAAGTGAATGGCGAAACCCGTCAGAAAGGCAATACATCCGATCTGCTTTTCAGCTTTGACCAAATTATTGCCTACGTTTCCAAATTCGTAACGCTCAAAGTGGGCGATCTGATTTATACCGGTACACCTGAAGGTGTAGGCCCGGTAGCCATTGGCGACAAATTACAAGGATACATAGGCAATGAGCTTATGCTGGCATTTGAGGTAAAATAAACACGGACGCTTATTTCTTCAATTCGTCTGGAAAACCATGTGTTTTATTAAACACAAATTCCCGATCGGAAAGCGTCAGCAAAAACGCGATCAGATCGACCTTTTCATTAGAATGTAGCTCGATTCTTCTTCGCAACTCGGGCGCCAGCGTATTGCTTGCCTGAATGCCGCTCGTGTAGTGATCGAGTACCTGCGACAATGTTTTGAAACGGCCATCGTGCATGTACGGATAGGTGTATGCAATATTTCGCAGGGTAGGGATTTTAAATTTCAATGAATCGGATGCCCGGTGGCTAAGACGCATGCGACCGCTATCATTCAGCACCGTATCGACTGGTAAACCATTGTTAGCAAAGCTATATGTGGTAAATAAAGGCTCACGATGACAGGAACTGCAATGCTTGACAAATAAGTGATATCCGTTTTCTTCTTGTGTGGAAAAATGCTCAATTCCTGATTTTATTCGGTCGTATTTGGCGTTGGCACTTACCAGCGAAAGCATAAACTGCGATAAGGCTTTTAGCGTGTGTTCGCCGGTAGCCAGGCTGTCGCCAAAAGCATTGCTGAACAAGCCCCGGTAAAGTTGCTTTTCGCGCAGTTTTGTTACCACGTCCTGGATATTACTTCCCATTTCGCCCGGATGAGAAATAGGTGCGAGTGCCTGCATGTCGAGGTTATTGATAGCGCCATCCCACATAAATACCGGCTGCCAGGCTAGATTCATCAAAGCAGGTGCATTGCGCGTACCGATACTGTCGGCGATGCCATGACTAAGCGCATGATCGGTATGGGCAAACGAAGAAAACGGCGAGTGGCAGGATGCGCAGGACACTTGTCCATTTCCGGACAACGCAGGGTCGTAAAACAACACACGGCCCAAACGGACCTTTGCTGCATCGGGGGGATTACCACTAAATTTATACACGGGCTCGGGCCAGGACGCCGGCTTTTCGAAGAGCGATACCACCGGCGCTACACTTAACAGACCGGTCAGTAAAATCGCTATGCCCAGGATTCGTTTCATGGCCTATGCGTAAAGAAACAAGTTGCCATTATACGCGATAAAAGAACAGCCTCCGGACAAGGAGACATGATGTGGGAACGCCTGGCAATATCTGCCGCGTTCATTAAACGTTCAACATCGAAAAACACACGTAACGTCTGCTCGGCACGACCGACGGCCAGATCTATTTTTTGTAACGTATTGTAAGGTGTTTCGTACCCGCCCAGGTGCAGCTGAAATTCTTTCTTTGGATGCCTGCTGCTTTGGCAACGGCCTTCCATCTTAAAATTAATGTAACCGCTTTGCCAGGTCCAGTACATGCCGTTTACCGGATCGAGCGCGCCGCCCATGGCACCGGAAACGTTGGTGATGCTGTCAACTCCCACGTAAAAACTTATGCGGCTGCATAACGTTCCCGCGGGCAATACCAAATTGATGGTTTCGGGATTCTCACTATCATATAAATGGTAACTGTCAGGCTCGCTCCAAACGAGCGTGTCGGCGTTGAACAAGCTGATACCGGAAACATAAAACCGCAAAGTTTCCAAAACAGCCCGGTCTGCCTCCCCTAGGGGGAACGTGTCGTGCAAAGAAAGAATGTTACCTCTGCTTTCGGGAATAAACTGAAGCTGAAAGTTTCGCGGCTGCGACAAAGCAACAGCACTGTATAGCAGGCCAAGCCACCAAAACTGTTTCATTGCGTTTTTGTTTTTCAGTGCAATATACCGTATTATCAGGGTTAAAAACCAACCGCCCGAAAACCGATCTTTACCAAACAGGCCCCTACTTTACCACCGATACTTTGCGGGTAATACGGTGGCCGCTGTTGTCACTCAAGGTCACGATGTAGTCGCCGCTATACAAGGTTCTGGTGTCGAAATACACGATGGTGCTTCCCTGGTAAAGGTAAGTTTTGTCAACCAATCGCCCGGCCATGTCGTAAAGCGCCACTTCATAACTTTCCTGCACGAGATCCTTTACCTGAACGGCAATCAGTTCGCTCGACGGATTTGGAAACACTGCAACATTCATCACCTCAGTCCGGTTGTCGTGCAGGCCGGTGGCTGATGTATAGGTGGTGGTTGGCTCCGTAACCGAGGTTACTTTGGCTGCTGTTTTATTTCCATAAAATGTTGGTCCTACCAGGTAAGGATAGGCCGAGTTCCAATTGGCATCTACGGTTGCAAAATAGCAGTAAGTACCGTTGGGGTATTCGGGTGTTACACAAAAACGGCCATTATGCTCATCAAGGTAGTCGGGTGTAGCTGCGCTGGTGGCAACGTATTCGTAATCTTCGCGGAACGTGCCGAGCGGGTAAGTCGCATTTACCGGGGGGCCTGGTGTTACCGTAGCGCCTGTATATAGTGTTGTACGGGTGCTGATGTTACGCAATACCCAACTCGATTTCATGCGCACGATACCGCCCGTGCCATCGGCATTTTTATAGCCATAGGCGCCATATACCGGAAAGCCGTCGTAAGCAAAGCCG
>DAIUED010000186.1:0-6683 GCA_036845295.1 Bacteroidota bacterium
TTTCAGGTCGGTGGCTATCAGCGTGGCGTTTTTCAAGGCTTCGCTGCGCATGCGTTTCCACTGATCTACCGGCAACTTCATTGTTCCGCATTTGGGTACGTCGTTGTACACATCGCCGCCACTGAACTCGCCATTTTTGGCAACGTGGGTAATTTTGGAAATCGTGTAACGGTATTTGCCTTCTTTCGCCTCCACACTTACATGCATGGTAAAAGAGCCTTGTACATCGGCCTGCGGATTGAGTTCTTTTGGTTTGTATAAGAACGACGCCGTGAATTCTGCTTTCGAACCAGTCGTTACGCCATTGGCTTTGGTGTATTTGTTCGATTCGATTTTTACGAAATTGACAGCACGTTTCAATATTTCAGCTACCGACGCCGGTGGCGGCGGAAGTGTATCTACAATTTCGTTCCCGTCGGCATCCCGTTTAACCGGTGGTGTTTCGGGCTCCACGTTCACGACTTCCTGGATCTTTTTTTCGTCCTTTTTAGGCTCTTCCTGGCCCATAACGGCACTGAAAGAAGCGAAAAAGCAAACCGCCAGAATATACTTTACCAATTTCATATATGATGTTGTGTGAGTGATCAAAAACTTAATCTGATGGCGAAATTAATATATTTTGCTGAACTTATTCGGATTTACTTCCAACATCAGCTGATAAATCACATCAAACACATCGTCAGCGCCGGGTTTGGAGAAATAATCGCCATCCGAACCGTAAGCCGGGCGATGGGCTTTTGCCGAAATAGTGACCGGTTTTGAGTCGAGGAACCGATAACCACCTTGTTCTTCGAGCACTTTTTGCATCATGAATGCAGTGGCGCCACCCGGAACGTCTTCGTCGAGAAACACCACCCGGTTTGTTTTTTTCAGGGATTCCACAATCAGATGGTTCACGTCAAAAGGCAACAGTGTCTGCACATCGATCAGTTCCACGGAAATACCGTGGTCGTTTAACATCTTAACGGCTTCTGCGGCAATTCGCACCGATGAGCCATAGGTCACCAGCGTAACGTCGGTGCCATGTTCCAGTACTTCAGGCATGCCCAATGCCAGTTTGTATTCGCCGATGTTAGACGGGAGATTTTCTTTAAGCCTGTAGCCGTTGAGCGGCTCGATCACCAGAGAAGGCTCATCGGCTTCAAGCAGTAAATTGTAAAAGCCAGCCGCCTGGGTCATGTTGCGCGGCACGCATACGTTGATGCCCCGGCAGGAATTGATGATCATGCCCATGGGCGATCCGCTGTGCCATACACCTTCGAGCCGGTGACCGCGGGTACGGATAATAACAGGCGCTTTCTGCATGCCTTTGGTGCGCCATTGCAAAGTCGCCAGGTCGTCGCTCATGATCTGCACGGCGTAGAGCAGGTAGTCCAGGTATTGGATTTCGGCAATTGGCCTCAGGCCGCGCATGGCCAAACCAATGGCCTGCCCCATGATCGTTGCTTCGCGAATGCCCGTATCAAACACCCGGTGCTCGCCATATTTTCCCTGTAAGCCTTCAAGTCCTTGGTTTACACCGCCAATCTTGCCCGAATCTTCCCCAAAGATCATCACTTCAGGGTATTTGGATAAGATATAGTCGAAGTTTTCGCGAAGCAGCTCGCGGCCGTCAACCGCTTTTTGCTCATTATACACCGGGCTTACCGGGCTTACCTGAGCAGCCTGCTGTACCGATTGCGACATCAGGTGCGAACTGTAACGGTCTTCATTTTCGCTATTGGAAACACGCAGCCAGTCGGATAGCGTAGCACGCGCGTCGATGCTTTCGTCTTTGGTGAGGCGTAATACCTTTTTTACGGCTACATGGATGTCTTTACGGATCGGTTCCTTGATGCCATTAAGTTCGGTTTGGATTGCCGCAATGGCCGCCGCATGGCTACTGCCTGCGAAACCGTCCAGCAACGCCGACACCTTGGCAAGCTCTGCTTTGATAGGCGAGAGGTACTCGGTCCAGGCTGCTTTTTGAGCTGTTTTTACCGCGTTCTTCGCGTTTTCCTCAATGCCATTCAACGTTGCTTCATCGGCCAGCGCATTTTCGAGGATCCACTCGCGCATTTTTTTCACGCAGTCGAAATCGCTTTCCCATTGCAGGCGCTCTTTCGATTTGTAGCGTTCGTGCGAGCCTGAGGTACTGTGACCTTGCGGTTGGGTTACTTCCTCTACATGCACCAGGCAAGGCACATGCTGCTCGCGACATACTTTAGCCGCTTTTTCGTATGTTTCGCACAGGTGGGCATAATCCCATCCTTTTGTTTTAAAAATTTCGTAGCCCTTACCGCCATTTTCCCGCTGAAAGCCTTTCAGGATCTCGGAAATGCTTTCTTTGGTGGTTTGGTATTTTTTGGGTACGGAAATGCCGTGTCCGTCATCCCATACACTCATGAGCATAGGCACCTGCAGCACGCCCGCGGCGTTGATGGTTTCCCAAAACAAACCTTCGGAGGTAGAGGCGTCGCCGATAGTACCGAAAGCGATCTCCTGGCCTTTGTTGCTATAGTCGAGGAATTTTCCCTGTTGCAGATCGGCGTTTACCTTGTAAAAATGCGAGGCATACGCAAGACCCAGCAGGCGCGGCATTTGACCGGCGGTAGGCGAAATATCGGAAGATGAGTTCTTTTGGTGAACGAGGGCTTTGAATGTGCCGTCGGGATTCAGGCTGTGTGTGCCGAAATGACCACCCATCTGGCGGCCTGCGCTCATCGGTTCCTGAGCCAGATCGGTATGGCCGTATAAGCCGGCAAAGTACTGTTGTAAGCTCAACTGGCCGATGGCCATCATAAACGTCTGATCGCGGTAGTAGCCGCTACGGAAATCGCCATTTTCAAATACTTTGGCCATCGCCACCTGTGCCAGCTCTTTGCCGTCACCAAAAATACCGAACTTGGCTTTGCCAGTCAGCACTTCTTTCCTGCCCAACAAACTCGTTTGGCGACTTTCGTTGATGATGCGGTAATCTTCTAAGACGATTTTTTTGAAATCCTCGAAATTCAGTCCTTTCACGGTTGATAATACTCCTTCTTGCATAATTAATCCTTATCTCACAAATATAAAATTTTAGAGGGATATATGAAAAGCAAATCGGGGTTATTTTTCCATGAAATACCACCGTCGCGAGTGAAAATGCACGATGACCGCATGCAGGTGAAACACCCTTGTGGCGAATATACTTTCAGGGCTTTTTACCAACACTGATTCAGGCCATTTTATCGCTGAACAACTGCTTGAATTTTTCGACTTTGGGTCTCACTATATATTGGCAATACGGTTCGTCGCCATGTTGGTTATAGTAGTTTTGGTGGTAGTCTTCCGCTTTATAAAAATTGCTGAAAGGCGTAATTTCTGTCACGATGGGATTCGGAAAAGCCTTGCTTTTGTTCAGTTCACTCTTGTAGCGCTCAGCAATTTCACGCTGCGCCTCGTTGTGGTAAAACACGGCCGAGCGGTATTGGGTGCCTATGTCGTTTCCCTGGCGATTGAGCGTCGTAGGGTCGTGGGTTTGCCAAAACACCTGAAGGATATCTGCCACCGAAACTACCGTTGGGTCAAAGCTAAGCTGCACAACTTCGGCATGCCCCGTAACGCCGTTACACACTTCGCGGTAGGCCGGGTTTTTGATGTGTCCGCCCGAATAGCCGCTAACCACGCTTTTCACCCCTTTCAGGTTTTGGAACACGGCTTCCACACACCAGAAGCAGCCTGCACCGAGGGTAATTGTTTCAATTGAATCCATTCTGTCAAAAAAAAATAGCTGTAACCAAATTACAGCTATTGTATCAGGATTGTTTGCGGAAAGCGTGTTTATTTTTTTCCTTTCTTGGCTTTTTCTTTGCCAACAAATTCAAATTTCTTTTTCAGCTTGTCTTTTTTCGTGATTTTGATCTCACCCTGGATGTTGTAATCCTCCACCGTGCAGGTCATCATCAATGTCTGATCTTTGTCGTCAGTTGTCGAAATTTCCGCTTCTACCCAGTGTACCTCATTTTCTTCCTCGTCAGTAAAGGTCGAGTCTTTTTTTACTTCGTATTTTATCCATTTGTACTCCAGTTTTTCGTACAAAAAGTTGCTGAACATGCCTTTACCGGCTTTAAACTCGATTTCATCTTCCACACCTTTTTTGCCAGGGGCGTTTTCCTTCACTTCGGTCATAATAACCGAAAACGTTCGCTTATCGAGGGCATCTTTAGGTTCGCCTTTGAACGAAATAGCGTTGAGTCCAAGCAAACCAGCAGATAACACTGCAACCGGTACTATAATACGTTTTAAGTTCATCTGTTTTTTTTTAAGTGTGGTAAATGTAATAAAAAAATAGTCTGCAAACTACTTTTCATGCTTTTGATAAAACCTGTGCGGTAGTCTGTTAACGTTTTTTAAACCCATTCTATATTTTGTAGCAGAGAGTTGCGCGTAAGGATTGTACATTTATAGGTTGTATAATGGAGCCATTAGCAGAACGGGTACGCCCAAAGACACTCGACCGGTACACCGGCCAGGAACATATTATCGGAAAAGGATCGGCCCTGCGCCGGTCTATCGAGCAAAACCTACTTCCTTCCCTTATTTTATGGGGCCCGCCCGGCGTGGGCAAAACCACGTTGGCGCAGATCATTTCGCAGGAGCTGAAGCGCCCGTTTTACGCGTTGAGCGCCATCAATTCCGGTGTCAAGGATGTGCGGGAAGTGATCGAAAAAGCCTCGCAGGATGGCGGTTTTTTCAAGCAGGAAAAGCCGGTTCTGTTCATCGATGAGATTCACCGTTTCAGCAAATCCCAACAGGATTCCCTGCTCAACGCTGTGGAGCGCGGCATTGTTACCCTCGTGGGAGCTACTACCGAGAACCCCTCGTTTGAGGTGATTCCGGCCTTGCTTTCTCGCTGCCAGGTGTTTGTGTTAAAGCATCTTACCAAAGATAACCTGGTGGACCTTCTTAACAATGCTATTCGGAACGACGAGGTGCTTAAGCACAAAAACATCGTGTTGAAAGAAACGGAAGCGTTGCTGCGGATCTCCGGCGGCGATGGCAGAAAGTTATTGAATGCCCTCGAAATTGTTGTCAATTCCATCAACGAGCCCGCCATTGTGGTTACTGATGACCTCGTAAAACAGTTCATTCAGCAAAATCTGGCTTTATATGATAAGTCCGGCGAGCAGCATTACGATATCATCTCAGCCTTTATCAAATCCATCCGGGGCTCAGACCCTAATGGCGCGGTGTATTGGTTGGCCCGCATGATCGATGGGGGAGAAGATCCCTCGTTTATTGCCCGGCGTTTGCTTATTCTTGCATCGGAAGATATTGGAAATGCCAATCCGACTGCTTTGGTTATTGCCAACAATTGCTTCCAGGCAGTCAATGTGATCGGCTACCCCGAAAGCCGCATCATCTTGTCGCAGGCAGCCACTTACCTGGCTTGTTCACCCAAAAGCAACGCCAGTTACATGGCCATTAACGAAGCACAACAGGCGGTAAAACAGCATGGCGATTTGCCGGTGCCCTTGCATTTGCGCAACGCGCCTACCAAACTGATGAAAGAATTGGGCTACGGCGACGAATACAAGTACGCCCACGATTATGCAAACCATTTTGTTGCTCAGGAATTCCTGCCGGATGCCATTAGTGGTACCGCATTTTATAACCCGTCGGAATATTCGCGGGAACGCGACCTCAGGGAGTTTCTTAAACAGCGTTGGGGTAACAAATACAATTATTAAGATTTCAGGCTTCTTCCGGTTTAGGCTCGTAAAGTACGGCCTTGCCAATAGAGATAATGATGCCGCCAATAACCTGTTCGGCCATTTGCCACAGGCAGTCGGCTAACATGTAGGTCATTGTCATGTGTTTGGTGAACGAGATGCCAAGAACGGTGATCACTGAAAATAAGGTAAAACCAACCAATAGACCCGATAATATGCCCCGGAGCAGGGTAGAGGGAACATACTGGTTAAGTAATCGCATCTCATAAACCCGGTACACAATAAAAGAGATGACCAGGTAAACCAGCGCCGCCAGGAGCATGAATAAAGTTTTGGAAAACGTGATGTTGCTGAAGTCATTCAGAAAAATGCCGTGCCAAAAATAGAATGCAGCGTACATGAACACGGCTGATAAAATCCAACTGACGAAAAACCGGAAGGAATACTGCATTACAAACAAATAAATTTTGCGGTCAATATTACAAAAACTTTGCCAAATAATCCATTGGAAATGAGGTATAAATATGCTACGTTTGTAATATGCGGAGTTTGTTCGGATTGGCACTTTGTGTCCTTTTGCTACCCTTTGCGGCTTGTAAAAAAGGAGCCAGCTGGGACGTAGATGCCGCATTTCCTATTGCCCGAAGCCATCTGAACCTTTCCAACTTTTTCGGTGATACCATTTTTAAACCCGATGCCGGCGGTTTGCTTCATATCGCGTTCAGTAAAGATATCATCAATTTTACGATGGATAGCCTCGTGAAATTGCCAGATACAACTGTTGCCCTGGGCTTTACCGCGCCATTTACGTCCATGCTCAGCCCTGGAACGGTGCTTTTTTCCAACAATGCCTCAACCGATCGCGAGCTGACATTTAACGTGAGCAACGGTGTGCAACTCAACAAGGCTATTGTTAAAAGTGGCTACCTTAAGGTAGAGTACCTGAATACCTATGGCCAGCCGCTAAATTTTAATTACGAGATCAACTCG
>DAIUED010000187.1:0-6613 GCA_036845295.1 Bacteroidota bacterium
GGCCTTTGATATTTCGCAAAAGATCCAAACCGAAATGACCTATCCCGGCCAGGTAAAAGTAACCGTGATCCGCGAAGTGCGGGCAACGGCTTACGCGAAATAACCTTTTGATCCTTACATACACAAGAACGCCACGCATCTGCGTGGCGTTTTGTATTGCCGGCTAATCGCCGTCAATGAAATTCAACGCTTCTGTGTAGTCTGAATCGACACACGTTAAGATAAATTAGCGATTGCCGGAAGGTGGTTCTTCCGAAATGTGTTATCTTAGCTCTATTCCCGATCACATGTTATGCAAGCGTCATGATGAAAACGATGTTCTTACTCTTCAGTTGCCTGATATCTGCGAGCTGCCTTTACGCAAGCGATATACAATCACGTGCTGCACCGGCGAATGAGCAGCCGCACCTGAAAGAATTTGAGCGGTATTATAAAAACGGCCGCCTCAAAGAAAAAATCATTGTGATTTTTGATAACCAGGGGGACGAAGCACAACGGATTACCGAAACCTACCGGAAAGACGGCAGCCGTAAACAGCGAAACGTCAGCAACGCGTTTCACCTGTTGGAGTTTACCAAATACGACAAGCAAGGAAACATGCTATTCGAACGGGCTTACTGTTATTATTACGATGGAACGCTGGCTTCGGTAGAAACCCGCAAAGCCGACGGCGAGCGGCGGGTATGGACCGCGCCGCCACCAACCTGCGATACAATATACGCTACGCACTGGTAATGAGCGCGACAACGTTATGAAGCAAACACTTTCGCGATACCTGAAAAATCTGGCAATTTCGGCACTTGTGCTTTACTTGCTGATCTGTTTATTGCTCTATCTCTTCCAGGAGAAAGCCTTATTTCATCCGCAGCCACATACTCTGAACAAAACATCGGAGTTCCTGGCAAACAATCCGGATTTCGACACCTTGCCGCTAACTATGCCTGATGGTACAAGAATCAGCATTTACCTCTCCGCCGATAGTTTTCCGGCAAAACGCCCGTTGGTATTATACTTCGGAGGTAATGCCGAAGATGTATCGCACCTCACAGAATACATGCCCTATTTTTCTCCGTACCGCCTGGCCCTTGTAAACTACCGCGGATTCGGACTCAGCCAGGGAGAGCCCTCAGAGCAAACGATGTTCAGCGATGCCATCGAGACATACGATCAGCTCATCAGGCAGCCCGGGATAGACGCCTCTCAGATCATCGTTGTGGGCCGCAGTATCGGAACCGGTGTTGCCACTTACCTATCGTCCAAACGTGCTGTAAAAGCCACGGTGCTGATCACACCTTACGAAAGCATGGCCTCGGTATCCCAGGAACATTACCCTTTTCTGCCAGTAAGTTTACTATTGAAACACCGCTTCGAATCGGCCCGCTACGCCAGGGAGATCAATACGCCCGTTTTGGCCTTGCTGGCCACACATGATCGGGTGATACCACCTGCACATGGCCGGGCACTGATGCACGAGTGGAAAGGACAAAGCCAGTTGGTTGAGATCGATGCCAATCACAACAGCATCATGCAATCGGAAGAAACCTGGCAAGCGATCCGCGACTTTATCAAGGCTAGCCGATAGGCTTTTTGCGGTTCTTCAGGTAAGTGATAAACACCGGGATTGCTGTCACAATTATTAACCCTACCACAATATAGCCAAGGTAGTCTTCTGTTTGCGGGAACCGTTTTCCGAGGAAATAGGCCAGGCTGGCGAAAGAGCCGATCCAGGCCACGGCACCCGCTACATTATACAGCAGGAATAGTTTAAAATCGATACGGATAACACCGGCCAGAATAGGCGCAAAGGTGCGGATAACAGGCAGAAAGCGTCCCATCACAAGGGTTTTGCCCCCATGTTTTTCGTAAAATGCCTTGGTGGTTTCGAGGTGCTTACGGCGGAAGAAGAAGCTATCTTTTTTCTTATACAATGTTTCGCCGGCTTTCCTTCCAAACCAGTAACCGAACATATTGCCCAGCACGGCGGCAACGATCAAAAGTAGTAACAACGGCACAAAACCTACGCCCAATAACTGTGGCTTGGTGGCACACAGCAAACCCGAAATAAAAATCAGTGAATCGCCGGGAAGGAAAAAGCCGATCAGCAGGCCTGTTTCAGCAAATACCACAAAAAGCAACAACCACAAGCCTCCGTAATGGATGATACTTTGCGGGTCGGTGAGTGTTTTGAAGAAGTCGAGCATCCGGCCCCAAAGATACAAGAATAATGTGGATTTGGCGATGAACCGCTAATGAACAGGCAGGTAAGACTGCACCGGGGTTTTTCCCGGTACAGAAACGTGAATACTAACCTCTGACTTGATTTGGAGGATATCGGATGAATAATCCATCTTTGTTATAAATCTAAAACTCCTTCTTTATGAAAAACACACTACCGCGCATGTCCCTGATCATGGCCACTGGCCTGTTATGCTACGCCTGCGACACGAAACAAACGGACCGGCCACAACCTTTGGCCGCAGGTGCAGAAGAAAAAATTAACCTGGTAAATCATCCATTGAGTGAAGAGCAAGGGATATTTCAAATAGAAACCGGTAAAAAAAGCATCCTGATCGATTCAAGCCTTCAGATACCAGCAACCGCCGACAGCATCCGACCAAGTGCGATGCTTACGATGAAGCAGCTTGCTTTGCAACTAAAAGGCGCCGATACCAATAATTACATTCTCGCCCTTAGGATTATATACGGTCTGGATGCTAACAAGCAACGAATGAAACTCTATTACCAGCCGGTTTTTCTGAAACGCGTTACCCCTACCGGCACCAGCCATATTATGTTCGAACCCAAAGAAAGCCCTGATTACTACTATTACAACAGCAACCCAAAAGACACATGTTTTGTGCATGAGCCAAACGTTGCAACAGTGGACTCCGCACGGGCCCGTTATGCCAGGCACGTATTCTTCGAGAAAAAGAACGGCACATTCAGGCCAAATTATGTGGGAACAAGCGATACAAGCGACGTAACATCCTGTGTGTTTCCGTTTGAAGAAATAAAGGAAATGGTTAGCCAGAATGCCAGCAAATACGTGTACATCATTAATTCGGGAGAAGAAATTACGGCCAAAAACAACAAAACCTATCTACGCCACGTGATGATCCTCGGACCAGATATCCTGGATCACAAATTAGATAACATCTTCTTCAGGAAATACGCAAACCTTACACACCTATGTCCTCCTAATTGTACCCAACATTTCTTCGACCTTAAATAATAACTGGCCTTCTTCACTTCATAAAAAAACAATTAAAAAAAGAAATCATGCCAGAAAATCTAATAAAAAACCCAAAAAACGACATCGCAGACGGAAACCCGGACCTTAACGGACTCGCGGCGGAACGAGCGCTGTTTCTCGATAAGCACAAGCTACCAAGCACATCGGGAGACAGCGAAATAGAAGACTGCGAGGGTCATATCAGAATCAATAACGTGCCGCTTAGCTCCTCACTGTATGTCAACATTGCCCGACAAGCACTTTGCAAATTATACAAAGATGCTTGTGCGCTTAAGCTAGATCCATCTGATATCATCGGCCTTAGAGTGATATTGGGCGCAAAAACAGAATTTAGTATGGAGTTGTTCTTTCAGCCTGTAATCCTAACGCTGCAAAGCGAAATCATTGATGCAGAACTTCAATGTCACGGTATATTTGACCTAAGCCGTTCAGGTCAAATACATAGTTACCTCGGCTCGTCTTTCCAGGTAAGCCAGAGCGGCGACTACACTTACCGCTACCAAAAAAACGTTGAAATTAAGCACAACAATGAAGATGGCTGGGGAACCTTTATTCCGGGAAAAGATGTGGAGTCTGTTATTTTTACATTTCAGGAGATCTTTTGTTTTCTGCATGAAATCGGGATGGACACGCTGAAAATTTTCAACTGTGTCCGCAAATTCAATACAATCGGGAAAGGCCTCATCAATAAGCACAGCTTGGTTCTTGCGGAAAATGGACCTGACCCCGATTCCCAACTTAACAGTAAATCATTGGTGTACAGCGAACCTCAGAAGCTATTTAGCGGTGCCTATTCCAATCTTACGCATCTTTGTCCACCGAACTGTTCCAGATTGATCTATGCCCTGGAACGTATTAATTACTAACCTGTAAGCCTCAGAATTTTATATATTTAGTATATAAAATTCTGAGCTATGCCAACCATCGGACAATTCATCTTGGATTTACTTCCACCCATACTGGCAATTTTAATTGGCATGGTAACATTCAGTCGCTTATCGCTTTTGTTCCGCTTCATGCTTTTGCAGGTGCTTGTATTTGTTGTGGTCGATGTGTATGCCGTTTATGTTGCGTCAAAACACGCCAACAACAGCTTTATTTTCAATCTCGGCATGCTGCCGGAGATGGGCCTTTTGTTCCTCGCCGGGCATAGTTATTTCAAAAACCAATTGAGTAAATGGCTCAGCATAGCTGGCTATGCCTGTTTTCTTCTCATCTGGTGCCTCGAGGTGTATGTGCTATCCGGAAAGATGACATTGGCGCGGCATGCTTATATATTCGGTGGAATTGCTCTCACCGCTTTCTATATTATCATTCTTTACCATTACCATCAGCGTGAAGCCGCCGGAAAACATGCCTCCTTAACACTAGCCTGCCTGGGTATTTTCATCTTTTTTGCCGGCATTGTACCATATCTGGCGATGATGTACTTCTTCCAGGCTTTAGACCCTGCACTGAACAAAAGCCTGTATCAGTATATGGTTGTTTTGCCGGGGCACATCCGCTACATATTACTGGCTCTGGCCTTTTTGCTAACGAGATTCCGCTCCTTTACTCTCAAAAGCGTCATGCCATGAACGACCACATTTTTCTCGCTGTCATCTCCTCTACCCTGTTGATCCTTCTGCTGATCGCCATCGTGGTGATTGTGATCGTGATGGCCGGAAAACGCAAAACACAGGACAAACTGCATTACGAACAGGAATTGCGCAAAGCGGAAACCGAAGTAAAAGAACAGGTAATGGGAAACTTTGCCGAAGAGCTGCACGATAACATCGGCCAGTTGCTCACAGCCATGCACATCCAGATCGAAAACCAGAAGCTCGACCATCCGACGCTGGCCGAAGGCCTGCAACCGATCGAATACTACCTGGCCGATGTGACCCGTCAGCTAAAACTGCTGAGTCGGACGCTCAACAACGATTACGTCGGGCAGGTTGGCCTGCTACCGGCACTACAAACCGAAGTGGACCGGCTCAATGCGTTGAGGCGTTGCGCGGTTCACTTTGTATCGCCGCAAGGAAGCAGTAACCTCGACCGCAACGGTGAGCTCATGGTATTTCGCATTTTTCAGGAGATCAGTCAAAATGCCCTGCGCCATGCTGATGCAGCCAACCTTTACCTCGACATCGACACTTCGGGCGAGAGCTTTGCGATGCGCGTGCGTGACGACGGCAAAGGCTTCGACCTGAAACAGATCTCCGAATTGAAAAAAGCATCGGGCCTGATGAACATCCTCCGGCGCGCCAAACTCACCGGCCTCAGCTGTGATATCTCTTCCGAACCCGGCAAAGGCAGTTTGTTTACATTGAAAAAAATACCGACTTTGGTATAAAACAAATCCCCTGATTTATGGCCAACGGGAACAAAAGAACAATTGTCCTGGTTGATGACCATGTCATCATTCGCAACGGACTAAAAGAACTGATCGAAAAACTTGGTAACTATACGGTAAGCGCTCAATTCGACAGCGGGCCGGCTTTTTTAAGTTCCCTTCAGGCGGGCCTTTATCCCGATCTGCTGGTGCTCGACATCAGCATGCCAGGCATGAATGGCGACGCCGTGCTCGAGGCTATGGGCCAGGCGCAGGTGAACATTCCTTCGCTCGTGCTGACGCTTGACGATAATGACAGCACCGTGATACGCATGTTTAGGCTGGGTGCACGCGGCTACCTGCGCAAAAATTGTTCGGCGACAGAGCTTAGAGATGCTATTCAGTCTATTTTCAGCCACGGCTATTACCATAACGAGTTCCTGGCTTACTCTCTACGCACGAACAGCGCACCGGTTAAGAAAACCGAACGTGAATTGATTTTGGAACAGCTAACCCCGCGCGAAAAAGAATTTCTGAAATTGGTTTGCCACGAACAAGAATTTACCTACAAACAGATTGCCGATAAAATGCATGTAGAGCCGCGCACGGTTGATGGTTATCGGGAAAACATCTTTGAAAAATTCGGGATCAAATCGAAAACCGGGCTTGTGCTCTTTGTGCTGAAACACCAGCTATCAGATGCGCTTTAACGCCATTGCTACCAAACAGCAACGGAGCGTTTTTTCTCGATGCTGGCCCGTATGTCGGTTAATTGTCCTTTTGGAATAGAACTAATAAGTTTTTTGGTGTACTCCGATTGCGGATTCTGGTAAATAGCGTCGGCATCGCCCATTTCCTCGATCCGGCCCCGGTTCATTACCACCATGCGGTCGCTCATGAACTTTACCACCGAAAGGTCGTGCGAAATAAAGATATACGTAAACTTAAATTCACGTTTGAGGTCGTTAAGCAGATTGAGCACCTGTGCCTGCACCGACACATCGAGGGCACTCACACTCTCATCACAGATAATAAATTTAGGGTTG
>DAIUED010000188.1:0-6604 GCA_036845295.1 Bacteroidota bacterium
AATTTAATGCCGATTTTTCCACTTTAGCTGTGTCCGGTTAATGGGAGGAGGTCAGCCTGGTCGCCTTTGATGAGCGGATAGTCTCCGTGCTGTGGGGAATAGATGCCATCATTATCCACATCCTTGAAAGGTGCCAGCAACGGATCCTGATTTTTGCTGATATCGCCGTTTCCGGGCCACGACAAGATGCCTGCGACAGGCGTATAGGTTCCGTTTTGCACGTCGCCGTTCGCCACATGCATCAGAAAGTCGTTCACGTCGCTTTGATTAAGTTTCCAAACATTCAGGAATTTTGCACTGTCGGTTACCAGGTTTGGCAAGCTGGTTGTTAACGGTCCAAAATTAAAATCGCCACCTGGCTGCGGGGTCGTTTGAGCCGATACACGGAGCTGATTATTAAGCATGCCGGCAAACCACAGGTTGGTGAAGGCATTGGCATGTGCACCGCCGCCTTTCGGCACTTCGTACGACGGATATCCGCCGGCAGGATTAGCATGCAGGTTGCCGTAGTTGCCAATGCCTGCTTTTACCTGGTTGATATCAAGATACTCAAAATTGGTCTGGGCAGGAAGGCACGTGGTGGCTGCAAACATGGATATAAAAGCTAAGCGTTTCATACATCGTGTATTTTAAATGTTTAGTCAAAAATACCGAACGTCAGGCCCGCAAAAAGCCCAAACCGATACGCGGGCGGTTTGGGCTTATAAGTGTTATCGGCTCGCCGATAAGTGATTAATCTTTTTGTACGTCCAGCTCCGGGTTTTTGCCCAGGGCTTTGCGTTCCTCGTTCTTTTTGAACGTTTTATTGAGGTAGTACAGATTTTTTTCTTCGTAGCCAACGCGTTTGATCATGTCGATGAGATCTTGTACGCCTTTCTCTGATTGCTGTTGTTCCAAAACAAACGCTTCGAGAAATTTAAACGTCGCAAAATCATTTTCTTCATAAGCCAGTTTGGCGAGTTTATTTACGGCAATGGTTACCTCATGCTCCAGATCGAATACATAGTGAAACACGTCGAGCAGGTTTTTGAGTTTTACACTGGTGTCTTTCAGGGGTTTCAAAAACGCGCCGCCACCGTAGGTATTGAGGTATTTGTAGATTTCGAGCATGTGTTGACGTTCGTCTTCTGCGGCGGCATAAAAATAAGCGGCGACGCCATCGAGCGATTTCTCTTCGCTCCAGGTTGCCAGGGTCAGGTAGGCATTGGAAGCAAAGGCTTCTTTCTGGATCTGCTCGTTGAGAGCTGCTTTGATTTTATTGGATAGCATAGGGTGTAAATGGTTTTTGAATACGCCAAGTTAACAATATTTTTTCGGTGACTTACGATAATTTTACAAATTTACGCCCAGCTTTTCGCGTCGCCGTAAAAAATCCCGCTTATGGAATTAGAAGGGAAAGACGTCTTTTAAGAAAAAGAAGTTATGAAAGCCATTCGTGTACACCGTTATGTATGTTTAGTTTTGCTGCTGGCAACAACGCCGGCGTGGGCGCAGCGGCAAACAATACTGTATGGCACCGTTACCGACGATAGCACGCATCTCGCACTGGAAAACGTTATGATCCAGGTACAAAATTCAACGTATCACGCTACAACCAATAAACGAGGCCATTACCGCCTGGTTATTCCATCGAAGAGGCATGTGACCCTGGCATTTAAGTTGCTCAGTTATACCAGCCGGCTACGCGAGGCCGATATCCCGGAGCTTGCCGACTCCATCAATATTTCAGTTGCACTGAAGGCGGAGCGGGCACTGCTGCCAATGGTTGAAATCTATAGCAAGCCGAGGCCCGATACCATTGTCGGATCGCCGGCTTATAGTATCTACGATTTTGATTTTTATGAAGATAAGTTCATCTTGTTAACGGCTACCCGTTCGCTGAGAGAAGCCAGCCTGAAATTGGCTGATGCCGGAGGAAAGATACTTACAAGTATTCAAGTCCCATCAGAAGGAGGAATCGCTAAGGAGTTTTACCGCGATTACATGGGCTATTCCAACCTGGTGTGCGAAAACTACGTTTACCGTGTAACGTTATATCATGAGCGTTTTGTATTGGTTCCGCTGGCAGTGCAGGATGTGGATGCGTTCATTAAGCCCATCATCGATACTATTCACGGAAAAATCATTTATACCGACTATTGGAAAGATTATCCTATGTTTAGCTATTATGCCTTTAACGAAAGCGATAGTGCCCGTAGCACGCTTCTGTCTATCGAAGATAAGGAGCTGATGCATGCTTATAATTTCGAATATTACTCGCTCAAGCCCAATGAAAAGCTCCAGGCCAGACGTATGGCGATGGATCTGAAAGTGGATAAGCGGGTGGTGGCTTCGCTCATGAGTGGTTTTACCAAAAGCATGTTCTATGAACCGCTGTATGCGCCACTTTACATCATCAGCGATACCATCGCCGTTTTTGATCACTATAAAAACCTGCTGTTTCACCTCGACCGGCAGGGGCATAAGATCGATTCGATGACCATTAATTACAACCATCCCAAAAACTGGAAGGAATGGAAAAATATGATGCTGAAAGATGATATAGAAAACGCGGTATATGCTGTTTACGAGAAAAACGGGCACAAATACATTAAAAAGATCAGCACACGCAATGGAAAAGCGGAGGGACGTTACACGCTACAGTTTCACAGCGCAGATCGCCTGAAAATACACAACGGATACGCATACTACATTTACCGGCCATTCGAAAGCACGCAGGAGAAATTTTTTTACCGAGAGATGGTGCGGTTGGAACCATAGTCGTTTTGCGGCCAATGGTAAACCGCGGCTTTACAAAAAAATAATCTTGCCGGTTTCCCAAAGCGGTTTTTTATTCGCACATTCGTGTAGAACATCGTTACATGAATAAATTAAAAATTCCGGCCCTTACACTGGTGCTCAGCCTTATTTCGGCAGTATTACAGACCCTGCTCGTAGGATTTATTGCATATAAAATAACCGGTGACAGCAATTTTTCGGTCTTGCTGCTGTATTTTTTCATTTCGTTCATCATCAGTTTTTTTGTGATCTATATTCTTTACAACAACATCATCTTCGATAAGATCGACAAGCTGTACCTGAAAGTGAAAGCCTTGCAGCCCAAAGAAATTCCCAACACCGAGTTTCAGCTCGATGAGGTTGACTCGCTTCAACGCCTCGAGGAAGAGATCAAAAAACTCACCGAAGAGCGCAATAAAGAAGTGGAGCAGCACCGGAATCTGGATAGTTACCGGAAAGAGTTCCTGGGTAACGTATCACACGAACTCAAAACGCCGATCTTCAATATCCAGGGATATGTTTCTACGCTCATCGATGGCGGTGTTGACGATCCGATGATCAACATCGAATACCTGAAGCGCGCCGATAAAAGCATCGACCGCATGATCCAGATCATCGACGATCTCGAAACCATTTCGCAACTTGAAGTGGGAACTCTCGAACTGGAACGTGAAAAATACGACATTGCCCAGCAGATCAAAGAGATCATCGAGGCACTCGAATTTCAGGCAAGCCGCAAAAATATCCGGTTACAGTTAGCTAAAAAGTACGATAAGCCTATTATTGTTCTTGCGGATAAGTTCCGTATCCGCCAGGTGATTGTAAACCTGCTTACCAACAGCATCAAATACGGCAAAGAGAACGGGAAAACGCTTATCACCATTAACCTCTTCGACGAACAGGTGATCGTGGAGATCCGCGACAACGGCATTGGTATCGCCGAAAAGCACCTTGCGCGTCTTTTCGAGCGCTTTTACCGTGTTGACAAAGGCCGCAGCCGCGAGCAGGGTGGAACCGGGCTTGGACTGGCTATTGTGAAACACATTGTGGAAGCACACAACGAAACCATCGACGTAAGCAGTAAAGTGAACGAAGGGACCGCGTTTACATTCACTATTAAACGCGGTGAATAGCCAATAAAAAAAGCAACCGGTATCCGGTCGCTTTTCTATGATGAATGGCTTTAGGCCCTTTCCAGTTCTATTACCGTAATCTCGGGCCAGATACCCAGGCGCCCCGGATAGCCCAAAAATCCAAGTCCACGGTTCACATACAGGTATTGGTTATCTTGTTTGTACAGTCCGGCCCAGTGTTTATAGATGTATTTTACCGGGCTCCATTTAAAGCCGGGAATCTCGATACCGAACTGCATGCCATGGGTATGCCCGCTCAAGGTAAGATCGATGTCTCTGTAAGCCTTTTCCTGGCTCACCTGCATGTCCCAGTGCGATGGGTCGTGCGACAGGAGAATCTTGAACGGATAGCCTTCGGTGCCTGCATAAGCGTTCTCTAGCTTGCCATAGCGTGGAAAGTTGAGGTTGCCGCCCCAATTTTCAATCCCGAGCAGGGCAATTTTCTGTCCGTCTTTTTCAATAGGCACATGTTCGTTCATCAGCAAACGCCAGCCCGAGTTCGCATGCACATCTTTAAGGTCCTGCAAGTTTTTGGCCTTGGCTTCCGGGCTGCTCCAGGGTTTGTAGTCGCCGTAATCGTGGTTTCCCAGCGATGAAAATACACCATAAGGTGCTTTGAGCATTTTGTAGGATTCGAGGTGAGGCTCCGTTTCAATGGCTTCGTTATTGACCAGATCGCCGGTAAACAGGATCATGTCCGGTTTTTGATCAAGAACAAGATTAAAAGCCTTTACCAATGGATCGGTACTCAGGAAACTACCCGAGTGGATGTCGGACAGCTGTACGATCTTAAAACCATGGAAGGCTTCGGGCAGGTTAGGCGACTTCACTTTTACTTTATGCACACGGTATTTGTAGGCGCCTTTTACCATGCCGTAAATAAATGAAATGGCAGGTACAACGGTAAAGGTAAGCCCAACATAACTTAAAAATTTCAGACGGCTGATGTGGTGCGTAACTTCTGTGGCATCAGCCGGCGCTTTTTGCATATACGATCCCAGCCAGCGGAATAGGCGGATGATGTCGTCGATGAATAAAAAGATGGAGCCGAAGAGTTTGCATATCAGTAAAATGAAGGCTACAGAATACAATACCCGGAAAAAGTTATTCCATTCGCTCGGAGGATAGAACAGGGCTACAACACCGAAGGCGATGTTGAAAGCCGCCAGACTCCATGAAATGGTATAAATGAGCTTGCGTTTTCCCGGAGGAAGATCGATCGATAAAGTTTTCACGATCTGGAAAAAGTACAGCTCGATCAGCACAATAAGTATGAACACAAAAAGGAATCGAATAAACATAAGGCGATTTTAATTGGGACCAAAGGTATCAATAGAAATGCATGAACAATTCGCAGATGGCGTTATATTTTATTAAAATAGCTGTGTTTTAGGCTAATGTTAGTTTGCCGTCGGTAAGTGTTACCGGGCAGACGGCGGGCGAAACATTTTGCGTTTCCGTTTGTTACTTAGCTGTAACAGTGTGAATTACCTGTAGAAATGTTAATTAAGTGAGAAAATGTTCAAGTTTTTTAGATGAACAGGACTGCAAACTAGAATTGCAATGTTATATTTGGCGCGTTAAATCAAAACATGAAGAAGATGAGTAAAGAAGTATATATCGTATCAGCTGTAAGAACCCCAATGGGTTCCTTTGGCGGAACATTGGCGGGAGTGCCTGCCACCAAACTGGGAGCAACTGCTATCAAAGGCGCCCTTGATAAAATTAAACTCGATCCCAAAGAAGTGAACGAGGTGTTCATGGGATCCGTATTACAAGCTAACCTCGGACAGGCGCCGGCCCGCCAGGCAGCTAAATTTGCGGGTTTGCCTGATAACGTGAATTGCACCACTGTGAATAAAGTTTGCGCCAGCGGCATGAAATCAATTTCCCTCGCAGCTCAAGCCATTATGCTGGGCGACGCCGATGTGGTAGTAGCCGGTGGTATGGAAAGCATGAGCCAGGTGCCGTTTTACCTCGAAAACAACCGTTGGGGTGCCAAGTACGGCAACGGAACGGTGATCGATGGTTTGGCAAAAGACGGTCTTACCGACGTGTATGGCAATGTGCCAATGGGCAACTGCGCTGAAACGTGTGCCAAAGAGTACAAATTCACGCGCGAAGAGCAGGATGCCTTTGCCATCGAATCGTATAAACGTTCGGCAGCAGCCTGGGCGGCAGGAAAATTCAATGACGAGATCGTGCCGGTAGAGGTGAAAACCAAAAAAGGCGACGTATTGTTTGCTGAAGATGAAGAGTACAAAAATGTAAACTTCGATAAAATCCCGGCCCTGAAACCGGTATTCCAGAAAGATGGCACGGTAACTGCCGCTAACGCATCTACCATGAATGATGGTGCGGCTGCGCTGGTGCTCATGAGCAAGGAAAAAGCCGAGGCACTCGGTCTGAAACCACTGGCAAAAATCAGGGGTTATGCCGATGCAGAGCAAGCGCCGGAATGGTTCACCACCACGCCATCGGTTGCTGTACCAAAAGCGGTAGAAAAAGCAGGATTGAAAATGAGTGATATCGAGTATTTCGAACTCAATGAAGCATTTTCGGTAGTAGGTCTTGCAAACATGAAACTCATGAACCTCGACGCCTCGAAAGTAAACGTCAATGGCGGTGCAGTGTCGTTAGGGCATCCTTTGGGAGCCTCTGGCGCCCGCGTTATCGTGACGCTTATCCATGTG
>DAIUED010000189.1:0-6596 GCA_036845295.1 Bacteroidota bacterium
GCGGTAGATGCCTGTTTTGGAATGACCAACGGAAAAGCGACCGTGATTACGACCGGCGGACTTCCGGCCTTTACATACACCTGGACGAGCAGCCCGGTACAAAATACCGTGACAGCCACTAACTTGCCTCCGGGAAGCTACACGGCTACTGTCAGCGACGCGGCTGGCTGTACCAACACGGTAGCGGGAACAGTAAGTCAGCCGACGGCAGCATTAACCACTACTATTGCGGCAAGTTCGGCAAGCATCTGTGCAGGAAAAAGCAGTACGCTCACAGCAAGCGGTGCGAGCACCTATACCTGGAGTAATAGCTCTTCCGGCGCCAGTATCGTGGTTACACCAACCGCATCGGGTACCTATAGCGTAGCCGGAACAACGGCCGCCGGATGCCCGATTACAGGAAGCGTTGCCCTAACGGTTAATGCCTTGCCTGTCATCACCTTCTCGCTGGCGCAGGCTTCGCTTTGCACCAACTCGTCTGCCGTAAGCCTCAACGCAACACCGGCAGGTGGCGTATATGCCGGAACCGGTGTCACAGGCTCAACGTTTTCTCCGGCAACTGCAGGCGTGGGAACCTATACAATAGCTTACAGTTATACTAATACCGCAGGATGTGCGGCTACCTCTGTGATCTCAACAACAGTAAATCCGATACCGGTTGTTACCTTTTCACTCACACAGACACAATTTTGTCCTAATTCAGATGTTCTTTTCCTGCAGGGAACACCAGCCAGTGGCATATTCTCTGGTACAGGTGTTACCGGCACAGTGTTTACGCCATCGCAAGCAGGTATTGGCACCCACACGGTTACCTATTCTTATACGAATACGTTCAATTGCACCAATTCTGCATCGTCTATCGCAACGGTGAGCGCTTGTACCGGATTGGAAGAAATTGAGCAGGTCCTGCAGGGCATCTACCCAAACCCGGGAAAGGGCGTGTTTACTATTCGTAGTGCCGTTGATCTTAAACTGACCATTCGGAATTTAAGTGGCGCAATCCTGAAAAACGTTGAGATCAGCGCAGGTGACAACAGCATCGACCTGAGTACGCTTCCTGCCGGCGTTTATGTCATCAGCGGAAGCCATGGCCAGCAACTTGTTACCAAAAAGGTTGTGATCATGGAATAATACCCTTTCTTTATTGCAAAAAAAAGCTCAGAACATTCTGAGCTTTTTTTGTTTTTATTTGGCGCAACCAGCGTCGCGGTAATCAGCTTTAGCATTGGGGTTTCCTAACACCTGGAACGACATCCGTGGTTCGCCGAACAACTGACAATAGCGTTCGGGGTTACGCTCTTTGGCTTTATGCAAGGCATCATTGAAAGTGCGGCTGTAGAATTTTTCGGGTAGGTGAGAGGCAATGGAAATGTAACTGAATAGAAGCCCTTCATCTACATTTTCTACTTTCAGGAAAGGTTCCAGGATGTTGCTCGAAAATTTGTAATCTTTCCCACGGGTAAAAGCGTAGGCCAGTTTCAGTGCATTTTGCCAGGAAGCGTCGTTGAAATTATAGAAACTCTTGATCCGGGTGATACAGGCTTCAATCTGTGGCTCTGCATTTTCAACCGTATCCAGTGATTCCATGATCTTAAATTGCCATTCGATGTTGAGTCCGTCCACCAGCTTTTTCTCTATTTTCGATTTGTAAAGCGCGTCGATGTCCTGTTGCAATTTTGCCTGGTATTCTTTAGTACCCAGTGTGGTGTCGAGTTTAATGGAACTGTAGATCCGGTTGTAACGAACAACGTCGTTAGTCGGATCAAGTTTTTCCAACCTTTTCAATTCTTCGTAATCGTCTTCATCAACCAAACTGCTTTTCGCGAGGTAGTCGAAGTACACCTTGTTGTTCATGAAATTCACGAACTTCGCGTCGTTCGGCACTTTCATGCTGTCAAGCGCATCGGCGCTGTATTTTTTCTTAATGACCTGCATGGCAGCGTATTCCATGATCTTATAGGCTTGCTGCGTTTTGCCTGCTTTCACGGCGCGGTTAAAGGATACGGTAGAAAAACGTTGTTCCTTATCGCCCGAGATGTCATAAGTAACGTCCATCACGATTTGTGCAAAACGTTGGCGCGCCAGGGTTGGTTCCAGTTCGCTCAGCAAAGCGCCATCTGAATTGATCTTTTTAATGGCTTTATCTTTGCCCAGCTTCACCAGGTCGGCATATTTGCCATCTTCCATTTCCATTTCAAAAAGATTCCACGAATCTTTGGTTTCGATTACCGGGTTAATTTTGTTTTGCTGCATGCTTTGTAAAACCTTTGTGACACTTTCGGCACGTTTCCGCTGCAGCTTGGCGTTGGCGGTAGCATCACCTTCTATCGAAGAGTAGGCGTAGATATACAAGCCATCAATGACGAAATCTGGTTCATTGAGCGCTTTGATGAATGGCTGAATGTCTTCGGGTTTAAATTCGGATTTATTTTTCTCGAACGGAATGGTAAAGTTCAGGATAGAACTTTCAGATTTTGGTTCGAATGCAGGTTTGAGGCCCACACTCTCCGTTGCCGGAATAAGTCCGATGGGTGTATTACTTTCCTGATCGCCTTCTTCGAGGTAACTGCGTGTTACCGTGCGGCAAACGTGGCCATCCTGTACCACGATTAGGTTAAGCTCGTAAGGTCCGGTGATCTTTTTATTGAACTTGCCCATTTCTACCTTCAGGCTGTTCACCTTTATTTTTTTCTTGGCCTTGGGGTCTTGTTTAATGAGGTTTTTAGAAAAAAGTTTATCCTTGTAAACCACACTTTGCATCACACCTTTGTTTTGCAGGTTGTTATCCACAATGTTATAGTCCGGCTTTTCATATTGTGCACGCTGAACGATGTCCACGGCAAGCCCGTCCTTGGTTTTTTTCATCAAGCGCTTCAGGTCTTTGAGGTTGGCGTACTCAAGGTAAATTTTGCCATTCTCTACTTTAAGCCCTTGTTGCAGAAGATCATAGTTTTTCCATTTATCACAATTTTTACACGATCTCAGGTCGGCCGCCAGAAGTTTTTTCGATTTGCTGTTGTAAGGGACTTCCAGCTCCTTTTTCTTTTTAGCGCCGGCATTTAAGCTGTCATAACCACCGTAAACGGCAACGGCAACTACTTTTTTATTGTCCTTATCCATCAGGCATTTAATCCCAATCATCATGTATTGAGGGCTTAGCAAAACAGCTTTGTCTTTTTTTGTATTTTCCCAGCGGGTCCAGATCACTTTAGCAACCTGTGCGGTGGTGTAGGTGTCTCGGCCTTTACTCACCGGCGCCAGTAAAGCAGTTTCTTCGCCTTTGTTTGTTCCGCCGGCTTTCACCAGGTTCTTTTTTACTTTTTCGGGTTCTACTTTTGCCTGGCCCGATTTCGCCATTTTTACGGCGTCGATGTTGGCCGCATTGATCAGAATGTCGTTCACTTCAAACGTATCGAGGCCGTTTTGCATCCTGAAGCGGTTCAATTCCCGCACGAGGTGGTTTGGAAGATCGTCGAGGTTAAAATCCTGTGCTTGTGAAAGCAACGAAAAAAGCAACACAAAGAGGCCGGATAGCAGTTTTTTCATAAAAAAGGAATAAGTATTTTAACAAATATTATAAAAAAGCCATCACGTGCAGTTCTATTGTATTCACAAACTATTAACAACCTCAATCCTCGCAGCTGTAATCTTTGCGAAAAATACTGCTGCCAGGCATTGGATGGTACTCGTGGCAAAACGGCTGGGCCACGCCGTGGTTGGTAAATCCCTCGAAAAAACCAATTGAAACAGAATTAAACTAGTATATTCGTGTTTTATAGATCGAATTGACGCTCATGAAGAAGATATTAATAGCCAACCGCGGGGAAATTGCATTGCGCGTGATGCGTAGCGCTAAAGAAATGGGAATACAAACGGTAGCAATATACAGCGAAGCCGACAGGAACGCGCCTTTTGTGCGTTACGCCGACGAAGCGGTATGCATAGGGCCTCCACCAAGCGCCCAATCGTATTTGCAAGGCGATAAGATCATTGCGATTTGCAAAGAATTGGGTGTGGACGGGATCCATCCCGGTTACGGCTTCCTTTCCGAAAATGCCGATTTCGTAAGGAAAGTACAGCAAGCGGGAATCACTTTTATTGGTCCGAGTGCCGAAGCCATGGACATGATGGGCGATAAGCTCAGCGCCAAGGCAACCGCAAAAAAATACAACGTTCCCATGATCCCGGGGTCCGATGGAGCCGTGAGTGATTTGGCTGAAGCAACAAGACTTGCCAAAGAAATAGGCTTTCCGTTGCTGATAAAAGCATCGGCAGGCGGCGGCGGTAAAGGTATGCGCCTCGTGGAGAAAGAAAGTGAAGTGGAAGAGCAGATGAAGTTGGCGATCAGCGAAGCCATTTCTGCATTTGGTAATGGTGCAGTGTTTATCGAGCGTTATGCGTCAGGGCCGCGCCACATCGAAATTCAGTTGCTGGCCGATAATTACGGGAACTGCGTGTATCTTTTCGAACGGGAGTGTAGCATTCAGCGACGCCATCAGAAACTCATCGAAGAAGCGCCGTCGTCGGTGCTGACACCCGAATTGCGCAAGGCCATGGGCGAGTGTGCCGTGAACGTGGCAAAAGCCTGTAATTACAGCGGTGCTGGCACGGTAGAATTTTTGGTTGACGACCAGTTGAATTTCTACTTTCTCGAAATGAATACGCGCTTGCAGGTAGAGCATCCGGTATCAGAACTTATTACGGGCCTCGATCTTGTGAAAGAGCAAATTAAGGTAGCCCGCGGCGAAAAATTATCTTTTACGCAGGAAGATCTCAAGATCAATGGCCACGCCATCGAAGTGCGTGTGTGTGCAGAAGACCCAGCGAACAATTTTTTGCCGGATATTGGCAGACTGAAAACCTATCGCCTTCCTACAGGTCCTGGTGTTCGCGTTGACGACTCTTTCGAAGAAGGGATGGATATTCCGATCTTTTACGATCCGATGATTGCCAAATTGATTGTACATGGAAAAGACCGGACCGAAGCCATTGAAAAAATGCTGCGCGCCATCGGTGATTATGAAATTACAGGCGTGGAAACAACCCTTAACTTTTGTGCCTTTGTATTGAAGCACGAAGCCTTTGTGAGCGGGAAATTCGATACAGGATTTATCGGTAAGTATTTTAAGCCTGAGATGTTAAATAAGTTTAATAAAACAGAAGAAGAGATCGCAGCGATCTTTGGCGCATTTGTGGCATCCGATTTGTCTAAACCTTCGGTAGAAGCAAGAAGCTCCGGGGGACAAAAATCAAAATGGCGCGCTAACCGCGTGTAGTTTGCGAAAAGTAACCCACGGGTTACTTTTTTCGTTTAAGGTATTAATAGACATGAGTAAATCAACATCGAAAGAGGGCTACCCGCATGCAGTAAGGTTGCATCCCGCCAGGTTCTTTTGGGGTTGTGCCAACATCTTTCATACAGCATTCATCGGATGCTTTTTCCTCTGCATAGGATCGCTTGCTGCGCAGGAAAACGATCAGACATCGGTTCCTGTGCCAGCGCATAAAGTACAGTACCGTGTACATGCCGAGATCTATAACGGCGATACCATTCCTTCCATCCGTTTCCAGGACGTATATGTTTACGCTGACTATGTTTACAAAAACAAAAAGCAGTACGAAGTGTGGACGCGTACGAAATACAACGTGAAAAAAGTATATCCTTACGCCATCCTGGCAGCCGCTAAACTGAAAGAATACAACCAGGTGATGGAAAAAATGGATGAGAAAACGCGTAAGGCGTATTTGAAAGTGGTGGAAAGGCAGTTGAAAGACGAGTTTGAAGAGCCACTGAAAAACCTGAGCATGACGCAGGGTAAGATTTTACTGAAATTGATCGACCGCGAAACAGGCAATACGAGCTATACACTGGTAAAAGATCTTCGTGGCGATTTTCAGGCTTTTATGTGGCAAAGTCTTGCCCGTTTATTTGGCAGCAACATGAAGGATGAATACGATCCTACAGGTGAAGACATCATGATCGAGCGGGCGATTAAGCTCATCGAAGCAGGACAATTTTAGTTCTTTTTGTCTGTATAAATTCAGCACCCTAACCGCCAAATCATCCAAAAAGACATCGAGCCAAAGTCATCCTAAATGTAACGCATAAACTGGCTTTTGCTTTTTTAGGATCAGCTCCAAAATACCTTAATTTTGCATCAAGCGTATTTGTTCGATCTGTATGCAAAAACACAAACTAGCCAATTTGTTGCTCGCGCTTAGCCCGCTTTGTATCTACCTGGAATGGGGCAGTGGTATGCATAGTTTTCTGATAGAGGCGGAAGCAAGGGTTTTGAGCGGTTTGTGGTCTCATCCGGAGGAAGCACTGCATCCGTTTGTGCTATTGCCACTGACCGGGCAGGTATTATTGCTGGCTACGCTTTTTCAGCAGCGTCCTGGCTTTTGGTTGAGCGCGGCAGGGATGGTCTGTCTTGGCCTGTTGCCATGGTTTATCTTTGTGGTGAGTTTGTTAGGGTTACGTTATCCTATGCTGTTATCTACACTTCCGTTTGTGGCGGTTTTTGTCTATGCCATCGTTTTGATGTATCGTAAAAAACGAGAGCGGCCAGCTTAGTGGCGCTTGGCTCAAAAAAGTG
>DAIUED010000190.1:0-6593 GCA_036845295.1 Bacteroidota bacterium
ATATGGAGCCGCCTGTTTCCCAAAAAGCCGGTACTAATTACCAACATGGACGGCTTGGAATGGAAAAGGACAAAATTCAGTAAAAACGTGCAACGGTTTTTGCGATATGCTGAAAAACTAGCTGTGAAGCATAGTGATGTACTGGTGGCAGACTCTAAGGCTATTAAAGACTATATTTTAAAGCGCTATGGCAACACGTCGCATTTTATTGCTTATGGCGCGCATATGTTCAATAAGCCCAATGAAGCTGCTTTGCAACAGCATGGACTCCTGGCTGGGGGCTACGACATTCTGGTGGCGCGCATGGAACCGGAAAACAATATTGAAACTATTCTTGACGGCGTAAAACAAGCGAAAACAACCACACCATGTTTGGTAATCGGTAACTACAAAAACAAATTCGGATCATACCTGGCTGAAAAATTCAAGAATGAGAAACGCATCATTTTCATGGGACCTATTTATGACCTCGACGCGTTAAATAACCTCAGATACTTCTGCCGTTATTATTTTCATGGGCATTCTGTTGGCGGTACAAATCCATCTTTGCTTGAAGCCATGGCCTGCCATTGCATGATCATTTCGCATCGCAACGAGTTCAATGAAAGTGTACTTGAACAAGATGCCTTGTATTTTAGCGCAGCCGGAGAAATAGCGAACATACTTGAACAACCGGTTGATTTTACCTTAAAAAAGCGTTGCATAGACAATAACCGGCGCAAAATAGAAACCACGTATGCCTGGCGAAATATTATTGATCAATATGAAACACTGATGCTAAATGCGATACAAGATCATGGATGATACTGCAACCTTGAATATGGAGACCAGGGATGAATTGAAATCAGAAAACCTACGTTTTTTATTGGTTTTGTTATTTGCTTTTTCATTGCCTTTCGACCGGTTCTATTCCACCATATTGCTGATGTTACTGATCGTTTGCACATTCGCAGGGCTTAATCGTAAAAAATGGAAACAGATTCCTCGTCAGATCTGGATCTTTCAAATGTTTTTTTTTCTCGCCTGCCTCGGCTATCCTTATTCGGCCGATAAACACGAAGCTGGCTTTATGATTGAAAAGCAATTGGCACTTTTAGCTTTTCCACTTATTCTCCCTCTTGCCATCAAATTTACAAAAGAGAGGGTGAGGTATTTGTTGATCGCACTTACATTGGGGTCGCTGGCAGCCTTGTTCTTCTTGTTTGCCAATGTGGCTAACGTGATAATTTTCGGACACCTACCCGTTTCATTGATTTTTTCGAAAGAGTTTTTCAACCACGGTTTTTCAGGTCCGCTTGCCATTCACGCGGGTTACCTGTCCCTTTACGTTTCGCTTTCCATTATCTTTTTAGCTACTGAACTAGCAAAACCATCTCGTTTAAATAGAAAACTTTTTCTGATTGCTTGTATTGGTTTTTTATCTGCCGGCTTATTTTTCCTGGCCTCCCGAAACTCAATCCTTACGACAACATTCATTATTTGCATTATTTACCCCTTATTTTATGTAAGAAAAAAAGTTATCTTTTTGGGAACAATTTTCATCTTATTTGCGGCAGCAATTTTCCTGGCAAATCAGGTTGGCTATTTTCACGATCGTTTTTCTTCGGATCTAATTACGGATATTAACGCCGGAGGTTATAATTTCGAGGGAGCCGAACCACGTGTAGAGCGCTGGAAAGCCGGCTTAGAGCTTGTCCCTCATTCGCCCATATTTGGTTACGGCACAGGCGATGAAGCAGGGATGCTAAAAACCAAATTTGTAGAAAAAGAACTTTTCATATCCTACCTCGAAGGCTTTAACGCCCACAACCAATACCTCTCTTACCTGCTTAAAAATGGGCTCATCGGCTTGATTATCTTTCTCGGCTGCTTGGTCTATTATCTGAAAATTGCCATCAAAGCCAAAAGTTTCATCTATTTGTCATTCCTCGTTTGCATGATAATTGGCTTTTTTACGGAAAACATCCTGGATGCAAACAAAGGCATCTATTACTTTGCCCTTTTTAATACTTTTTTGGGCTATACTTTTTTAAAGACCGATACAGATACCGTTCAGATACCTCAGCATTCTGTAAACGAGAAATAAAGAAAGATCACACCGCCTGCCCGTGTTTTTCGGGAATAGACAGAAGGGTGTCCCGTATTTCGTCGATGTGATCGGTGGTAACGAGTTTCATACGCGTTTCCTTGAAATGGTCGATCCCTTTGAAGTAATTGGTATAATGCGGGCGCATTTCCAACACACCCAGTTTCGGTCCTTTCCATTCGATAGACTTATTGAAGTGGGCAAGCGCCACCTCCACACGGTTTTCGAGCGTGGGTTTCGGCAAATGCACCCCTGTTTTCATAAAATGCTTGATCTCGTTAAAGATCCACGGATAACCGATGCTGGCCCGGCCAATCATGATCCCATCAACACCATAACGGTTCTTGTACTCTAATGCTTTTTCCGGCGTGGTAATGTCGCCATTACCAAATATAGGTATGTGGATCCTTGGATTGTTCTTCACGGCCGCTATCGGTTCCCAATTGGCGGAACCCTTGTACATCTGTGCGCGCGTGCGCCCATGTATAGTCAGTGCTTTGATGCCAACATCCTGCAACCTTTCGGCTACTTCCATGATGTTAATCATCGAATCGTCCCAGCCCAGCCGTGTTTTCACGGTTACGGGTAAACTGGTAGATCTCACAACGGCTTTGGTCAGGCGCACCATCAGGTCAACATCTTTCAACACGCCCGCCCCGGCTCCTTTGCAAACCACTTTCTTTACGGGGCAGCCAAAATTGATGTCGAGCAAATCGGGCTGGGTGGCGTCCACAATTTTGGCAGACAAAGCCATGGCCTCTTCATCCCCACCAAAGATCTGTATTCCAATGGGTTTTTCGTAATCGAAAATATCAAGTTTCTGACGGCTTTTAATCGCATCACGGATGAGCCCTTCACTGCTGATGAACTCCGTGTACATCAAATCAGCACCATATTTCTTGCAAACGTAACGAAACGGTGGATCGCTCACATCCTCCATCGGAGCAAGCAACAACGGAAATTCTCCCAATTCGATATCTGCAATTTTTACGATGGCGCAAAGGTAGCGCTTTTTTTCACAAGCCGCAATACAGAAAGCGGCCTCTATCCTACTCTTCCTCGGCCTCCGGTTTATAACTCTGCTGCAATGGACCGTCAACCGCGTTATATATCCGCCAGGTGGCATACACACTCCGGTTGAGCCGATTGCTGAGAACCACAATGGTTAGGCTATCCTTAAACCGACGGTGAAACGACGTGCGGTAGCCGTGCCACCAACCGTTGTGAAACACTTCCCGATCGGGCGCATTCAGATTCATGCGCCATCCCAGGCCATAATTGCCTAGCTTTTTCTCCGGGCTATACGCCGTGTAGGCTTTGTTTTGCATTTCTGCGCCGAGTAGTTTGTGTTGAAAAAGAGCATTGCTAAGCAAAAATAAGTCGTAAGTTGTGGTGTATATCCCTTTGTCGCCCAACACACCATCGTTCCGGTCGCTGCCTACCTCGCGATATTTTACCGTATAGCCATGGGTCATGCACGGTGTATTGGCGCTCAGGTTGTTTTTTGTAAAGGTGTGTTTCATCCCCAAGGGTATAAATATCTCGTCAGACAGGAACTGAGGATATGACTTCCCAGACACTTTTTCAATGATCAAAGCGAGAAGGGCGTAGTTGGTATTGCAGTAATTAAATCGCGTTTCGGGTTTAAGCCAGGCTTTCGGCTTATCGCGGATCATCACATCCAACACATCCTGTCCGGTAATCAGATCGGGTTTTTCAGGCAATAGCCCACCGCAAAAATAAAGGTAATTAGGCAACCCCGAACGATGGCATAGCAGCTGTTGCACTGTTACACCTTCGTAGGGAAACCCATTTAAAATGTCGCTTACCGGTGTTTCCAACTTCAATTTGCCCTGCTCCACCAAAATCAGGCTAGCAATGCCAGTGATGACTTTAGATACCGATGCAAGCTGAAACAGTGAAGAATCACTGAGTTTTTGATTGCGCTCCTTGATCGCATACCCGAACGATTTGCGGTAAATGATCGTATGTCCTTTCGCCACAAGTACGTTACCGTTAAACGCATCCGCATTATACAACGCCTGAAACAAGGTGTCGAGCCGGTAAGCCTCGGCTTTATATCTTACAGAATCCGGAAGTAGTGGCTCACTGGGTTTCTCCGCGGGTGAGGCTTTGGATTCCTCCGTTTGGTTACAGGTAACGATCAGAAATGAAAATACGATGAGTGATAACAGGTACTTCATGAAAATGAATGCTTGTAGATAATTAGTTGCGGGCCGGAACTTCTTTCTCCTCGTCGTCCTTATACTTGTTGTAGTCGAGCTTGTTCCCCCAAAAGTTCATCTGCTGTTTGATCCAGGCTTTGCGGCCTGTAATATACGTACTAGGCGGATTTGCTTTATACTGTAACGGATTGGGCAGTATAGCTGCTATGGCCGCTGATTCGTCTTTGGTGAGGGCCTTGGCTGATTTATGAAACCAATGCTGACTTGCCGCTTCGGCACCATATACTCCTTTGCCCATTTCGATACTATTGAGATATACTTCCATGATGCGTTCTTTGTTCCAGAACGTTTCGATGAGCAAAGTGAACCATACTTCGAGCGCCTTTCGAAGGTAGCTGCGACCGGGCCACAAGAACACATTTTTGGCAGTTTGCTGGCTGATGGTGCTGGCTCCGCGTACCCGCTTTCCCTTTTCGTTCTCTTTCATCGCCTTTTCAATGGCGCCGAAATCAAGCCCGTAATGCTTCAGGTAGTTCTGATCTTCGCTGCACACCACGGCTAGCTGCAATTTAGGTGAAATATCCTCGAGCGGCACCCAGTCATGCTTCATCACTACACCTTTATTAGATCCCATCTGCTCTACATTTCGAATAAGCATCAAAGGCGTTAGCGGTATCGGTACCCAGCGAAACACAACAACGGATACCACAGAAAGAATAACAAATGCCACGCAGGTCTTCCAAAAGATCGTCCAGGTTTTGATCAATATTTTTCTGAGCATACGGTAAAACTATTCTATAAATTTACTGTAAGTTTACAATCGGGATTTTTTTAAGAACAATTCCGTTTTAATAACATGAAAGCGAAACAAATTTATATTATTTTGATCCTGGCAGCCCTTTCTGCACTCGGTTTTTACTTCTATCAAAAATATAAAGTCGCACCATCCATCGATATTTCTAAAATCGAGGTTGTGGACCGCGACACGAACCGTTTCGACATTTCATCGTTAAAGGGCCGAAAGGTAATCGTGAGTTTTTATGCCAGTTGGTGCCCAAATTGCCTGGTGGAATTAAAAGAGATCAATGCGGTGAAAGACAGCCGCCTCGCCGACGTAACAATACTTTGTGTAACCGACGAAAGCATCGAAAAAATGGTGTCGTTCCAGGAACGCACAGGCTACCCATTCACCTTCGTGACGCTCGTGAGCAATTTTCAGGCCTATGGCATCCACTCTATTCCTACGACTTATTTACTCAATACAAAAGGCGAAGTGGTGTATGACAACGTGGGCTATATCGACTGGAAAGATGAATCGACCTGCGAGCACCTGAAAAGCATCATGCAATAATTACCGTTAAAAAACGCGTCTTTAAGCATTTTTTCCTTTATATTTAAACCTATTTTTCAAGAGAGAGAGGACTATGACAAAACTAAAATTCGGAACCGACGGTTGGAGGGCTATCATCGCCAAAGACTTTACAGTAGAAAATGTAGCAAGGGTAACGGAAGCAACTGCTTCCTGGATCAAGCAAAACTTTAAAGAGCCAAGTGCCGTGGTAGGACACGATTGCCGGTTTGCAGGCGAATTGTTTGCCGAAACAACTGCTAAAGTATTTATTGCCAATGGCGTGAAAGTGTATCTGGCAAAAGATTATGTTTCTACGCCGATGATCTCGTTAGGAGCCCTGAAACTAAATACCTCATTAGGCATTATTATTACTGCCAGCCACAATCCGCCGTCCTACAATGGTTATAAACTCAAAGGGCATTACGGCGGTCCACTGGTTCCGGAAAAGATCCAGGAAATTGAGGATATCATTCCCGATAAAGCGAATCCAAACTACGAGTCAATAGATCTCAAGGATGCCGAAACGAAAGGCATGCTGGTTTACGCAAACCTCGAAGACATGTACCTGAAGCATGTGGAAGAGTCGTTTGACCTGAAAGCCATTAAATCGTCGGGCCTCAACCTGGCGTACGATAGTATGTTTGGTGCGGGTAAACGCATCATGAAGCGTTTGTTCCCGGAAATCATTCACCTGCATGATGACGACAACCCTGGTTTCCACGGGCAAGCGCCAGAGCCGATCCATAAAAACCTGCTGGAATTTAGTGAATTAATCAAGAAAAACGGCAATATCAGTTGCGGGCTTTGCACCGACGGTGACGCTGATCGCATTGGCCTGTACGACAGTAAAGGAAATTTTGTGGATTCGCACCACATTATCCTGTTGCTGGTGAAATACCTGGTTGAAGAAAAGAAATTCGGCGGAAAAATTGTAGCCGCTTTCTCAGTGACGCCGCGCATACACAAGTTG